>NZ_JAXDEQ010000026.1:0-81984 GCF_035065025.1 Pseudomonas sp. YuFO8 | reverse complement strand
CCTCTACCGTGGTTTCGTGCGCGACATATACCTTGCCGGCGAAGGCGGCCTTGAGCCTGGTGCTGCTCTATCGGGCCTCTTCGCTGGCAAGCCAGCTCCTACAAAAATGTGCCTCTGCCGTGGTTTCGTGCGCGATATATACCTTGCCGGCGGGCGGCCTTGAGTCTGGTGCTGCTCTATCGGGCCGCTTCGCTGGCAAGCCAGCTCCTACAAAAACGTGCCTCTACCGTGGTTTCGTGCGCGACATATACCTTGCCGGCGAAGGCGGCCTTGAGTCTGGTGCGAGTCTTTCGGGCCGCTTCGCTGGCAAGCCAGCTCCTACAGGGGAATGCGTTCGCTTGGGATCAGGAATGGATATGTACTCGGTCAATAAATAATAGGTCGGCTGTCAGGACGCCGTCGTCGGAACGCCGCCCGCAGCAAGCCGGCTCCTACAGTAGATCGGGGACAGCCGCGGACGATTGGTCGGCTATAAGGCCGCCTTCGCGAGCAAGCCCGCTCCCACAGTTGGGATCGGGTACCGCCGCGAGAGACGGGTCGGCTGTAACGCCGTCATCGCTGCGATGCGGCGACCGGACAAGCCAGCTCCTACAAAGCCGCGCCGGTTCACTCGTCCTCTCCCTCACCTTCAGGTACAACACGATTCTGCGTCAGGTAGCGATCCAGCGTCTCGTTCTGCGCAGGTTGGGAATTATCCCCCGCCACCTGCCACAAATGCCGCTCGATCCCCTGCGCCAGCATATGCCCCACCGCCGCCTCGATCGCCGACAACACGCACAACTGCGCCGGTTCATTGGTGGTGTAGCCCACCTCGGCCTCGAGCAGTTTCTTGAACTCGATGAACTTGAACACCCCGGCACTGCGGGCCACGGAGTAGATGGTCTTGCTGGTCATGACGTTGGACAGCACCTGGCCGCTGCGCACGTCCACCGCCCGCAGGTTCACCGTGACCTGGTCGACGCGATACTCACGGGCTATGTCGATGCCCAGGTAGCGTGCGCCTTCGCCGCCGCTGCGTACGTTGGTGTCGTAGGCGATGATCCCGCCTTCGAGCATCATGTTCGCCGCTTGCAGCGGTGGCAGTTCCGCCTGGATGTTCACCGGGGTGTTGGGTTTCTTTTGCGAGGCGCGGATGATCTTGCGTTCGGTCAACAGGTTCTGCAGCCCTTCACGCTCGAGCACCACGAACCAGCCGCTGGCCTGCAAGGCGTCCATCAGCATGCTCGCCGCGCCCTGGGTGACGCTGGTGGAGAACGAGCTGGCCGGGGTTGGCTTGTATTGCCCGGTCTGGTCGCGGAAGCCGTAGACCACCGCCATCAAGCGGCCCTTGGGTCGTGGCATGTTGATCAAGTCATAATAAGTCGAGGCCCTTGGGGTCAGGGTCGGGGTTTGCGAGTCCTGTTCGGCCGGCATCGGCTCGCGCAGACTGCACCCCTGTAATGCCGCCAACATCAGCCCCAGCGCAATTATTTTTTTCATGTCCTTAACTCCCCATAAACCCGCATCCCCTCAAGGGGCCAGGCCATTCACCTGGATTTCCGAAACTTCGCCCGTGGCCCGGTCGGTGACGTTGATCGTCAGCGCACCGGAGTCGTCGACCACGTCGACGATGAAAGCGTCCGTGGACAGGCTCCCCGTGTTGCCGGTGGAGATGTTGTCCAGCAGTTGCCCGAGCAAACGCGATTGCAACTGGGCGCTGAAGCGCTCCAGGGCCGAGGTCCCGGCCACCGAGGTGCGATCCTTCAAGTCGGGATCGTCGTAGTCGTTCTGCGCCTGGGCATTGTTGAGCAGCCAGGTGCCGTTCAACGGGTTGCCGCCGAACGATGGGTTGACGGGCGTGTAGACCAGTTCCGTGCCCTGGGCCAGGGCGCAGGCGCCCAGGCCGAGCAAGCATCCACCGGCGCGCTGCAAAAACGTTTTCGCTTTCATAGTTCGTCCCTCTCAAGGTCCGTGGTGTCCTGCAACAAGGCTTCCAGCTTGCGCTGGACAATCTGCCCGCGTACCCAGTCGGCGGCGGCATAGGCCTCGTCCTTGAGCTCCACGGTGTTCGGCGGCAGGAAGCGCCGGTAAACCAGTCGTTGTTGAAATTCCACGGTCACCAGGCTGCCCCAGCGAGCCGAAGGTCGTTCGCGTACCACCAGGTTGAAATCCATCGGGCTGGTGGCGCGCAGGCGTTCACTGAACGAGTAGTAAAATTCGTGGCCGATGTGCGAGATCGTGTCGTCGACGATAAAGCCGAGCATTTCGTCCTCTTCACCGGCCCAGGTCACAGAGGTGCTCAACACCAGGATCAAGGCCAGGCAGAAGCGCTTCATGGCTGCACCGCCTGGGACGCTGCGGACTGGCCTTTGGCCGGGCCCGAGGCGCCGTCGAGGAAGGCTTTCTCGGCCACGAACTGCCAGTCCTTGTAGCTGGCCATGCCGTTGAAGTCCGACCACTGGCTGGGAAAATCCGCCTGCTTCAGGGGCTTGTCCGTGGACGGGCTGCTGATGCCGGTAATGCGTCCGTCGAAGCCGCGCATCAGGAACCATTCGCCGCCGCCAATCGGGTCCGGGTACAGCTGGCGGATATGGTGCTTGGCGCCGGGAAAACGCTCGTCCTGCACCAGGTCGGCGAGTTCCCTGGGGTACTGGGCCAGGCCTGGCGAACTGCGGTAATAGCTGCGCAGTGCCTGGGCGTACTGGGTGCCAACCCACAGCAACTGGCGTTCACGGTCGCGGCGCGAGGCGGTGGACCACAGCTCGCCGGCACTGGCCAGGCCCATGCCCATCACCATGATCAGGAACAGCACACCCAGGTAGGTGAAGCCGTCTTGCCCCGCAGGCTTACCACTCGGAATAAAGGCTGCCATCACGGGCCCTCCCTGTGGCACCACTCTTGATATCGGCGACACCGCCGGCCACGCCATCAGGCGGTGCAACCATGACCCAGGCGTCCTTGCGTTCGGTGATCGGGTCCATCGGCGGATTGCGCAGGTAACGCTGTTCAACCAGCTGTTCGAGGGAGTCGGGATAACGTCCGGTGTCACCGTAGTAGTGATCCAGGGCTTCGCGCATCGCCGACAGGCTCTGGCGCAGGGTGGTCTCCCTGGAGGCCTCGAGGCTGTTGAAATAGCGTGGCAAGGCGATGGTCATCAGGGTCGCGATGATTGCCATGACCACCATCAGTTCCAGCAGGGTAAAACCCTTTTCCCGACGCATATGCTCACCACTCCCGGTAGGCGATGCCGTTGAGCCCTTTGCCGTGGGCCTTGGAGTAAACGTCAAAGACGTCCTCGCCCTCCCGCGGGTTCTGAGCCGTACTGTCGTAGGAGCGCACGCCCCAGCCGCCTTCGTCGTCGCGCTTGACCGGTGCCAGCGGGTCATGGGGCACGCGCCGCAGGAAGTAGAACTTGGCACCCTTGGCGCTGCGCACATCACGCACGCCTTCCACCAGCACCTGCAGGTTCGGCGGGTAGCCGCTGCTGTTGAGCGACTTCTCGATGTAACCGGCGTCGAACGCGCGCTTGTAGGCGTCGATGGCATCGCGGATCTGGTACAGCGCGGTGCGCAATTCCTGCTCTTTGCCCCGGCGCACCACGGTCTCGGTCAGCGGTGCGGCCATGCCGGCCAGCAGGCCGATCAACGACAGCGTCACCACGACTTCGATCAGGGTAAAACCGCGTTGCGAGGCGTTCATGATCAAGGCTTCCCGACGGTAACGGTGGTCGCGATCGGTGCGCTCATGCCATTGGTCCGAACCTCTTCGACTTCGACCTTCGAACGATCCGGCGCCTGGATGTGCATGCTGGTTTCGGTGCCGGTGGTGAACTCCATGTCCGACGGGCTCTGGTACGGCAGGTTGCGCACGATCCGCGGAGTGATCGACAGCACCAGCTCGGATTTGCTGACATCGTCCTTGTTGCTGCCGAACAGGCGACCCAGGCCAGGAATGTCGCCAAGGCCGGGAATCTTGTTGCCGGTGCTGCCATGGTCGTTGCGCATCAGGCCGGCGAGGATCTGGGTTTCGCCGTCATGCAGGCGCAGGGTGGTCTGCGCGTTGCGGGTATCGACCTGGACCGGAATCGTGCCCTGGCGGGTCGGCTCCAGGGGCGTGGCGTTACTCACTTCCAGGGCCACCTTGATCGCCACTTCGTTGTTCAGGTGCACGGTGGGCTGCACTTCCAGTTTCAGACCGACATCGAGGTAAGTCACGCTTTCGGTGATCACCGGTCCCTGGGTCGACGGCACCGACGTGGCGCTGATGATCGGCACGCGCTGGCCGATGTGGATGCGCGCCTGCTCGCGGTTGCTGACGCGGATGACCGGGCTGGCCAGGGTGTTGATGTCCTTGTCCTGGGCGTTGATCTTGGCCTGTGGCGACGGCTGGATGGTGATCCGGCTGGAGTTGATGCCCTTGAGCTGATCGAGCAGGGTCACCGCCGAACCATCGCTGTTGACCACGCCGAAGGTGTTCGGCCATTGCAGGCCAAGGTCGAGGATGCGCTGGGTGGCGACTTCCATCACTTCCACTTCCAGCACCACTTCGGGGTTGGACTGATCCTGGGATTGCAGGAGTTTTTCCGCCATGCGCACGGCGTCGCCGGTGTCGCGCATGGTCAGGGTATTGAGGCGTTCATCGACGAACACGTCGCGGGTCTTGAGCATGGTCTTGACCATGTTCAGCGCGGTGTTGGCATCGATGCTGGTCAGGTAGAAGGTGCGCATCACCAGTTCCTGGTAATCCTTGAGCTTCTGCGGCGAATCCGGGTAGATCAGCAGGGTGTTTTCGTTCACCACTTTCTGGTGCAGCTGGTTCTGTTGCAGCAGCAGTTCCACGGCGTCTTCGATGCGCACGTCACGCACGAAGATGGTGGCTTTCATGTCCGGGCGCAGGTCCTTGTCGAAGATGAAGTTCAAGCCGGCGACCTGGGACAGCACTTCGAAGATGGTCTTGAGGTTGGCGTCGCGAAATTCCAGGGTCACCGGTTTGTCCAGGCGGGTGCGCAGTTGCGGATAGGCCACCACGTTGCGGCTCTGCACCAGGCGGATATTGCTCTGCAGTTCCAGGGCGCCTTCGTTGTTCGGGTCCAGTTCGAGAATCTGTTTGACCTGACGCTCGGCGCCGTAGATGTCGCCGCGGCGCAGGTCGCCGCGGGCCAGTTCGAGTTTCTCGTCGAGGCTGCGCATGTGTTCGAGTTGGCGCATGGCGTCCTGGGCGCGGCGGTTGTTCGGTTCGATGGTCAACACCCGGCCGTAGGCCATGCGGGCCGACGCGAAATCACGCTGGGTGCGGTCCATGTCGGCCTGGGTCAGCAGTGCCGTGATCGCCCGGGCACGGGAGCTGTTGAGGGCGATGTGCAGTTCGGTGTCGCGAGGGTTTTCCCGCAAGCCCTCCTCGATCCTGGCCAGGCCGGCTTCGTACTGCCCCTGCTCCATCAACTCGGAGGCTTCTTCCTTGGCGACCTGCGCCGAGCTGCACGCAGCCAGCCCGGCACAGAGACAGAGGCTCATCAGCAAACGGGATTTGTTCATTGCGCGCTCCCCACAGACAAAGTCTGGGACAAATGCAGAGGCAAATAGACCAGGCTCAGTTCCAGATCGGAAATCCCCTCGATCTTCCATGTTTCGTCGATCACATCCCCTTTACGCACGACGTAGATCTTCTCGCCGTTTTGCAAAAACACTTGCAGGTCGGTGCGGTCATCGATTCGCCCGATGAACTGGAAAGGCATCGGCGGTGCAGTGGGGACCTGCACCACCGGCGCGACGTTGACCGGTTTTTCGGTGACGCTGGCCAGGGTCGGCGCGGCCTTCCAGCTGCGCGCGGCGAACAGGTCGCCCGCCGGGCTCAGGTCCTTGATCGCCACGGGCGCAGCGGAGGCTTGCGCCGCTGGCAACGCGCTACGTTTTTTGCCTTTGGCCGGCGTGGCCACGGCGGCCACGGCAAGGTCGCTGTCGTCGGCCGGCTTGAAGTAGTCGGGCAACCAGGTCAGCGCCGCGGCCACGCCGAGGAACGCCACCCAACCCATAGTGCGTTTGCTGTTCATCATGACCTCGACAGGTAAAGGGTCATGCGGATCCGCCCATTGAGGTCGGTGTCGGCGATCTTCTTGCGTTGCAACTCCAGGTCTTCCACCACCACCGCCGGCAACTGGCCGAGCAAGGCGTGCATGAAGCGCCGCAGTTGCGGGTAGCTGCCCCGCACCGGCAACAGGATCTGGTAACGGGCCAGGTGGGTCTTGGGATCGATGCCCAGGGAGTACTCGCCCCGGGACAGGGTGATGCGTTCCTGGGCGGCCAGCGCATAGATCTTGTCGATGGCGACGGTAGCCTGGGGCTGGGTCGGCAACTTGCTGCGGAAATCATCGAGCTGACGTTGCGGTACCACCGGTGCGGCGACCGAACCCTCTTCGACCTTGGCCAGGTATTCGCGGGCTTCGCGGGTCTGCTGGCTCAGTTGCTGCAATGACTGCCAGTCCGGCAACAGGCCGAACAGCCCATAGGTCAGCGCCAGCACCAGCATGGCCAACCCCGCCAGGCCAGGCACGCCCAGGCTTTGCAGGTATTCGTGGACGATCAATCTAGGGATTTGCATCGCCAATCTCCCAGGTAGCCGACAGGTTGAATTGCACCGGGTGTTCCGGCACGTTGGCGACGATTTCGTGGCTGAGCAACGACACGTCGGAGAGCTCGTCGCTGGCTTCGAGGCGGCGGTGGAAGTCGAGCATGGCGTCCAGGTCACGCGCCTCGGCGCTGATCCGCACCTGGCCCTTGCGGGCGTCCGGGGTCAGGGTGAGCAAAGCGACGTTGTCCCGGGGCATGGCTTCCAGGGTGGCGAACAGACGCTCCCAAGGGCGGCGCAACTGCTGCGAGACCTTGCGCATCTCGGCCAGGTTCTGCGCCTGCTCGCGGGTTTCGGCCGGGGTCAGGCTGACCTTGCCACCGGTGTCGCCGGTGAGCACCCGTTGGGTGTTTTGCAGGTGACCTTGCTGTTGTTCGGCCTCACCGCTGAGGTGTTGCGCAAACACGATGCAGGTCAGCGCCAGCACCACGCCACCGGCCAGCAGGCTCCAGCCCAGGGGGCTCGAGCGGCGGCGTGGCTGAAAGTCGAGCATCAGCGGGCGCATGTCAGGCCACCGTCCGGGACATGACGTACAGGCAATCGCGTACGTTTGTCCGGCCTTCTTCGAGGGTGCGCAGGTGCACACCGGGCACTTCAGGATGGGAGTCGATGCGTGCCGGTGCGTGCAGGTAGACGTTCAGCGGCCGTTCGCTGGCAGAGGCCTGCAATTGGCATTCGCGTCCGACCAGTGCGCTCAGTGCGGCATCGCTGTCGCTGCTGCCGACCGAACGCACCGCTGTCCAGCGGCCTTCGCGGGCCAGCAGCAAGACGCTGCGCACCGGCTCGGCGACCACGAACAGGAAGTCGCCGGCGTCGAAGCTTTTGTCGAAGTGATTGAACGCCGCCATCAGGTACGGTTGCACCGAGCGCAGGCGCAGGCCACGGCCGCTGACCAGGGTACGCAGGCGCTCGAGCAAATCCTGCGGCAGCGCCGTAGCGATGCGGTCATAACCGGCGGGTTCGGCCGACAGCACCAGGTCCCAGGGTTGGTTCGCCGCGCCGTAGAGGTCTTCCAGGCACAGCTGGGCAAACCCCTGCAGCTCTGCGGGGCTGCTGATCTGCTCGCTCCAGGGCACCAGGCAGAACCGGCTGAAGTGGCCGGAGACCACCACGGTCAACTCGGCACCGGCGCGGGCATGTTCGCCCAGCAGGCGGTCGAGGGTTTCCAGGGCGACCGCCCAGGCCATGAACCCTTCATCGATGAAGCCGACGCTGCCCAGCCACAGGGTGTCGCCACCTTGACGCTGACCGAGGCCGACACCGCTGGCGCCGAGCACGGCGACATAACGCTCACGAGATAAAAGTGACACGATTGATCTCCTCGAGAGTGGTCCGGCCTTGTTGCACCAGTTCCAGCGCCGACTCGCGCAGCAGGCGCAAGCCACGTTTGCAGGCGTGTGCCTTGATTTTCGAAATCGGTTGGCGCTCGACGATCATCTGCCGCAGCTCGTCGTCCAGGTGCAGCAGCTCGGCAATCGCGCTGCGGCCGCGGTAGCCGGTGCCACGACAATGACCGCAGCCCTTGCCGTGGACAAACTGGTAGTGGCCGACCTGTTGCGGGTCCAGGCCCGAGCTTGAAAGCTCTTCTTCGCTCGGCGTGTACGGCGTGCTGCAAGCGCTGCACACCAGGCGGATCAGGCGCTGGGCCAATACCGCATTGAGCGCGGACACCAGGCTGTAGGGGTCGATCTCCATCTGGGTGAAGCGCCCGATCACGTCGAACACGTTGTTGGCGTGGATGGTGGTGAACACCAGGTGCCCGGTGAGCGCCGACTGCACGGCGATCTGCGCGGTGTCGGGGTCGCGGATCTCGCCGACCATGATCTTGTCCGGGTCGTGGCGCAGGATCGAGCGCAGGCCGCGGGCAAAGGTCAGGCCTTTCTTTTCGTTGACCGGGATTTGCAGCACGCCCGGCAGCTGGTATTCGACCGGGTCTTCGATGGTGATGATCTTGTCCACGCCGTGGTTGATCTCGGTGATCATCGCGTACAGCGTGGTGGTCTTGCCGCTGCCGGTGGGGCCGGTGACCAGCACCATGCCGTAGGGTTCGGCGGCCAGGCGGCGCAGTTGGCGCAGGGTTTCCTCTTCAAAGCCCAGGGCCTGCAACTGCACGCCGCAGACCTTGTCGGCCAGGTCCTGCTTGTCGAGCACCCGCAGCACCGCGTCCTCGCCGAAAATGCTCGGCATGATCGACACCCGGAAGTCGATCTGGCGGCCGCTGATGCCGATCTTGAAACGCCCGTCCTGGGGCACGCGTTTTTCGCCGATGTCCAGTTCGGCCATGACCTTGACCCGGGAAATCACCTGCTCGGCGAACTCGTTGCCCTGGATCTTGCTGATGTTGTTGAGCACGCCATCGATGCGGTACTTGATCACCAGGCCGCTGCCGGTGGTGCCCAGGTGGATATCGCTGGCGTGCATCTTCAGCGCGTCGTAGAGGGTCGAGTTGACCAGCTTGACCACCACGCTGGAGTCTTCGCTGATGCTGGTCAGGGACAGGCTTTGCAGGGTGTCGATCTCGGTATTGCCGTCGGCCTGGGCGTTGAGCGACTCCACCGCGTGGAAGCTCTCTTCATGGCGCGCCAGGTAGGCTTTCAGGTCGTCGGCATGCACCAGGTACAGCGGCGCGCCGTGCAGGCAGTCGTCGATCCAGGCAAGGCGTGCAGTGTCGAAGGGGTCGGCAAACACGCCAATGACCGCGTCGGCGTGACGCAGCAGGATGAATTCGCGCTTGAGGCATTGGGCCAGGGTGACCCGGTCGAATACCGGGGTCGATTGGAACAGGCTGTCGGTGTCGAGCACCGGATAGTGAAGGGTTGCGCCCAGGCACTGGATAAAGGGCATGGGGGCCAGTTCGCAGAGCACCCCGAGGGCTTCGAGCATCCGCTCGCCGGTACTGCCGGCCCGGGAACGGGCCTGGGCCAGTTGCTCACTGGAAAAACGAGTCGGTACAGAGTCCAGCGGTGGCACATCGACGACAAGGGATAGACGGTCCATGGCTTGCTCTCCAACACCCGGGGCTTAGAGCCCTGTCGGCGCGGCGAGCAATTGCGGCATGTGCCGGAACCTCTTGTCGCGCCATTACTCCCCGGTGAGCAATTGTTCGTCGTCTGGCGCTGTGGAGGCCGAGGTACTTCGTCGGCGATCTGCTAGCACCCAACTACCGTCGTACAACTGCAGCGGGAAACTCTCGGTCCTGCTCTGGCGTCGTTCGACAAAGCCTTCGGAACTGCTCACCGCCGCGTTGGGTTCGCGCTGTCGCCCCAGAAGATCAAGCACTGCACGCGCCAGTTCCGCCATCGGAAAGGGTTTGAACAGGATATGGCTGACTTCCAGTTGCCGGGCCCTTTCGCAAACCTCTGCGGTGGGGTGCCCCGTGATCAGCACAAAATGACACTTCCTGTTCTGGCGGACGGCATCGAGCACCTCAAAGCCTTCCATATCGGGCAAGCGGTAATCGAACACCATCACATCGGGTGCGAAGTCGCCGGCTTCAGCGATTCCTTGCGCACCGTCGTGAGCAATCCGGACTTCCAACCCTTGCGCCTGCAGGTAACCCTGGAGGTTTTCTGCAAGAAGTTGTTCGTCTTCAACAACCAGTACTTTGTTTAACAAGGTGGACTCCTTGAACCCCAGGTCCGAGTACCGAACCTGGCGGAGTGCGCGCCTTGATAGGTCTAACGCACACTTCATGCCAGGCTGAGTGCCGGTAATTTTATGTATTCATGTCCTTGAATTTAAAAGCAATGCCGTTTCGTCCACATGCCCCACCCCCCAAAAGCGGGGGAAAGCGAACGGACGTGCAGCGAAGCTTTCCCCCACTGTTGGGGAAAGCTCATTGATCGTCAATTCTTTCGATGCTGTTGCTTGCGCGCAGCTGCGCCAGCGCCTGCAGACGCGCCTGGACCTGTTTCTGTCGGGCAAGGTAGGCCCGAACCATTTCAAGTCCCTGCTCTTGTGTGACATCGGCGGCCTCCATTCGGTTCTCCAACAGGATCAAATGCCAGCCCACCGCCGTGCGCACCGGCTCGCTGACGGACCCGGGTTTGAGGGCAAAGGCTGCGGCTTCGAACTCCGGCATCATGCGCCCCCGGGCAAAGTAACCCAGGTCGCCGCCGGCGCTGGCCGAAGCGTCTTCGGAACCGCTGCGCGCGACGCTGGCAAAATCGGCGCCTTCACGGATGCTCGTGTGCAGTGCCTGCAAGCGTAGTCTCGCGGCTTCGACTGTGGAAGCGTCCGCCCCCTGAGGCACTTTTATCAGGATATGCCTGACCTGGATTTCCTCGGGACGGTTCATCTCGGCGCGGTGCTCCTGATAGAACGCCCGCACCTCTTTTTCGTCCGGCTCGCCGACCCTCGTGAGCTCAGTAAACATCTGCTGCGCCGCCAGGTCGCGGCGGGTGTACTCGATGTAAGAAGCCTCATCGAAACCGGCGTCTTCCAGGCGCCGGGCGAACACCTGTGGGCCACCCATGGCCTGGCGGGTCTGCTCGACCTGGTCCTGCACCGTGGCATCGCTGATCACCACCCCGCGCTTGAGCGCCTCCTGCCACAGCAGTTCCTTGTCGATCAGCGCATCCAGCGCCGCCGTGCGCAGCTGTTTGTAGGCGCTGGGGCTGCGGATGCTGGCGACCGCCCGGCCCTGATCCTCCAGGTATTCGGCGAAATAGCGCTCCAGGCGTAGCTGGGAAATTTCCTCGCCATTGACCCGTGCCACGGCCGGGCCATTGCTGCAAAACGCGGCGGGCACCCACAGGGTCAACAGCACCATTACAGTCGTGAGTTTCATCTTCGGCCTCCGGATCAGGGCGTGGCGGCAATGGGTTTGTAGGGGGCGACCAGATAGAAGCGCTGGTCGGGCAGGTCCACGGTGACCACATGGGCGCCGCTCAGGCCCAGGCGTCGGCCCGGCCCGAAACTGATCAGCGGGGTCAGGCCGGTATCGAAGTCGTGCAGGCCTTCCAGGGCACTGATGAGTTTTTCCCGGCTGGCATCGCGCCCCGCCTGTTTCATGCCCTCGCTGAGCAGCAGCATCGAACTGTAGGCCCCGACCTGCAGCACCGCGTGTTCGCCGCCGAGCTTCTGGCGTTCGCGCAATTGGGTCAGGGCGGTGCGCCCGGTGCGCGTCCAGTCGCTGGGCACGAACGGATACGCCAGGAACACCCGCCGGGAAAACCCGCTGGGCACCTGCATCAGATCCCCCGCCACCTGGTTCGAGGCGGCGAACAGATAAGGCACCTGGCCCGCGGTCTGCAAGCGCGCGGCCAAACGACTGAAGCCGCCACTGCTGCCCATGTAGAACACCGAGCGCGAGCCCAGTGGCAACTCGTCCTGCGCCGTCTCGTAGGGTTGCAGGCGCACTTTCTGCCAGGCGTTGTCCTGCAGGTATTGGGCAAGTTTCTCCGCCGCCAGGCGCTGGCCCGGCTCGTTCGGGTAGGCGATCAGCGTCGGGCCCTGCAGCACGCGCAGGCTGGTGGCGGCGTAGTTGGCCAGGGCAATCATCTGTTCGCGCAGCCCCGGCAGCGGCTCGAAAATCTGCCGACTGGCCTGGGCCGTGCCCTGCAACGACAGCGGCCCGATCAGGGGCACGCCGGCCTGCTCCAGGCGCGGGGCCAGTTCGTTATCCAGCGCCGGCACCAGCGGTGCGACCAGGGCGAACACCTGTTCCTGTTCGATCAACTGGTCGAGCGCATGCTCGGCGCTGACACGGTCGGGACCGGGATCGAGGATGGTCAGGCGCAACTGCCGGCCATGGATCCCGCCCGCTTCGTTGATCCGCGCCACGCTGCCCCGCAGCACCGCCGCCACCGTGGTGCCCTCCTCGCCCAACACGCCAGTGCTCGGCAGCAAGGTGCCCAGGTGCAGGCTGTCGGGGCTCAGGCCCGGATCGCGCTCATCAGCCAGGCGCTTGAGGTAGGCCGTCAGGTTGCGTTGATCGCTCATCGACAGGACGAACCGCGGCATCGCCGAATCCAGCCGGTTGTTGCCCGGGTCACGCCCCTCCTGGATCGCACGGGCCACAGTGCCCTCGGTGTAGGCTGGGTAGGCACGTCCGTTGATCTGCTGCTGGCCGTAGGTACTGGTCAGCCGCGACCAGCTCAGGTCCGGCGGGCGCACTCCGCCTTCCGGGCGCCCCAGGCCATCGCTGCCGTGGCAGTTGGCGCAGGGCACGCTGGTGGCCGGCAGCAGCATGCCCGCCGCGCCGATCCGGGCCATGATCGGCTCGCCGTTGGCGGAGACACCTTCGCGGTACAGCCGCTTGCCCGCACTTTCGCTGGGCGTCAGCGTTAATGCCTGGGCGCTCAGGCTGATGCCGCCGAGGAGAAGCAGGCCGAGGATCAGGGCGTTTTTCATGGCCCTGGCTCAGCGACCGGCCACGGGCATTGCCAGCAACTGCAAGCGCTGGGCAATGGCGGCGGCCGGGGCATCGGGACGGATCCTGCTCCAGCGCTTGTTCGCCACGTCACCGACGATCAGTTGGGTGGAGTGCTGCTCGGGGGACGGTATGACCTGGCCGATACGGCCCAGGACCAGGTCCATCTGCGCTTTGTCGCCGGTAAGAAAAAGCCAGTGGGGCTCATCGACGCCCTGCTTCAAGGTGTAAGCCTTGAGTACCGCCGGGGTGTCCCGCAGCGGATCACTGGTAAGGGAGATAAAGGTGATGCCGTCCGCCTTGTCGCCCAGCACTTCGCGCACTTGCTTGAGCTTCTGGGTGATCAACGGGCAGGCATCGGTGCAACTGGTGAAAATCACATTGAGCAGCACCACGCGGTTTTCCAGCGCGTCGCTGTAGAAACGCAGGGTATTGCCGTTCTGGTCCTGCAACGGCGTATCGGTGAACCAGGTCTTGGCATCGCGGGTGCCAGCGGTCGGCTGGGCGGCGGCCGCCACCGTATCGGCGGCAGGCGCCGCGGGTGCATGCCCTTCGTGGGCCATGGCCAGGGCGCTGGCGAGGCAGGCGCAGAGGCTCAGGGCGAACCCGTGGAGAAGTCTCATGGCTGATGCTCCATGGCGATGGCCGTGTGTTTGGCATGGGTGTTGCGTTCACCGCTGAGCTTCTCCACCTGCCGGGTCAATATGTTCGGGTCGGTGAAGCCGTAGTAGCGGGTCCAGTGGCGACTGTTGCCGTCCCCCACCAGGATCAGCGGCGCATGGTTCTTGAAGTCGCCACTGAAGCTGCCCAAACCCTTGAGGGTTTCGTTGACCGACTGCGTGGAACCGGTCAGCCAGCTCCAGCCCGGGCCGTTCTGGAAGGCGCGGGCGTAGTCGTTGAGGCGCTTGGCGTCGTCGCGCTGTGGGTCGATGCTGATCGACACCAGTTGCACCTCGGTGCCGACCCGCGCACCCAGCTGTTTCTGCACCTTGCCCATGATCGAGGACACCACCGGGCAGACCGTGGTGCAACTGGTGTAGATGAAGCTCATGACCACGATCTTGTTGGCCACCAGGTCTTTTTCCAGGCGCACGGTCTTGCCGCTCTGGTCCACCAGCGCGACGTCGGCAAACTTGACCTGGGCGGTCTCGGAACTGGTGCTCTTGGCCGCCTGGGTGTGGCCGGCATGTTCGTCTACCGAGTGGGCCAGGGCCTGGCCGATGGCTAATTCCAACGAGCAGGCCAACAGGCAGATCGTCAGCAGTCCATGATGTGCGAATCGGTTCATGTCGATGTCCTCTTCAATGAGCAATGCCTGGGGTTACCCGAACGCTGGCAAAAGTCTGGTCGTCGAAATTCGCGCCCAGGGACGCCGCACGCACGTGCAGGTACCAGGCGCCTTTTTGGTCAAGGGTGACCGGGGCTTCATAAATGCCATTGCCGACGTCCCGTGCTGCGACGTGCTGGGGCCGTGAACTCGGCGCGAGGAAGTAGCGCACCTGCACGTCCTTGACCCCGCTGCGCTGGACCTTCTGCTTGCCCTGGACGATACGAAAACGCACGACATAAGGGCTGCCCAAGGCAGCCGTGGTCTTGTCGAGCATGAATTCCACTTTCGGCACGCCGGCGACGGGCGGGAGTTTGTCGTTGGTCTCCACCACGGCGCTGAAGCAATGGATGATGTTGGGCTGGTTGAGCAGGAACGCCACATCGAAGCGCCCCGCCGCCGGCAGCTTGATCCGCGAGCTGTACAGCCCCGGTTCGACCTCGCGCAGGCTGCGGTCGATGACCAGTGCTGCCCGCGCCACCTGCCCGCGATTGGGGTAGCCGGACATCGGCGCGTTCATGCCTTCGGCGTAGAAGTAGGTGGTGTTGTCCACCGGGTTGACCACAAACACCGCGTTGTCGTCCCGCGACACCGCCAGGCTCGACGCCAGGGGCAGGTCACCGGCCAGCCGTGGTGGCTGCGGCCCGGCTTCGAAACCCTGGCTGATCGGCTTGCGGCCTTCGCCGAGGGACGCCAGGTTGATCATCGTCACCTTGGCCGAGGCCAGGCCGCGCACGTAGGCATAGGCCTTGGTGAACACCACCTGGTAGGGTTCGGCGGACACGTCCAGTTCATGGATCAGCGCATCGTTGGCCGCATCGATCACCGCGGCCTGGTTCTCCAGGGTATTGAGCACGATGCCGAAACGCCCGTCGGCGCTGAAGCCCATGGGGCCAAGGCCCTGCTTGACCTTGATCACCCGCCGCACCGACTGGCTCGCGGCATCGACCACGGTCACCGTGCCGTCCTTGCCATCGGCCACATAGGCCGCGTCGGACAGTGGCGAGTACGCCACCGACAGCGGGTGCGAACCGGTCTTGAGCTGCTTGGCGATGGTCAGGCTGGCGATATCGATGAGGCTGACGGTGCCGTCGTCGCGGTTGGTGACAAAGGCAAAACGGCTGTCCTTGCTGAAGGCGATCTCGTGGTGGCCGCTGCCGGTGGCCAGGTGCTTGAGGGTCTTGAGCGTGGCGGTGTCGATCACCGTGACCCCGGATTGCTCGGCCGACGGAGCATTGTTGCCCACCCACAGCAGGCGCTCGTCCGGTTGCAAGGCCACGCGCACCGGGTTACTCCCGGCGGCCACCGAGTCGATCAGCTTGAATTGCTCACTGTCGATCACCGCGACTTCGCCCGCCGTCGGCATCGACACGAATACCCGCTTGTTGTCCCTGGGGGTGACCCAATCCATCGGCGGTTGCTTGATGTCGATGCGGGTCAGGGTGCTGGTGATACCGCCCACCGAGACTGACGGGTCGACCACCGAGACGCTGGCATCACGGTTCATCACCATCAGGAAATAGCTGTTGAGATCGAGCAGCGGCCGTGCGCCGATACTCGACTTGAGGAACACCCCGACCCGGGCCTTGCAGCTCTGTTCGCGGCCCTGGGCCTGGTCGGCAGCAACGGTTTCCGGGTCAATCCAGGCGCCGGGGGCGATGCCCGCCAGCGGTTGGCCGGACGCCTTGTCGGTGACCTTGAAACGCACGTCGGCAAACTCACCCTCGCGCAACACGCCGCCTTCGGCCAGCGGCCGTACTTCCAGGGCCACCGACACGCCGTCGCGTTCAAGGGTCTGGTCGCTCCAGGTGTCGGGTAGCGCAATGTCGCTGAGCAGGGTCGGCGGCGATGTGCGCCACACCCCGAACCAGATCAGCGCGACCCCGACGATCAGCGCCACGCTGGCGATTTTGATGGTCCTGTTCATGTCACTCTCCCCTTCAGATCTATCCCTGCCTCACCGCGCCCCCTGTAGGAGCTGGCTTGCCAGCGAAGGCGTCAGCACATTCAACATTGATGTGTCTGACACTCCGTCTTCGCTGGCAAGCCAGCTCCTACAGGTGTTGCGTTTGCCTGCCCTACGGCGCTGGCGCCGGTTCCGCTTCGTTGGTCACCCGCAACAGCCCCCACAACCCGGAGGTGTTGCCGTAGGCGGCGTAATCGCGGAACAGGTAGTCACCCGGTATCGCGTTGACCCCCCCGGCGCTCGGCAGCATGAAGCTGAAGTGGGCTGCCGGCAGGACGCTCTCGCGGGCGCCGATGTACATCGACATCGGGTTGTAGCCGAACTTCACCGAGCCCACGCCAGGGGTGCCCATTGGATAGCCGCCGGTATCGCTCTTCTCCGACAGGAACGGGTTGGTCGACCAGACGTGCCCGTCCAGCTGGAAGGTCGTGCCGCGACTGCCGCCGGTAGGCATCAGGATGTGCGTACGGAATGGTTGCCCAGGCCTCGCGTAAAGCACCGGCGTTTGCGGATCACCACCCACCAGCGCATTGCTGTAGGCCATGTGCGCGTTCACCATGTCGCCGTAGCCCGCGCCATCGGCATGGCCGAACGGTGCATCCGGGGCCAGGCCGAAGCGGTACCACATCGGCTCGGTCCTGTAGTTGATGGCCATGCTCGAGTTGTCCTGCGGATCGTTCGGCACGCCGAACCCTTCCGCGGCAATCCCTTCCACCGGCCGACCATTGGCCCAGCGAATGTTCAAGGCCTTCTGCCAGACCATCGCAAAGTCGCGGTAGCTGGTTTGCCCTGGTGCGGTGACCGTGGCATTCACTTTGCGCGTGTCGTCAACCCAGGTGGCGCCCACCGGCAGGATGCTCGCCGCAGCGGCCAGGCCTTTTTGCGACTGCTTGATCACGTCCGCCGGAGTGAAATTCAACCCGCCGAACTCGATCGCCGTGGCGTTGATGTTGTCGACATTACGTCCCAACTGAGTGATCGGTTTGCCTTCACGCTCCAGGTGCCCGGCGTAGTACTGGTAGGTACGGGTCGGGTAGGCTCCGCTGCTGCCGACACGCGGCGGCACGGTCTGGGTCGGGTTGGCGCCGACGTTGGTGCCGTCGGATTTGGTGATGTCGTACGCCAGCAATTGCGCGTGCAGACCCACGTGGCTCGACGGCCGCATCAGGTTGTTGCTGAAGGTGGTCGAACCGGTGCCACTGTTGCGATCACGCTTGACCATGCCTTGCATCACCGCGGTCTGGGCCAGGTCCGGCATCACGCTCGGCAGACGGTTTTCCAGGGTGACATTGATGCAGTCACCGGCCGCTGCGCGCAGCACCAGGGGTTCGACTGGCACACCGGGTTTGAGCTTGCCGGTGGCAGGGTCGAGGTCGGCCTTGCGCACATACAGGATCGCGGTCGGGTCATGCAGCGGCCCGCTTTGCCCGCCGATGGTGATGGTTTCACCGTCTTCAGGGTCGAACACAGTGACCTGCGGAATGCTCACGGTCCGCGAGTTGAACACCAGGGTGCCGCCGGCCGGATTCAACGGCCCGCCGACATGCTGGCCGAGACCCGCCGGATCACCGATGGTCAGGCCCAGCGGGTTGCGGAGGATGTCGTTGGCCAATGCCGCCACCACTTCATAGTTGCGTTGTGGGGTCGGCCTAGTGCCGATACCGTTCGGGTTGGCGCCGTACCGTGGGCAGATGCCGTCGAACGCCACGGTGTTGCGCATGCCGGTAGGCTTGGCGTTGTTGGGCAGCGCGAACAGATCGCTGCGTTGCGCCGTGTAGTTGCGCATCACGCCCCAGATGCCGCTCCAGTAGCCTTCGATCGAAGCATCCATCGAGTACAGGTAGTCACCGGTGGTGGCCGCTGAGCTGGACAGCATCGACACCGGTGCAATGAAGCCCATCTGCTCGGAGATGCCGATCATCTGCGACGCGCGCCAGCCGGAGTTGGAGCTGTTGCCGAAACCGGAACCGCTTTGCAGCCACTTCACGCCGTGCAGGGTGACGTTGTGCTCCTCCTCGTGACCACCGGCATGCACCCGCAGCCGCACGTTGTCGCCGGTGTAGGTCCGCAGCATCGGGGTGAACGGATCGCCAGGCTCGGCGCCGCCCTTGTTGATGTGCGGCGGGAACAGCGTGGTGCCGCCGGTTGGGCCGGTGGCCGCGGTGATCAGGTTCGGCGCCAGGTTCATCGCCGGGATCGCACGGTCGGTACGGCTTTGCATGGCGTACGCCAGGTCGCCGCCCAGGCCATCGGCCTGCATGCCGCGCTTGCCGTCCGGGCCGACCTTGTTCGGGTCGTACACCCGCAGGGCCAGCGGTTCGTTGCGGTAATTGACCACGAACATGCCCGGGTCATCCACCGAAATGGCTTGAGGGCATGGCCGGGTTGGGCAGCCGGGCAGCATGCCGCCCTGCATTTCGACAATGCCGTCCAGCAAGGTACTGGCGTTGTTACGCACAGGCGGGTTGATGGCGTAGCGGAAGCTGTCCGCCGTAGCCGGGAAGGCTTGTGCATTCGGCTTGCCGTCCGGGCCTGCGCCGACGTACACACCGGCTTCATACGCGTGCTGGAAGTCGCTGTACTCGAGGAAGAACTCACGGAAGCTGTCGTTCTTGCCATCGCCGTCGATGTCACCGGTATTAATCACCGCTTGCCACGAAGTCGGTCCGCCATCCTGACGCGCGCCGCTGTACAACGGCTCGCCGGTCTCGGCGTGGAACCAGGTGGAACCGGCCGGTTCTGCCAGTACGGTGGCGTACAGGCCAATCTGTTGGTGAGTCGATGGGCCGAGGTGGTCGTGGGTGAAGATGGTGCCCAGGCCACGGTCGACGCCTTTGGCGTTCACCACCGGATCGACGAACCAGCGCTGCATCGCGGTACGCGCGCCGACCCAGTCAGCCCGGCCATATTGACCGAAGTACGGGTGGTTCTTGGCTTTCGGGCAGGCCGGCGTGCCGTCGCGTGGATCAGCCCCTTCGCACTGGTTGAACTCGCGGATGGCGTGGATGCGTTCTTGCACCGCACCTGGGGAAAGTACGCCGTCTTCGTAGTTCCAGCCGTTGGACGAACCATCGGCAGACACCAGGTCCCACTTCGGCAGGTGAATGTGCTGGCCGATCACGTCGGTCGGCGTGCGCACCTGATAGTCGTCCATCTCATAGGTGGCCGGCACCAGGTTGGTTTGCTGGTACTGCACGCAGTCGAAGGTGTTCATGCGCATCACCAGAGGTTCTGGTGGACGCTGCTTGGTGATCACCGGCCAGGCGTCTTCCCACAGCGCGAGGATGCGCGCTTGCGGGAAGTGGTAGCCGACCTTGTTGTACACCGCGTCGAACTGGATGTTGGCCGCCTTGTAGATGCGCGGACGGTCGGCGGTGAAACTCGAGGAGCCAATGAAGGACATGCCGTCGAGCCGCTCACCACTGTTGAATTCACCGATGCCGGCGCTGCTGCTCAGGCGTTTCTGCCGGTCGTCCATGCACGGTTCATAGAATGGCGCACCGGCCATCGGCAAGGCGCCGTTGGTGCGGAAAGGCCGTGCGACGATCTGGTTGCCCGGCAGCAGGGCGAAACTTGGATGGTCTTTCTTGGCGTGGAAGGCCATTGCCGCTTGCTCGACTTCGGTGCCCTCTTCCGGCAGGTAGATCGGCTTGGCGCGCGTGACCGTCTTGGAGAAATCCAGCGAGGTGGTAATGGTCTCGGCCTCGCCACCGGCAGACATGCCGTCCAGCACATGGCGGCCCAGGCCACCGTCCCAGCCACCGGACTGAGCCGGGTCAAGGTTGGCCCACAAGGCTTTGCCCGTGGCTTTCAAGGCCTGCGCCGTGGCAGCGTCGAGCATGTCCAGCGGCGGAGTCGGTGGGCGTTGGCCGACCGAGCTTTCCATGCCGCCGATCCAGAATGGATAACCAGGGTTTTTCAGGGTGCCGTCGGCGTTGCGGTTGGCTTCGCTGCGATCGACCAGGGCCAGGGAACCGATGGCCTGGGCGCCGCCGCTGCCGCCATGGTGCTCGCCGTCATCGTCGCCCTCTTCTTCATCGTCATCGTCGTTGGCGGCCAACAGGCCCTCGCCGATTTTCGGTACCACGGCGACTTTGCCTGGCATCGGTGCCATGGCTTTGCCGGGCAGCGGCACTACCGCAGGGATGGGTGTGCCAGCGACGATTTCGCCATCGGGCAAGGCCCGTGCGCCCGCCGCGGGTTTACCGCTGCGCAGGGCATAGGGCTCGCTGTGGTAACCGTCGTTGCCTTGCTGCGAGACTTCGAGCTTGGTGCCTTCTTCGAACACGTCGTGCACCCGCCACATGGCCCACATGCCCTGGGCGAAGTGCGGGTAGAAGTGGCAATGGTAGATCGCGTCGCCCGCTACCCGGTTGCGGTTGCCCGAACCGCCGTTGGCGATTTCATAGGTGTAGCCGGCGCCCGCACCGATGCCCTGGGCGTCCACGTAGTCCGAGTTGTCATCGTTGGGGTTGAACAGCCACTGATGCCCGTGCAGGTGGAAAATGTGCTGTTCATGGCCGTTGTGGGTGTTGCGGAATTTGACGAAGTCGCCGATGTAGCTGTGGTTGACGTTGGACGGCTCGGACGGGTACAGCGCCATGGTCGCCTTGACGCCCACCTGGTCGGCGTTCGGAGTCTGGCCCGGGGTGATGCCTTCCAGGCCGGCGTTGGCCGGAACGTCCACCAGCATCGCCACGTCGCCGACGGTGTGGGAGCTGAGGAAGAATTCTTCGTAGGCGCAGGACAGGCAATCGTGCATCGGACCGACGCCGAGACGGTTGGCGACCACTTCGGCGCCCATGCCGCCGGAGCCATAGTTGATCATGAAGGAATCGCGGGTCGGCTCCAGCACGTGGGCCATCACCGGGTCGGCCCAGTAGGCCGGAAACGCCTGGGTCGCTGCGGTTTCATCCTGGAACTGCGAGGCGAAGTCGCGGAACGGTTCCAGCCGATTGGGAAGCGCCGGGTTGCGTTTGCCCACCGATTCCAATGGATAGGTGGAGGGCGGGAAACTGCCGTCGGCATTGCTGCCCATGACGATCGCGTCGCTCTCGCTGGAAATGATCTCATTGCCGTCGACCATGTTGATGATCGGCGTGCCGGCCTTGCCTTCACGGACCCACGGCTCGCGTTGCGGGTAGCGGGCCTGGTAGTCGACGATCGGCTGACCGGCCGGGGTGCGCCCTGTGGTCGCCAGGCGCATTTCTTCTTCGGTCACCGTGTTGCGGTAGGTGCGACCGCCCTTGGGCACCACCACGACCTGGCCGAACAGACCGTTGGCGACGTTGCCGGCCGCACCTTCACCACCGAAAGTTGCGCCACGGCTGCTGGCGGCGAACACCCCTTCGCGCTCGGCATACAGGGTGTATGAGCGGCTGGCGCCCGGAGCGATCAGGCTATTGGCATTGCGCCCGGTGAACGAAGCGATGTCGTCGATGCTGTTGACCGCTTGCATGCCGTTGACCTGGAAACCGACATGCCGGTCGGCCACTTGCTCGTCGACCTTGAAGTTTTCGTTACCGCCCACTTCGATGCCTTCTTCTTCCTCGCCCTCCTCTTCCTCGCCACCGTCGTGGGAACCGGGGTTGGCCTGATAAGCCAGCAGGTTCTGCAGGTTGATGGTCAGGCAGTCACCGGCGGCCACCCGCAGCACCAGCGGACGTGGACGCTTGTCGGGACGCAGCGAAACCTTGCCCGGCACCGCCGCACCACCCTGGGCCAGTGAGACGTCATGGTCATCGACCACATCGCGACGCAGGGCGAACATCATGCCGTTGACGTTCTGCGCACCGAGGCGGTTGAACATCAGCGGCTGGTCCAGCGCCACGACGTTGGCCACCAGGTTGCGCTCACATCGCGCTGCCGCTTCGGCGACTTCGATGCCGAGCATCGATGCGGCCAACAGCAGCCAGGGAAGGACGGATGGAGCGTGGAATGTGCCGGTCATGATCACGGGCCTCGCTGTGGGTGCTCACAGGGAATAATTCTCGACAAAACCCTTTGAGCAATCTGCATGCCATAAAAAATTTATCGTTATTTCAAACAGTTACAGTCGCCATTCAATTCATCGGGGGATATTCCCCACCCATTCCCCACTTTTGCGTCGGGGCCACCATGCCCCAATGTTGGGGAAACTCGCCCCAAGCTGTTCGTCATAGCGGGGCATCCGCCGCCAGCCCCTGCAGGCGCCGGTATTGGCGCAGCACACTGGGCACATAACGCTGGGTTTCGGCGAACGGCGGGATCACCCCGCCACGGCTGAGCACCGCTTGCGGCCCGGCGTTGTAGGCGGCCACGGCGAGGGCGATGTCGTTGTCGAACATCGTCATCAGGCGCTTGAGATATCGGGCTCCGCCCTGGATGTTGGCCTTGGGGTCGTAGACGTTTTTCACCCCCAGCTCGCGGGCGGTGTCGGGCATCAACTGCATCAACCCGCCCGCGCCCCTGGGCGATACGGCGCGGGCGTTGTAGCTCGATTCGGTCTGGATCACCGCGTGCAGCAGCGCGGCCGGCAACTCGTTGTCCGTGGCGGCCTTGGAGACCAGCTCGGCATAGGGGCGCGAAGCGATCATTTGCGGCTGCTGATCGAGG
Source organism: Pseudomonas sp. YuFO8 (assembly GCF_035065025.1). Classification (NCBI taxonomy): domain Bacteria; kingdom Pseudomonadati; phylum Pseudomonadota; class Gammaproteobacteria; order Pseudomonadales; family Pseudomonadaceae; genus Pseudomonas; species Pseudomonas sp. YuFO8. The sequence goes on along the minus strand of NZ_JAXDEQ010000026.1, from coordinate 59,121 downwards.
CTGACCGCCGCCACTTCGACCTCTTGCACCACCCGTTCGTAGTGGCGGCCGGGGCGATGGACGTTGGACAAAACGAAGTCGCCCTTGGCGTCCCTGGAAACAAACACATCGGCCTGGACAGCACCGGCCAGCAGCATCATGCCAAGCAATCCTGTGGTGAGAGTTTTCATGGTTCTACCTCCCCTGACCGGCCCCGAAAAATGGGGGTAATGCCCCAATGGCCAGTCGCGTATCAGCCATACGCAAGCACTGTGCCGAAAGCGCGAGTGGCCGGAATACGGGGGCTGCACGAGGATGTCCGAAGCTTGAGCGGGGCTTTGCATGGCAATTGCATAAGCCGTTGACGCGACCCTTCTGCCGACTGTGTGAGGTCAACATGAAACAGCGTCTGCGTTTCGCCCCGCGTGCTTTTCCCCCTCGAGCCGAGCGCGGGTTCACATTGCTTGAACTGTTGGTGGTGCTGGTGGTGCTGGGGCTGTTGGCCGGCATCGTCGCGCCGAAATATTTCGCGCAACTGGGCCGTTCCGAAGTGAAGGTGGCCAAGGCGCAAATAGAAGGCCTGGGCAAGGCCCTGGACCTGTACCGCCTGGAGGTCGGCCATTACCCGTCGACCGAACAGGGGCTGCAGGCACTGGTCACCGCCCCCAGTGACGAAACTCATTGGACCGGTCCGTACCTGCAGAAAAAACTGCCGCAGGACCCCTGGGGCCGTAACTACAACTATCGCTACCCTGGCGAAAACGGCGAGTACGACCTGCTGTCCATGGGCAAGGACGGCCAACCCGGCGGCGAAGGCGAAAACGCCGAAGTCACCAGTTGGCAATGACGGGAATGGCGACCATGCGTTTTCACCTCAAAGCGGTCGGCAAGGCCGGTGTGGTTTCAATGACTGTCGAGGCACCGGGTGACAGCGAAGCCCGGCGCATCGCCGAGGACCAGGGCCTGCGGGTGGTCAGCCTGCACGCCGAGCGGCACTGGCGGGCGCTGCGCCCCAGGCAGCGTGAGACCTTCAACCTGGTGTTGTTCAGCCAGGAACTGACCACCCTGCTCAATGCCGGCCTGCCGTTGATCGATGCGCTGGAAAGCCTGGCGGAAAAAGAGAATGCGCCACAGGCCCGCAAGACCTTGAGCGAACTGGTGCGCCTGCTTTACGAAGGCAAATCGTTTTCCCAGGCGTTGGGCCAACTGTCGGCGGTGTTCCCCCCGCTCTACGTCGCCTTGGTCCAGTCCAGCGAGAAGACCGGCGCCGTGGGCGAAGCCTTGGGCCGCTACGTCAGCTATCGCCAGCGCATGGACGAGGTTCGCCAGAAGATCGTCAGCGCCTCGATCTACCCCATGCTGTTGCTGGTGGTGGGCGGTGGCGTGGTGTTGTTCCTGATGGGTTATGTGGTGCCGCGCTTCAGCCTGGTGTTCGAAGGACTGGGCTCGAACCTGCCGTGGCTGTCGCAGATCCTCATGAGCAGCGGCATGTTCCTGCACGCCCACCAGGGCGAATTCTTTGGCGCACTGGCGACGATCGTCATCGCCCTCGCCTTCCTCCAGCGCCAGCCGGCCTTTCGTCGGGGCCTGGACCGCTTGATCGAGAAACTGCCGGCGGTGCATCAACGCATCTTCATGTACGAACTGGCGCGGTTCTACCGTTCCCTGGGCATCCTGCTGCAAGGCGGCATCCCCCTCGTCACCGCCATGGGCATGGTCCGCAACCTGCTCACCCCGGCCTCCCGATTGCGACTGGACCAGGCCTGCGAAAGGGTGCGCGAGGGGCAATCCCTGTCGACGGCGCTGGAACTCAATCACCTGGTGACCCCGGTGTCCCTGCGCCTGCTGCGCGCTGGCGAACAGTCCGGCAACCTCGGGCAGATGATGGAGCGTAGTGCGGACTTCTACGACGAAGAAATCAGCCGCTGGATCGAATGGTTCGTGCGTTTGTTCGAACCCTTGCTCATGACTTTCATCGGGCTGCTGATCGGGGTGATCGTGATTTTGATGTACATCCCGATATTCGAACTGGCCTCAAGCATTCACTGACGGCTCTGGGACGGGCCTGCGCCGGCAATCGCCGTCTTTTTCGCTGTGACATCGAATAAAGCCGGACCCAGGCGTGTTTACCCACTGAATATGGCAGCACGTTGCATTGTTCATCAACGTTCCAACTTGAATTAAAAGACGGAGAAAGACATGCACATCAACAAGCTATTACTGGCGGTAGCGATTGGCGCGGTCTTATCGGCGTCTACCGTCCTGATTCCGGACAGCCTGTCCGGGGTATCGAGTGCCCAGGCGAAAGAAGGCGGAAGTGGTGGGGGCGGTGGTGGCGGTGGCCACGGTGGTGGTGGCGGCAGTGGTGGCGGTGGCGGCGGTCACGGTGGTGGTGGCGGTGGCGGTGGCGGTGGCGGCGGTAATGGTGGTGGCCACGGCGGAGGCAGTGGTGGCAGCGGCGGTGGCAATGGCGGAGGTCACGGCGGCAATAGCGCCGGCAGCGGTCATGGCGGCAGCGACCATGCTTCGGGACACGCCGGCAATACAGCCTCTAACTCCGGACGTAGCAGCACCCACTCTGAACCGGGCGACGATCATGGCGTACATCAGGCCGGGCATGACGACAATGGTGTTCACCGCTCCGGCGAGGTCGGCGACGACCACGGCGTTCACCGTGCTGGCGAAGTCGGTGACGATCGCGGCCTGCATGCTGCTGGCGAACCCGGCGACGACAAACGCGTCAACTGACCTGGTCTAAACCCTGTGGGAGCCAGCCTGCTGGCGATGGCGGTGGGTCAGACGACATCAATGTCGAATGTCCTGACGCCATCGCCAGCAGGCTGGCTCCCACAGTGGATTGTGTGAACCGCCGATCTACAACACAACTTCCGTCTGATCCAGGCGCTCGCGCAAAAACTCGATCAGCACCTGCACCGGTCGCGACGCCTGGCGATGCTGCGGATACACCGCCGACAGCGTCAGCGGCTCGGGACAAAATTCATCCAGCACCGCCACCAATCGCCCATCCTTCAACGCCGCCCCGACGATAAACGTCGGCAAATAGGTAATCCCCATCCCGGCAATCGCCGCGTCCTTAAGCAGCTCGCCATTGTTGACCCGCATCCGCCCGGTGACGTTGACCATCAGCGGCTTGCCCTGCCCTTCGAAGCGCCATTGCACCTGACGCCCATGACCGTAAGGCAGGCAGTCATGCTGGTGCAGGTCTTCGGGTTTGACCGGCGTACCGCGCTCAGCCAGGTAAGCCGGGCTGGCGCAGTAGACACGCTGGATGGAAGCGATGCGCCGCGCGATCAACGTCGAGTCTTCCAGCGTGCCGATGCGCAGTGCCAGGTCGTAGCCCTCGCCGAGCAAATCCACCGGGCGATCGCTCAGGTCCACCTCCACCGTGACGTCACGATAACGCTGCAGAAACTGCGGCAGCAGGCACCCCAGATGCGCCAGCGCAAACGACAGCGGCGCACTCACGCGAATGGTGCCGCGCGGCTCGGTGGTCTGCCCGGCGATGCCCTGCTCCACCTGCTCGACTTCGCCCAGCAGGCGCAAGGCCGATTCGTAGTAACTTTGCCCCAGGGGCGTGACATCCAGCCGCCTTGTCGAGCGATTGAGCAGCCGCACACCCAGACGCGCTTCGAGCTGCATCAGGCGCCGGCTGACGAACTGTTTGGATAATCCCAGTTGATCGGCGGCGGCCGTGAAGCTGCCGGAGTCCATCACCTGGCAAAAAATACGCATATCTTCGAACGGGTTCATTGTCGCGCCTTGATTGACAGTCCGACACTTTACAACGTTTACAAAGCAAAAGATCGCAGCCTCCGGCAGCTCCTACAGTTGTACGCGTTCCCCTGTAGGAGCTGCCGAAGGCTGCGATCTTTTCAGCCTGTCGACTTACTTCGAAGTAAAGGTCGTGTAGCTGTTGATCAGGTTACGGTAGTTCGGAATGCGTTCCGACAGCAGGTTGGCCAGGCCTTCCATGTCATTGCGCCAGTCGCCTTGCAGCTCGCAGGCAACCGAGAACCAGTTCAACAGCTGTGCACCGGCGGCCGACATGCGGGCCCAGGCGGCTTGTTGAACGGTGGTGTTGAAGGTGCCGGAAGCGTCCGTCACCACGAACACTTCGAAACCTTCGGCCAGGGCCGACAGGGTCGGGAACGCCACGCAGACGTCGGTGACCACGCCGGCGATGATCAGTTGCTTGCGACCGGTGGCCTTCACCGCCTTGACGAAGTCTTCGTTGTCCCAGGCGTTGATCTGGCCAGGGCGTGCAATAAACGGCGCGTCCGGGAACTGCGCCTTGAGCTCCGGCACGATCGGACCGTTGGGGCCGCTGTCGAAACTGGTGGTGAGGATGGTCGGCAGTTCGAAGAACTTGGCGATGTCGCCCAGGGCCAGCACGTTGTTCTTGAACTCATTGGGCGAGAAATCCTGGACCAGCGAGATCAGGCCAGTCTGGTGATCGACCAGCAGCACCACTGCATCGTCTTTGTTCAGGCGTTTGTACGGAACGTTGCTCATGAAAAACTCCTTGGTGGATGGTTGTCGCTTAAGTTGATTAGAAAGCAAAACACGAGCAGCCGAAGGCACCCCAGAACCCGGCGAAATCACTCACCGGCGCTTCGACAGACGCGCCCGCTCATGGCTGTGGGAGTGCACCGCGCAGGGTCCGCTGCACTGGTGAACCTGCGCCTGCAACGGCGAATTCGGCCGCCAGTGGCCCGGTACCTTCACCACCGGCGACCAGTCCGGCAGCACCGGCACGCTGGCGGGCCCAAGTTTTTCGAAATCATCGGCGGCATACACCACCTTGCCGCCGACCACGGTCAGCACCGACTCGATCCATTTGATCGCTTCGTCCTCGACGCTGAAATAGTCCGCGCTCAAGGCTGCCACGTCCGCCAGTTGCCCGACCTTGATCTGGCCTTTCTTGCCCTGCTCGGAGGAGAACCAGGCGCTGCCGTGGGTGAACAGTTCCAGGGCGGTCTGGCGCGACAGGCCCTCGGCGTGCAATGCCAGGCCACCGACGGTGCGGCCGCTGACCATCCAGTACAACGAGGTCCATGGGTTGTAGCTGGACACCCGCGTGGCATCGGTGCCGGCGCCGACCGGTACACCTTCGGCCAGCATGCGCTTGATCGGTGGCGTCGCCTCCGCTGCCTTGGCGCCGTAGCGCTCGACGAAGTATTCGCCCTGGAACGCCATGCGATCCTGGATGGCGATGCCGCCACCCAGCGCCCTCACCCGCTCGATGTTGCGGGGGGTGATGGTTTCGGCGTGGTCGAAAAACCACGGCAAGCCGTTGAACGGGATGTCGCGATTGACCTTCTCGAACACGTCGAGCATGCGGCTGATGGATTCGTCGTAGGTGGCGTGCAAACGAAACGGCCAGCGCTGCTCGACCAGATGGCGCACCACCGGTTCCAGTTCGTCTTCCATGGTTTGCGGCAGGTCCGGGCGCGGTTCGAGGAAGTCCTCGAAATCCGCCGCGGAGAACACCAGCATCTCCCCGGCGCCGTTGTGCCGCAGGTAGTCGTCACCCTGGTGCAGGGTCACGCTGCTGGTCCAGTTCTTGAAATCGGTCAGTTCTTCCTTGGGTTTCTGGGTGAACAGGTTGTAGGCGATGCGCACGGTCAGTTGCTGGTCCCTGGCCAACTGCTCGATCACCTGATAGTCGTCCGGGTAATTCTGGAAACCGCCGCCGGCGTCGATGGCGCTGGTCAGGCCGAGGCGATTGAGTTCGCGCATGAACTGGCGCGTCGAGTTGACCTGGTACTCCAGCGGCAACTTCGGCCCCTTGGCCAGCGTCGAGTACAGAATCATCGCGTTGGGCCGCGCCACCAGCATGCCGGTGGGTTCACCGTTCGAGTCCCGCACGATCTCGCCACCCGGCGGGTTCGGCGTGTTGCGGGTGTAGCCGGCGACCCGCAGCGCGGCGCGGTTGAGCAAGGCGCGGTCATACAGATGCAGGACAAACACCGGGGTATCGGGCGCGGCCTGGTTCAACTCTTCGAGGGTCGGCATGCGTTTTTCGGCGAACTGGAATTCGTTCCAGCCACCGACCACCCGCACCCATTGCGGCGTGGGTGTGCGGTCGGCCTGATCCTTGAGCATGCGCAGCGCATCGGCCAGTGACGGCACGCCTTCCCAGCGCAGTTCGAGGTTGTAGTTCAGACCGCCACGGATCAGGTGCAAGTGCGAGTCGTTGAGGCCGGGGATCACGCAACGGCCCTTGAGGTCGATCACCTGCGTGCCAGAACCGCGCAAGGCCATGGCCTCGGCATCGCTGCCGACCGCGACGAAGCGGCCCTCGCTGATGGCGACCGCAGTGGCGCGTGGGTTTTCACGGTCGACGGTATGAAATTGGCCATTGAACAGAATCAGATCGGCGTTCATCGCGTTTCCTTGGGCGCAGTGGAAGAAGACAGCCAGGGCGCGAACAGGCGCGTCGCCATCGGCATGAACAGGTACACCACCGACAGCACGATGGTCAGGGTGATCAGGAAGGTCGCGACCACGTAGTTGGAGAGCACGGCGTTGAGCCGCAACAACGGCCCCCAGAGCAGCGGCACCAGCAAGGTGTGCGGCAGAATCACCAGCAGCGTCACCACGGCCTGCTTCCAGCGCGGCGGTGGCGAGCCCGACTCGACTTGGGGGGCGAACCAGAATTCGTTGACCGGGTTGACCTCGGTCTGGTCGCCGTCGGCCAGCATCGGCGTGGCTTCGTTGACCAGCGCCTGGCGTTGGGGCGAATCGAGCCAGCGCTGCATCGCCGAGGTGGAGCAAAAGCGCAGGACGCAGGTGTACATATCGAGGCCCGCGTTCTTGCCGCGCATCACATCCACGCCCAGGTGCCCCTCCTGCTGTCCGGCGACACTGACGATGTTGCGCAGCCAGGCCTCGTAGGGCACTTCATAACCGGCCCTGACCCGGTGTTTGATGACCAGGGTCACGACCTCCTCGAAAGGCGAGTCGAGCACGTTGGAATCAGGCATGGCGGAGGGCTCCGGCGAGACAATATTGAATTGAATAATGCCGGGGCGAGAAAGGAAAAAATTGAATGTACGTGCTCTTATTGCGAGGGACCCCGAGCCCCCTGTAGGAGCTGGCTTGCCAGCGAAGGCGGTTTTACATTCAACAATGTTGCTGACTGACCCACCGCAATCGCGAGCAAGCTCTCTCCCACAGTGGTCCGAGTACATCTGTAGGAGATAGGTTGGCCTGGTAGCCGCCTTCGCTGGCAAGCCAGCTCCTACAGGGGTTGGGTACATCCGCAAAAATACAGGTTGGCCGGCAGGCCGCCGCGGTCACGCCGGGATCGACAGCGGCTCCGACATGAACTGACTGATCCGCGACCGCAACCAGCGCTCCGCCGGATCATTGTCATGCACCCCGCTCCAGGCCATCGACAATTGCGCAGCGGCAATCTCGAACGGCGGATCCTCGGCACGCAAGCCACACCCCTCCACCAGCGCACACGCCGCATAATCCGGCACCGTCGCAATCATCTCGGTGCCGGCGAGCAACGCGCGCAAGCCGCTGAACTGCGGAACGCCCAACACCACCCGGCGGGTGCGGCCAACCTTCGCCAGATCCAGGTCGATATTGCCGCTCAGGTCCCCGGAAAACGACACCATCGCATGGGGACGCGCGCAATACTCATCCAGGGTCAGCGTCCCCGGTCGCTTGTCACCGCGCAGCACTTTGCAGGGAATATCCCGCAGCTTCTTGCGCTTGGCATTGGCCGGCAGGTCGGTGGTGTAGCTGACGCCCACGGAGATTTCCCCCGACGCCAGCAACGCCGGCATCAGCAGGTAATTGGCCCGGCGCACCACCACGACAATGCCCGGTGCCTCTTCCTGCAGCTTGCTCAGCAGAGGCGGAAACAGACCGAACTCGGCATCGTCCGACAGGCCAATGCGAAAGACGTCGCAACTGGTCGCCGGATCAAATTCCTTGGCGCGACTGACCGCGCCGGAAATGGTGTCCATGGCCGGTTGCAGCTCCTTGAGAATCGCCAGCGCCCGTGCCGTCGGCTCCATGCTTCTACCGTTGCGCAACAGCAAAGGGTCGTCGAACAGATCGCGTAACCGCCCCAGCGCCGCACTCACGGCCGGTTGGCCCATGAACAGTTTTTCCGCCACGCGGGTCAGGTTCTTCTCGAACATCAGCGCTTCGAAAATCACCAGCAGGTTCATGTCGACGCGACGCAGATCGTTACGGTTCATAGGCACGGTTCCCTTGTGTGTTGAGCCAGGCGCGAGGTGGCGATTGTGTCTGACTTTACCCAGGACTGCCCACCCTGCATAAGGAATTAACAACGTTTAACTCGCGCGCCAGAGCCTTGGGGTTCAAGAATGAATCCTACCCATTCGGACATTCGCCATGGCTCAGTTCCAGCAAAGCGCCGCTCGCGCGACAGTCGCGCAGCCCCAGGAAAAAAGCGCCAGCGGCCTCAGTCCGCAGCGCGAACAGTTGGTGAAACAACTGATCCTCGATCGCCTCGGCGAATCCCTGCAAGTGACCGAACTGGCCCAGGCTTGTTCGCTGTCGCGCAGTCATTTCTCCCGCGCGTTCAAGTGCAGCACCGGCTGTTCGCCACAGGAATGGATTCGCCAGCAACGCATCGCCCGGGCCAAGCAGCTGATCCAGCACACCGACCTGAGTCTCACGCAAATCAGCCTCGAATGCGGCTTCTGCGACCAGGCTCACTTCTGCCACATGTTCACCCGCAGCGAGGGCATCAATCCGTTTGCGTGGCGTTGCCGGGCCGTACGCGCCCTCCCCACATCACCTGCCTGCGGGCAGCACCCGGATCATCGAGCACCGAGTTCAACCGCTGTGATAAACGACGCATTGCGCGCCGGCAAAAATATGAGGAATATGCTCCAGAAGTGCGTTCCAGACGCATTCACACAGGAGCAACCCGTTGACCCTCGCCCTCGAACAGGCTGTGCATTTCGGCCCCTACCGGATCTACCCCGGACAACGTCTGGTGCTGGAATCCGACCGGCCCCTGCGCCTGGGCCGACGCGCCATGGACATCCTGTTGATCCTGCTGGAACACGCCGGCAAGGTGGTCAGCAAGCAACAGCTGATCGCTGAAGTCTGGCCCGACAGCGTGGTGGAAGAGATCAACCTGCGGGTGCACATGGCCGCCCTGCGCAAAGCCCTCGGCGACGGCCAGGCTGGCCAGCGCTACATCGTCACCGTGGCCCAGCGCGGCTACAGCTTTGTCGCGCCATGGTCGCTTGCGCCCATCGAACACCGTCCGCAAAATGACCTGGTTGAATCCAGCGGCCATAACCTGCCCCTGCGCCGCGCCCGCCTGATCGGCCGCCAGGTGCTGGTCGACAGGCTGGTGGCGCAACTGCCGCGCCAGCGCTTCATCACCCTGGTCGGCCCCGGCGGCATCGGCAAGACCAGCGTCGCCCTGCGCGTCGCCGAGCAACTGATCGGCCACTACCGCGACGGCATCCGCCTGCTGGACCTGACGCCGATCAACGACCCCTCGTTGATCACCGGCCACCTGGCGACATTGCTGGGGTTGTCCCTGCACGACAGCGAACCGCTGAGCACGCTTGCCACGTTCCTGCGCGAGCGGCATATGCTGCTGGTCATCGACAACTGCGAACACCTGATCGACCGCGTGGCACTGCTCTGTGAAAGCCTGCTGGGTGGCGCGCCGCAGGTGCACATCCTCGCCACCAGCCGCGAGAGCCTGCGCGCCGAAGGCGAATTCGTCCAGCGCCTGGAGCCGCTGGATTGCCCCCCGCCCTTTGCCGTACCGGACCGCTCCCAGGCCCTGGGTTTTTCCGCACTACAGCTGTTTATCGAGCGGGCCATGGCCAACCAGGACAGCTTTGAGCTGAGCGAAGCCGAATTGCCGCTGGTCATCGAGATCTGCCAGCGCCTGGACGGCATTCCGCTGGCCCTGGAACTCGCGGCCGCGCAAGTCGCCAACCTTGGCCTCAGCGGTTTGCTGGCGCAGTTGCAGGAAAGTTTTCGCCTGCTCGCGCACAGCGGCCAAACGAACCTGGGCCGGCATCAAACCCTGCGCACGACGCTGGACTGGAGCTTCAACCTGCTCACTGCCTGCGAACAGACCTGCCTGCGGCGCCTGGGCATCTTGCGCGGTGGCTTTACCCTGGAATCGGCCGCGGCGGTGATCGTGGGCGAACACATCGAACCGCGCGAGGTGTTTGGCTCGATCATGCAACTGGTGGCCAAGTCGCTGCTGATCGTGGACGTCGGTGACGAAGAGGTGTTCTACCGCCTGCTCGACACCACCCGCCGTTATGCCCTGGAAAAACTCGAACAAAGCACTGAACTGCCCGACACCCGCAAACGCCACGCCGAACGGTGCCTGGCCCTGATGCAACAGGCGCAGGAGGACTGGGAACAGATCCCCACCGGTCTGTGGATCGAGCGTTATGCCCGCAGCCTGGAGGACATCCGCGCGGCGCTCGACTGGGGCCTGTCTGCATCAGGGCCGCAGGCGCTGGCGATCCGCCTGACCGCGACGTCCACGCCGCTGTGGCAGGAACTGTCGCTGCTCAACGAGTACGGCGGTTATGTGCGCAAGGCCCTGGCCCTGCTCGATGCCGCGCCCGAAGTCTGCCCACGGCTGCAAATGCTGCTGAAACTGGCCTTGGGCAGCACCTGTTACCACGCCCAGGGCGGCACCACCGAAACCGTCGAGGCCTTCGTCAGCGCCCGGGCTTTGGCCGAACACTGCAAGGACGTAGCCGGACAACTGCGCGCCATCTCCGGGCACCTGGCGGTCAACCTCAGTTGCGGCCACTATCAAATGGCCCTGGAACAGAGCGAGCAATTCGATCGCCTGGGGTTGCATGGTGACCCGATGCTGTCCCTGAGCACCCACCGCCTGCGGGTCCTGGCCCTGCACTTTGCCGGCGATCAGCAGCGGGCCCGGATGAACGCCGAAGAGGTGATCCAGCGCATGGCCCACAGTGGCCATCTCAATCGCTTCACCCATGGATTTGGCGTGCAATACGACCAGAGCGTCGCCGCGCTGACCATCCTCGCCCGTATCCTCTGGATCCAGGGCCAACCGGAGCAAGCCTGGCGTACGGCCCGGCAGGCACTGGACATCGCACTGCAGATCAACCATGGCACGTCCATCTGTTACACCCTGGCCCTGGCGGGCTGCCTGATCGCCCATTACAACGGCGACGCCCGAACCGCTCGAGAACTCTTGCACCTGCTGCTGGAACAGGCGCAGAAACACTCGGTGCTGCTGTTCCATACCTGGGCTAGACACTATGCCTTGGTCATCGACGATGCCGAAGTCGATGCGTTACCGCGTCCGGGTGTGGGTCTGATCAAGGAAATCATGGTCACCCTCGACAGCGGCCTGGTCGATGATGAGTTGCTGCAACGCGCCGAGTCCGGCGCTGCGGGCTGGAGCACCGCGGAGATTCTGCGGGCCAGGGCCGATGTGCTGCTGGCCGCTGATTGCCCGGTGCAGGACTGTGCCGCCGAGACCTTGCTGAGCAAGGCGCTCAACGTGGCAAGAGTCCAAGGAGCCCTGGCCTGGGAACTGCGCAGCGCCACCTCGTTGGCGCGGCTTTGGCAGCGTCAGGGCCGCGACCGGCAGGCCCGGGAGCTGCTGTCGCCGATCCACCAGCGGTTTACCGAAGGCCATGCCACACCGGACCTGGCCACCGCGCAACGCCTACTCGGCGAGCTCCACAGCCACGAGTCGGCTTGATGGCCGGTGGGTGTGACTGACGTAGCCGGCGTAGCGCATTTCGAAGGTGCGCAAGGCCCCGCTCTGTTCGAGTTTTTCCAGGGCATAACAACGGGTGGTATTGAGGAAACGGTAGCGCGTCACGCCGCGCAGTTGCTCCAGTGCCAGCAGCGATTTGAGCGCCAGGCTTTGCATCACGCTGCTCAGGCTGGACGGCGGCAGCGTCGCGCAACTGATCACGGCGATCGCCGCGTCGAGGGTAAACGCCGATTTAAACACCGCCAGACGCTGCAACACGGTTTGCTCCATCGGGCTCAGCCGCTCATAGCTCCAGTCCAGGGCCGCCTTCAGGGTCTGGTGTCGCGGGACCGCCGTGCGCCGCCCCTGGGTCAGCAGCTGAAAACAGTTGTCCAGTTGCGCTTGCAGCCCCACCAGCGCCAGCGCATCGATCTGCGCCGCCGCCAACTCGATAGCCAATGGCAGCCCATCGAGTCGCCAACAGATTTCGCGCACAGCCTTGAGGTCCTGCTCGCGCAGGGCAAAGCCTTGCTGGCGGGCGCGGGCACGGCTGACGAACAACTGCACGGCCGAATAGCCCATGACCTCATCGACACAACGTACCGCCGACGTCGGTGGCAGCAGCAGCGGCGGCAATGGCAAGAGTTCTTCGCCGGTGGCCAGCAGCGGCTCACGGCTGGTGACGAGAATCGACAGGCGCGGTGCCGAAATCAACAGCTGCTCGACCAGTGCCCGGCAGCGTTCAAGCAGATGCTCGCAATTGTCGAGGACCAGCAACGCATGCCACTGTCCCAGCGCGTCCAGGGTCGTACCCACATCCAGTTGCAAGGTGCGCGTCACACAGTCGACCACCTGTGCCGGGTCGTCGATCATCGCCAGATCCACCCGCCACACGCCATCGCGAAAGTGCTGCAACAGCAATTCGGCGACACGCAGGGCAACGGTGGTCTTGCCGATGCCACAGGGCCCGACCAGGGTCATGCAACGGCGCGCTGGCAACTTGCGCACCAGACTGCCCACCACGGCATCGCGACCGATGACGGGTGTGAGTCGTGCCGGCAGGTTGTGGGGGGATGGTGCAAAGGCGTCGCTGGCCAAAGGCGTGAGCTCCAGCGCCTGGCGCACCGGCGCGACAAAGCTGTAGCCACGCTCGGGGATGTTGACGATGTAGCCGTGCCCGTCCTGCCCGTCACGAAAGGCCCGGCGCAGGGCGGCAATGTGCACGCGCAGGTTGATGTCCTCGACCACCGTTCTCGGCCAGACCTGGGCAATCAGATGGTCCTTGCTGACCACCGAACCGGCATGCTCAACCAGCACCTGCAGGATATCCAGCGCCCGCCCGCCCAGGCGCAGCGGCTGATCACCCTGGCGAACCAGTCGCTGATTGACGTGGAAGGCGTAGGGGCCAAAGTGCAGCACCGTGTCGCTGATTACATTTCTGAGGCTGTTCATACGCTTTCATCCGCTGGAAACCTGCTCGGCACATGACAGGCTCCGTACCTTCCTTGCAATGAGTTCAGCGGTATCTTGGCAGGCCCCGGTGACGGTACAACCGCCATGGGGGGAGCGTCACGGCCAATAGGGTGCGCACAACGGACAAAACTATTAGTTGAACTGGTCGCGGTACTGGATTGGGGTCAGGCCGAGCTTTTCACTGAACAGGAAACGCATGTGCCGCACGCTGCCGAAGCCGTAATGCCATGTGGATAGCCGTCTGCTTTTGCTTTTAACGCCAAAGACTTTCAGACATTTACCACTTGGACGTAGGACTTTTCCCAAAAGCAATTAAGCAGTCCAAATAGCTGAGGCACCGAGAGCTTCACCGAGGGTATTCTCACCTAATAAAAAATCGTGCAGACGCCAACTTTTTTTACAATTCCACTGTGTGTTATCGCATACCAAACAACCATACACCTTATCGAAACCCAGTCATTCCCGATCCGGCGAATCAGCCCAGTGCTCACCTCAAAATAAACTTTGAGCGCCAGTTCAAAACAATAAAAAAATGAAACCTTAAGGAAAATACCAACAAGGATTAAACAATGAAAATCGGACATCTAAATTGGTTAGTTAAGCCCGTGGGCTACCAATCGATAACAAAGCGCTGCCCTAACTGCGAAATTAGAAAATTATTTTATCCTTCAGGTTGCTTTCGCGTCAACGCACAGAAAAAGACGCTTGACGTATGGAATATCTACAAGTGCGAAAAATGTGACTATACGTGGAACATCGATATATTCTCCCGCATCAACACTAACAAACTCAATTCAGAACTGCACGAGCACTTCCTGCATAACAACCTCGATCAAGTTCGACGTTGCGCTTATGACTACTCTACCTTGAAGAAAAACAACGCCAAACTCGGTCCCACTCCGGAATTTTATCTTGAGGGCCCGGATCCCTATGCACTTAATAATGGAGCTACCGTCCGCATTGAAGTCCTTTTCGAGCACCCTATACCGGTACGTCTGATCAATTTGCTGACACGTAAGCTTTCGCTTTCCCGTAGTGAGGTGTTAAAGCTTCTAGAGCACAAAGTGCTGTTGGATATTACCTTGGACGAATTGAATAAAAAAATCAAACGACCGTTCTCATTTCTTCTAGATTTTAAGCGACTGATTGATCTTCACCCGCCAGCTTCAGATTCCTGACACACTCTTTAAACAGGCAAAGATTTAACAGAACGAGTAAAGTTGAAGCGAACCAGCACCGCAACTATCAATAGCAAGACAATAGTCGTTCCCATTACCGAAAACACGGCATTATCGAAAGCCAGTCGTGCATTCATGACCAGCGAATCACCAACCGCACCCGGCAACTGTTCGGCCATCAGTATCGCGCTATCGATACCATCTCGGGCCAGTTCTGCATCAATGGAGCTTTCAGGAATAAATAATGTTCGACTGTAAACAACCGACATCAAGCTGCCCATGATTGCAATACCCAACCCCCCTCCCAATTCATATGATATTTCTTCGATTGAGGCTGCCATTCCGGCACGCTCGGGCGGTGCGGCGGACATAATCGTATTTGATGCAGCCGTCATACTGGCTCCAACACAAGCCCCTAGCAGAAATAAACAAGATACTTGCAGGTACATGGAGTAGGAGAAGCTGAACATGAACAGGCAATGCCCGCAGCGTACACAGTCAGCACACACGACAGAAAACGGTCGCTCCTGAAGCGCGGCAGAAGCCAACCACACAACGGACTGCCAACAATGGCGCCTAAAGACAAAGGCAAGAAGTAAAGCCCGGTCTGCAACGGAGAAAGCTCCAGAACCAGTTGCAATCGTTGACTAAGGACCAGGTTGATACCCATCAGACACCCGGCTACCACCAACCCGGCCAGAACCGCAGAGGAAAACGCAGGGTTACGAAAAACCTGCATATCAACCAATGGAAATTCGCTGTTGCGTTGGCGACGGGCGAACAGCAGGGCAAAGGAAATGCAGATCAGCAATGCCAGAATGACATCCGCATAGGTAGGCATCTGCTTGGCAAATTCCTTGATCGCATACGCGAGACTTATCAACACCACCGTGATTTGTAACGAAGCAACCAAGTCCCAAGGTTGAGCAGAATCGTTCTTGATATTTTTGATCAGCAATCCCGACAACAAACATGCTATCAACACAATCGGAACGTTGATCAGAAACACCGAGCCCCACCAGAAGTACTCAAGCAGTGCCCCGCCCATCAAAGGACCAGCAGCAGCACCTCCGGAGGCAACTGCTGCCCAAATGCCAATGGCAATAGAGCGTTCATCTTCATCTTCAAAAGACAAACTGATGATTGCAAGTGTCGCCGGCATCATGGCTGCCGCCCCGACACCCAAAAGTCCACGAGCAAGAATCAAAACAGCGGAAGTTGGTGAGAATGCCGCCAGTAGTGACGCCGCGCCGAAAATGAGCAGGCCAATGATAAAGATTCGTTTGTGCCCGATCCGATCCCCAAGCGTGCCAGCCCCTAACAAAAGGCCTGCAACCACCAATGGATACATATTTACGATCCAAAGCTTTTCTGAGGTAGAAGCCCGCAGCTCATGGGTTAAAGTGGGCAGCGCGATATATAAAACCGTCATATCAATCGCCACCAGAAGAAGTGCAATCGAAACAACAGCCAATACAAGCCATCTATATTTATCTACATGCATCTTCGCCCCCACCTAACTTGCTACTTTTAGTGCTTGCGGTAATAACAGCGGCCTCACAACCCCAACAACCTAACCACAAGCCCGATACACAATCAACAGGCACAACGCAAAACTCGAGCAAGAAAGTCAAAAGAAGAACACGCTGTAGGAATTATCCCTGCACTTCCACAAACACCTCACATGAAACACATTTCCTTTCGACTTTACACACAACTTCTTTCAGAACATGCGCCTGCCCCTCAGGATAAGACCCATCGAAAAAGGAGAAGATCAGTAGATATTACGGATCAGGAAATCCGTCTATTAGTGTTCGAAAATTGTAACGGTCAGAGGACACTAGCTGAACTGCTCACGGTACTGGATCGGGGTCAGGCCGAGCTTTTCACTGAACAGGAAACGCATGTGCCGTACGCTGCCGAAGCCACTTTTGAACGCCACGGTCTTGAGCGGCAGGTCAGCGGTTTCCAGCAGGTTCCTGGCGCGGTCGATGCGGGCGCTTTGCAGGAACTCCATGGGGGTCATGTTCACTTCCCGGGCAAAAACCCTGGCGAAATGGCGCGGGCTCATGTTGGCCAGGCTGGCCATGCGTTCGATGCTGAAGGCTTGGTCCAGGTGTTCGAGCACATGGTTCTGCACCCGGGTGATCGGCGTTTCATTTGGGGCCACTGCCGCCATTAGCGGGCTGAACTGCGCCTGGCCGCCCTGGCGTTTCATGACCACCAACAACACCTTGGCCACGTCCTGGGCGACTTTCTTGCCATGGTCGGCGGCGACCACGGCCAGCGCCAGGTCAATGCCGGCAGTGACGCCGCCGGAGGTGATGAGGTTGCGGTCCTGGACGTAGATCTGGTCGGTTTCGACCGTCGCCTTGGGGAATGCCTTGATCATCCGTTCGGTGTAGTGCCAGTGGGTGGTCACGCGATAGCCGTCGAGCAAACCGGCGTGCCCCAGCACGAACGCCCCGGTGCAGATCGAGCCAAAGGTCTGCGATCGGCTGACATTGCGCTTGAGCCACTCGAGCAAGGGCGGATGTTTTTCGTTGTAGGCACCGGGGCCGCCGGGCACCAGCAGCAGATCAAAGCCGTCACAGGCCTGCTCGACCGGCATGTCCGCCTGCACCCTCACCCCATTGGACGCCCGCAGTGCGCCGGACTCGGTGCCAAGGGTCGTCAGCACATAGTGCTCGTCGGGCTTGAGATAACGATTGGCGATGGAAAACACCTCCATCGGCCCGGCCATGTCGAGCAGGAGAAAGTCGGGGAACAGCACCATTGCCACGGTTTTCATGGGTTCAATCACTGAAATCAAGGAAGGTCTTTGTGCCGAACACCGAACCTGTGGGAGCGGGCTTGCTCGCGAAGGCGGTGTGTCAGTCACCAAATTTGTTGAATGTAACACCGCATTCGCGAGCAAGCCCGCTCCCACAGGGGTACTGCGTCCGTAGGTACACAGCTGTCAACCTGAAAGAGACAGTATTTCAGTTTTCATCTACTTATTGCACCAATGGATTAACATTAACCTTCTCCTCACTCGGACGAATCAACGTCCCAAAAGGAGATTTCATCATGCTGACCCTTCGCAAAGCATCGGATCGTGGCCTGGCCAATCACGGCTGGCTGAAGTCGTTCCATACCTTTTCCTTCGCCAGCTATCGCAACCCGAAAGAACAGGGTTTTTCCGATCTGCTGGTGATCAACGATGACCGCGTGGCTGCCGGCAAAGGCTTCGGCCAGCACCCGCACCGCGACATGGAGATTTTCTCCTATGTGCTCGAAGGCGCGCTGGAACACAAGGACACCCTGGGCACCGGCTCGGTGATCCGTCCCGGCGATGTGCAGTTGATGAGCGCCGGCAGCGGCGTGGCGCATAGCGAGTACAACCACTCGGATTCGCGGCCCGTGCACTTCCTGCAAATCTGGATAGTGCCGGACGTTAGCGGTGCCAAGCCACGCTATCAGCAGGAGCATTTCAGCACCCAGAAGAAACGCGGTCGCCTGCAATTGATCATCTCCCCCGACGGCGCCCAGGGTTCACTGACGGTGCGCCAGGATGCGCGGGTGTATGCCGGCCTGATCGATGGCAAGGAAAGTGCCACTGTGGAACTGGCTGCCAATCGTTATGCCTATGTCCATGTGGCTCGTGGTCGCGTTGAACTGAACGGCGTGGCACTGCAGGAAGGCGACGGCGTGCGGGTTCGCGAGGAACAGTTGCTGAGCTTGAGCAATGGGGTGGATGCCGAGGTGCTGGTGTTCGATTTGCGTGCGAATGAGTTGCCAGAAATGCCATAACCCTGCGGGAGCGAGCCCGCTCGCGAAGAACGGAAGGACAACGCGGTTTCCAGGGAGCACGCGTTATCGTTGACGTCCATCGCGAGCAGGCTCGCTCCCACAAAAGGCTTCGACAATTTCCTCAATCACCACACGGACCCTCGCCGTATGCCGAAGGTCCGCGTGGGTCACCAGCCACACGTCATAGGGCAACGGCCGAGTACGCTCCGGCCACAGCCGGACCAGTCCATCCCTCTCCCCCACGTACACCGGAATTTCCCCGATCCCGATCCCCTCGGCAATGGATCGCCGCACCAGCAGGCTGGAACTCAGGCTTGCGACAATTCGCCCGCGCCCCACAGGTTCACTGACCAGCGTCATGTCCTTGCCGCTCTGCAGATACGGCTGATACACCACCAGATCATGCCCCTCGAACGCCGATCCCGGCTCGGGTACACCGTGGGCATTGACATAGGTTTGCGAGGCGAACAGGCCCACCGGCCAACGGGCGATTCGCCGCGCGATGAGGTCCGGATTGTCCGGCCGGGTATTACGTACGGCGATGTCGGCTTCGCGTTTGGCCAGGCTGAGGATTTGTGTCGAGGCGTCCAGTTGCACCCGCACGTCGGGGTGACGTTGATGCAGTCGAGCGACGGCCGGGATCAGGAAGTCGATGGCCATGGAGTCGGTGGTAGTGACCCGCACGGTGCCCGTCAGCCGGTCGTCGAGGCCTTGGATACGGCGCTCCAGTTCCAGTGCCGAATGCTCCATTTTCTCGATGGCGCGCATCGCCGCTTCGCCGACCGCGGTCAACGCATAACCTTCGGAGGTACGCAGGAACAGCGTCGCTCCCAATGACTTTTCCAGCGACGTGATGCGCCGGCCCACCGTAGCCTGGTCGACACCCAATACTCGCGCGGCGCCGCGCAGCGTTGATTCGCGGCAGACCGCGAGAAATACCCGTGCGTCATCCCAGTTCATGGAGCTCTCCATCTGATGCATTTGCGCATCACGATAACGCGAAATCGCTGCGCTGGTGCATCACTAAACCTGGTTAAGCTGATCACCAGTGAAAAACTTGCAGGAGAGCACCCATGCTCAGCCCCCTGAACACCCCACGCAACGCATTCTGGCTGCCGATTTTTGCCGGCCTGTGCGCCAGCCTGGTCAGCATTGGCCTGGCGCGTTTTGCCTATACGCCGTTGATTCCCTCGCTGATCCAGGCCCATTGGTTTTCCGCCAGCGACGTGGTGTACCTCGGTGCCGCCAACCTGGTGGGCTACCTGATCGGTGCACTGATCGGCCACCCGTTGGCGCGTCACACATCCAACAAAACTGCGCTGCGGCTGATGATGCTGGCGGTCACCCTATCGTTCTTCGCCTGTGCCTTTCCCTTGTCGGTGAGCTGGTTTTTCGGCTGGCGTTTGCTCTCGGGCGTCGCCGGTGGCGCGATCATGGTGCTGGTGGCGTCGACGGTGTTGCCGCATGTGCCGGCCTCGCGCAAAGGGCTGGCCAGTGGCGCGATCTTTCTCGGCATCGGGCTGGGCATTGCCGGGTCGGGGACGATCGTCCCGCCGCTGCTGAGCTTGGGCCTGCAGCAAACCTGGTTGGGACTCGGCTTGCTGGCACTGATATTGACCGCTATCAGCTGGTTTGGCTGGCCGTCGGCTGCGCCCCAGGCAACGATGACAGCGACGGCCGATGCCGCGTCGACCCGCACCCACCCGGGTGTCTACTTGCTGTTTGCCCAATACGCACTTATGGCGGCGGGGCTGGTGCCAGCCATGGTGTTCCTGGTGGATTACGTGGCTCGCGGCCTCGGTGCCGGGCCACAGGTCGGCGCGCTGATCTGGGTGATGTACGGACTCGGCGCGATTGTCGGGCCGGTAAGCTATGGCTTTCTCGCGGATCAACTGGGGGCGAAGCCGAGTATTCGTCTGGTGCTGGTGGTGCAGGCGATTGCCGTGGCGCTGCTGTCGATCTCCAGCTCTTTCGCGGCATTGGCGCTGCTGGCAGTGATCCTCGGCTCGTTCCCACCGGGCATCGTGCCGCTGGCACTGGCGCGGGTTCACGAATTGGTCCCCGGGCATCATCAGCAACAGGTGGTGTGGAGTCGCGCCACCGTATCGTTTGCCACCTTCCAGGCCATTTCCGGGTTTGCTTATTCCGCCTTGTTCAATGCCAGCGGCGGCCATCATGGGCTGATGTTCGTGATTGCTGCCGGGGCGATTGTTTTGGCGTTGTTGCTGGAGTTGGCGGTGCGTTTATCGAGTCGGCCTGACTCTCTTGTTCAGGTCAGTTGCCCATGAAGATCAAAAGATCGCAGCCTGCGGCAGCTCCTGCAAGGGGCCTGCATTCCCATGTAGGAGCTGCCAAAGGCTGCGATCTTTTGATTCTCCGCGCGAAAGCGCGGTCTCATTTAACGGACACTTTGCCCACAGGTATATGAAATGAATTTGCCCAAAGACATGACCCTGATCGAAATCACCCAACCCGGTGGCCCTGAAGTCCTGCAACCACGCCAGGTGCCCTTGCCCACTGCAGGCGTCGGTGAAGTGCTGATCCGCGTGCATGCTGCCGGGGTCAATCGCCCCGACGTTCTTCAACGAGCCGGCAAGTACCCGATGAAACCCGGCATGAACCCAAACCCAGGTTTGGAAGTGGCCGGCGAAGTGGTCGCCGTTGGCGCAGATGTCAGCGAGTTTATCGTCGGCGACAAGGTCTGTGCGCTGACCAATGGCGGCGGTTATGCGCAGTATTGCGCGGTCCCGGCCAGCCAGGCGCTGCCGATCCCCGAAGGCATGGACTGGGTGCAAGCGGCGGCGGTCCCGGAAACCTTCTTCACGGTGTGGGCCAATCTGTTCGACATGGGCGGCGCCAGCAAAGGCCAGCGCGCGCTGATTCACGGTGGCACCAGTGGCATCGGCACCACCGCCTTGATGTTATGCCGCGAGTTCGGTGTCAAGGCATTTGCCACGGCGGGCAGTGAGGAGAAATGTGTGGCGATCCGCCAATTGGGCGCCGAAGCGATCAACTATCGCGATCAGGACTTCGTCCAGGTCATCCAGGAAAAAACCGCCGGCAAGGGCGTCAATGTCATCCTCGACATCATGGGCGCTTCGTACCTGAACCAGAATATCGCGGCACTGGGAATGGAAGGTCGACTGGTGATGCTGGGTTTCCTCGGCGGTGCCGTCGGCAAGGATGTCGACCTGCTGGCGATCATGAGCAAGCGCGCGACGGTCACCGGCTCGCTGCTGCGCCCGCGTACCCGGGAAGAAAAAGCCTCGATTGCCGAACAATTGCGCGAATACGTATGGCCGGTGCTGGCGGCCGGGCGTTGCCTGCCGATGATCGACAAGGTGTATGCGCTCACCGAGGCCTCCCAGGCCCATGCGCGAATGGAAGCTGGCGATCACATCGGCAAGATCGTGCTGCGCGTCGACTGATAGCGCCGCATCCCCCCTGTAGGAGTGAGCCCTGCTCGCGATGGCGGAGTGTCAGACGACATCAACGTCGACTGACACTCCTCCATCGCGAGCAGGGTTCCCACAAGTCGCATTTTTCCCCACCCCGCGCGCGCATCTGTTAAAACGCGGTCTTCATGTCCCTACCGGTGAACCACCCAATGCCCTCTGCCCTGCTCACCCGTCTACGCCTGCGCTGGCTGCCGCTGCTGTGCATGGCCGCGCTGGTCGTCGGCTTGCCCGTGGGTTGCGGCGCACTCAAGTACAAAGAGCGCGAGTTGCTGTTCCGCATCGAGCCGGGCACGGCCGGCTGGTATCGCGGCCTGCCGCAGGATGTGCAGGAATTCGACATCAAGCCTGCCAGTTTCAAGGCCGGGCAAAACCTGCATGCCTGGTGGTGGCCGGCCGCGCGCCGTGACGCGCCGTCGATCCTCTACCTGCATGGCGTACGCTGGAACCTGACCGGCCAGGCCTTTCGCATCGAGCAGTTGCGCGCCATGGGCTATTCAGTGCTGGCGATCGACTACCGCGGCTTTGGCCAGAGCAAGGGTGACTTGCCGTCGGAGGCCAGCGTTTACGAAGATGCCCGCGCTGCCTGGGATCGTTTCAGCACGATGCAACCGGACCCCGGCAAGCGCCTGATCTACGGCCACTCCCTGGGTGGCGCGGTGGCCATCGACCTGGCCGCAGACTTGGCCGCGCAAGCGAAAAAGCAGCATGGCGCCGTTCCGGTGCGCGGCCTGGTGATCGAGTCTACCTTCACTTCCCTGGGCGATGCCGTGGCGGAAGTGGCCGACAACAACCTGCCGGTGAACTGGCTGCCGGTGCGCTGGTTGCTGTCGCAGAAGTTCGACTCCATCGACAAGATCGTCGACATTCACATGCCGTTGCTGGTGGTCCATGGCCTGGCCGACCGGTTCATGCCTTCGAGGTTCAGTGAGCAACTGTTCAATGCCGCCAACGAACCCAAGCGTCTGTTGCTGATCCCCGGCGGCACCCACAACAACAGCATGAGCCTGGGCGGCAGCCAGTATCGTCAGGCGCTGGAAGGCTTGATGAAGGCCAAACCGCAGATGGCCGGGCCGATGGTCTCGCGAAGCGCCCAGGATTCCTGAGGGTTATCGATAGCCCCGTGCCTGCAGGTCGAACAGCTGCGCATAACGCCCACCCGCCGTGACCAGCGTGTCGTGATCGCCACGTTCCAGAATCGAGCCCTGATCCAGCACGATGATGTGATCGGCGTTGCGCACGCTGGAAAAACGGTGGGAGATCAGCAGGGTCATGCGGCCCTGGGTGTGCTGGCTGAAATGCTCGAACACCGCCGCTTCCGCCGCCGGGTCGAGTGCCGAGGTCGGCTCGTCGAGGATCAGGATATCGGCATCGCGGCGCATGTAGGCGCGCGACAGCGCGATTTTCTGCCACTGCCCGCCCGACAGCTCCAGCCCACCGGCAAACCAGCGCCCCAGTTGCGTGGCGTAACCGCGATCGAGCCGCTCGATGAACGGCGCGGCCATGCCTTCGGCGGCGGCTTGCTGCCAGCGCTGCTCGTCCTGGAACGCCAGGGTGTCGCCCACACCGATGTTCTCGCCGACGGAAAACTGGTAGCGAATGTAGTCCTGGAAGATCACCCCGATGCGCCGGCGTAGCGCATTTTCCTCCCAGGCCTGCAAGTCGCTGCCGTCCAGCAGGATGCGTCCTTGATCGGGACGGTACAGCCGGGTCAAGAGTTTGATCAGCGTGGTCTTGCCCGAACCGTTCTCGCCCACCAGCGCCACACTGTGCCCCGGTACCAGGTGCAGGTCGATGCCCGCCAGCGCGTCGCGGCTTGCACCCGGGTAACGGAAGCCGACGTTCTCGAACCGCAAGCCATCGCCAGGCACCGCGCCCACCGTGAGATGGCCCGTGGCGGCGACCACGGGCTCGGCCAGGTATTCGTAGAGGCTCGACAGGTAGAGGCCATCCTCGTACAGGCCGCTGATGGCGCTCAGGCTGCTGCTCACTGCCGCCTGCCCCTGCTTGAACAGCACCAGGTACATGGTCATCTGGCCGAGGCTGATGTTGCCGTGCACGGCATCGACCACCACCCAGGCGTAGGCCAGGTAGAACGCCGCGGTGCCCAGCAGGCCGAGGACAAATCCCCAGCCATCGCGACGCAGGGTCAGCCGCCGGTCCTCGGCATAGAGCCTGGCAAAGGTGTCGCGGTAACGCTGCAACAGCAGCGGCGCGAAACCGAACAGCTTGACCTCCTTGATGTAGCCCTCATGGGACAGCAACGTCTCGATGTAGGTCTGCTGTCGGCTCTCCGGCGCACGGCGGGTAAAAAGGCGAAAGGCATCGCCGGAAAAATGCGCCTCGGCAAAAAACACCGGCAACGCGCCGACCACCAGCAACACCAGCGCCCAAGGCGAAAAATGCACCAGCAACACCCCGAAGCTGATCAGCACGATCAGGTTCTGGATCAGCCCCAGCGACTTCATCACCAACGCCAACGGCCGGGTCGAGGCTTCGCGCCGAACCCGCACCAGCTTGTCGTAGAACTCCGAATTCTCGAACTGCACCAGCGATAACGTCTGGGCCTTTTCCAGAATCATCGTGTTGACCTTCTGCCCCAGCTGCACCCGCAACAGCGACTGCTGCACCGACAGCGCACGCTGGGCACCCGACAGCAAGGCCAGTACCCCCGCCTCCAGCAGCACATAACGCACCACCGGCCACAAAGGCGCACTGCCCTGCTGCGCATGCAATTGCATGGCAAAGACCACGGCATCGACAATGCGCTGGCCCAGCCACGCCGCCAATGCCGGAAGCACACCGGCAATGAGGGTCGCCACCACCAGACCCAGAAACAATGCGCGCGAGGTGCCCCAGACCAGCAGCAAGGCACGCTGGGATTGGTCGAGCAATGAGGTGACGCGGGCAAATACCGGGCTCACTCCAAAGGCTCCGCCAAGGTATCGAACCGCTCCCCCTGAAACCGCGCCCGATACCGCCCCGGACTCTCCCCCGTCCACTTCTTGAACGCCCGGTGAAATGCGCTCGGCTCCTGGAAACCCAGTTGTTCGGCGATGTCGCCGATACTCGCCTGGCTCTCACGCAACTGTTCGAACGCCACCCCACGGCGTACTTCGTCCTTGATCTCCTGATAGGAGCAGCCCTCGCGCTCGAGTTTGCGGCGGAAGGTACTGGGGCTCAGGTGTTGTTCGAGGGCAAAGGCCTGCAGGGTCGGCCACTCGCTGTAATGGCTGTTGCGCAAGCGCTGGTGCACCTGTGACGCCAGGCCGTGCTGGTTGCGAAAGCGGATCACCAGCCATTGTGGCGCGGTGCGCAGGAACACTTTGAGCGACGCCAGGTCCTGGACCACCGGCAGGCGCAGGTAGTGACTGGCGAACTCGATTTCGGTGCGCTCGGCGCCGAAGGTCAGGTTCGGCCCCCAGAGCAAACGGTCATCGCTGAGCGACAGGCGCCCGTGGCGAAAGTCCGCGCGGTCGATCGGGATGCGTCGTCCACCCAGCCAGCACATAAGGCTGATCATCAACACCAGGAAGGTCTCTTCGCCGAAACGGCTGACGTCTTCGTTGGCCCCCTGGCTTTGCAGGCTGATGACAGCTCGTTTGCCGCGCACGGTCAGGGTGCCGCGAAAATCGCGCAGGAACAGTCCGAAGTTGACCAGGCACTGGCGCATGGCCTTGTGCAGATCGGGCTCCTGGATCAGTGCCCGACAAATCAGGGCGAAGCTGCCCGGCGGCATGCCGTGGGAATCGAGGCCGAAGAATTCGTCGTCGAGCTCGCGGATCTGGATCAGCCACAGCGCTGCGAACGCGCTGGCCGGTACCCGCGACGTGGGTTGCGCAATCACCGCCGGGTCGATGCCGGCCTGTTCGAGCACAGCCCGAACACGCTGCGGATCGTCCCCCAGCCCCTGGATCATTGCCTGCACGAAGTAGGCGGCCACCGAGTCCTTTTCCCGCATGCGAACGCTTCGCTCCCCATCACCCGAAATGGCAAAAAACATCAGTGCCGTTGAACAGTTTCGGCATAGGACAACCACCCTGCCGGCTCTAGACTCGCGGCAATAGTACGCTTTCGGCCATACAGGCGGCCAAGGTATCGCAGGGTTTATCGAAAGGACGGCAACATGAATCTGCAAAACATTGGCGTGATCGGCGCCGGCACCATGGGCAACGGCATCGCGCAGGTCTGCGCCCTGGCCGGTTTCAACGTGACCCTGGTGGACATCAGCGAGGGTGCCTTGCAAAAAGCCCTCGCCACCGTCGGCAAGAACCTTGACCGCCAGGTCGCCAAGGAAACCCTGAGCGCCGAGCAGAAAAACGCCGCCCTCGACAAAATCCGCACCAGCACCGATTACAGCAACCTGCGCGACGCGCAACTGGTGATCGAAGCCGCCACCGAGAACCTCGAACTGAAACTGCGGTTGCTGCAACAGGTTGCCGCACAGGTCGGCGCCGAGTGCGTGATCGCCTCCAACACGTCGTCGCTGTCGATCACCCAGCTCGCGGCCAGTGTCAGCCAGCCTGAACGCTTCATCGGCCTGCACTTCTTCAACCCGGTGCCGGTGATGGGCCTGATCGAAGTCATTCGCGGCCTGCAAACCAGCGATGCCACCCATGCCCTGGCGCTGGACATGGCGACCCGCCTGGGCAAGACCGCGATCACCGCCGGCAACCGCCCGGGGTTCGTGGTCAACCGGATCCTGGTGCCGATGATCAACGAAGCAATCCTGGTGTTCCAGGAGGGCCTGGCCAGTGCCGAAGACATCGACGCCGGCATGCGCCTGGGCTGCAACCAGCCTATCGGCCCCCTGGCCCTCGCGGACCTGATCGGCCTGGATACGCTGCTGGCGATCATGGAGGCCTTCCACGACGGCTTCAACGACAGCAAATACCGCCCGGCGCCATTGCTCAAGGAAATGGTCGCCGCCGGTTACCTGGGACGCAAGACGGGGCGCGGCTTCCATGCCTATGCCTGAGCGTTGTTCGCGTTTCGCCGAATACCGGGACAAGGTGCTGGAGCTGTTCGCCAGCAAGGGTTTCGGTCAGGTCGGCATGCGCGAGCTCGCGACGTGCCTGGGGCTTTCCCCGGGCTCGTTGTATCACCATTACCCAAGCAAACAGCACCTGCTGCTGGACTTGATCGAAGAGTTCTACGAAGAGCTGCTGGCCACGCTGGGGCGTATCAAGCAAAAGGCGCCGGGTAAACGCGACCGCCTCAACAGCCTGATCCGCGCGCACCTGAACCTGCATCGCGACATGCCCTGGCATTTTCGCCTGGTGGAACGCGACAGCGGCTGCCTGAACGACGAGCAACAGGCACGGGTTCGACATTTGAGCGAGCAGTACCAACGCCAATTGATGGTGATACTCGGCGCCCGTTCGCGGTTCAGCGAATCGGGCCTGCTGGCGGCCGGTCATGCCATCGCCGCCTTGCTCAACAGCGCGCCCAGCTGGCTGGCGTCCCATGCGCTGGAAGAAGGCGAGCACAATGAACTGCTGGAGAACATGGTCGGTGGCGCCATCGAGCGCTTGCTGGCGCCGAAGCGCCCAAGCGAGGCTATAAGCCTGGCCCGGCCTATCGAGAATCCATCTAAAAAAACCCAGGCTCCCACCGCGATTTAGCGCTTTGCTTGCCCAGTCAATCTCATCGGAATTCGCGCTGGTACCCGGCGTCCAATCCGATGTGTATCTTCAATGACCGGGAGCAGCACCATGAAAATCAGTCCCTACCTTATCTTCAATGGCGATTGCCGCGCCGCCTTCACGTTTTACCAGCAATGCCTGCAAGCCCAGCTCGAGGCGATGATGACGTTCGGCGAAACACCCGCCGCCGAGCACGTCCCCAAGGAACATCACCACCTGATCATCCACACCTGCCTGAAGGTCGGTGACCAGATGCTCATGGCCTCGGACACCACCCCCGACCGTCCGACCCAGGGCATGAGCGGTTGCTCGATTTCCCTGAACGTCGACAGCATTGCCGAAGCCGAGCGGGTGTTCAACGCACTGGCAGAAGGCGGCAAAGTCGACATGCCACTGGAAGCCACGTTCTGGGCCGCACGCTTTGGCATGCTGGTCGACCGCTTTGGTGTGTCGTGGATGGTCAATTGCGAAAAGGATCAGTGACACTGTTAAGACCGGCTGTCTGGCAACTCCCGGGCCGTCTGCTACCGTCAACTTCTAACCCCTGTAGCAGCGGCCCTTCGGAGAAAACCCACCATGCAAGCCCATGACGCGTCATGGTCCACCCGTTTCAAACTGTCCTTGCTGGCGGGCGGGCTCACCGCCGCGCTGCTGGCACTCAGCGGTTGCGCGACAGTCGATGCCCAGACCACCGCCTACGTCGGCGTGGAACATCCCGCACCGACGCTGCCCAGCGAAGTCGTGGTGCTGCGCACCGAGCCCCTTCGCCCGCACGTTCGACTGGGCGAAATACTGATCGACGCCAGTGTCGACCCCGCCCCGCCGATTACCGAGGTTGAAGAAAAATTGCGGGAAGAAACCGCCAAGCTCGGCGGCGATGCCGTGGTGGTGGTGTATGACCATATCCAGGCGGTCGGTGCCTATGTCAACGGGCCGCTATGGGCGCGCGACGTGCAGACCATCGAGGGGCGCAAACTCAAAGGGATCGTGATCAAGTACAAGTGAGGCGCGGGGATTTTTCGTCGAAAAATGCCGGTCGAGTAGCCTTCATCGGGCCTCGCCTGACAGGACACTGAATGAACCTTGTAGGAGCTGGCTTGCCAGCGAAGGCACCCGAACGACCAACGCAATACTCAAAGACGCCTTCGCCGGCAAGCCGGGCTCCTACAGTCCACCGCTACCCCCAATTGATGGGAGCCCCGTAGACACCGTCTTGAGCCTACACCAACCGCTCAATCTTCTGATGCTGCCACACCAGTTTGTAATACAGCGTCTGCAACGCCAGCATCCCCAGATACGCCACCGGAAACGCCATCCACACCCCTTGCAGCCCGAACCGCGCGTCCAGCAGATACGCCACCGGCAACTGCACGCCCACCACGCACACGATCGAGATCGCCACCGGCACCATCACCGTGCCGCTGGCGCGCATGATGCCGCCGATGATCGCCTGGAAGCCGAACACCAACAGGCTCCAGAGCATGATGTGCAGCAAGTGCTCGGCCATGCTGCGGGTCGCATCCTCGGTGAGGAACGAGCCCAGCAGCCAGTGCGACAGCAAATACCCCAACACCACCAGGCCGCCGGTCAGGCACACGTTGATCATCAACCCGGTCTTCAAGATCGGCCCGATGCGTTCGATGCGCCCTGCCCCGATCGCCTGCGCCCCAAGGATCGACGCCGTGATCGCGATCGACAGCGCCGGGAACTGCACGTAATTGACGATCTGCGTCACCGCGCCGTACGCCGCCGTCGCCTGGGAACCGTGCTGGTTCACCAGCGCCAGGATCACCAGCTCCGACAGCGACAACACCACCATCTGCAAGCCGGTAGGCAGGCCGATGCGCAGCACCTTGCCGAGGATCGCCCTGTCGAGCTTCATCGCCGCGAAAAATTCCCGGTCCGGCGCCAGCGGATGGCCCTTGCGGATCAAGCGCCACGCCAGCCACCCCATCGCCGCCAGGTTGCCCGCCAACCCGGCAAATGCCGCACTCTGGATCCCCATCGGCGGCAACCCCAGCCACCCGCGTATCAACGCCGGCGTCAACGCCAGGCCGATACAGGTCGACACCACCAGCGCCAGCAACGGCGACAACGTATCGCTCACCCCGCGCAGCAACTGCGTGAACAACACGAACACCAACAGCGTCGGCATGAACCACAACATCACATGGGCATACGCCACCGCATCGTCCAGCACATCCCCCGGCGTCCCCAACCCCACCAGCGACGACCGCGCAAACACACTCCCGACCACCGCCGCCACCAGCCCGATCAGCAATCCCAACAACAAGGTCGAGCCGGCAATGGCCTTCACCAGATGCGTCTCCCGCGCGCCCCAGGCCTGGCCAATCAACACACCCGCCCCCGCACCCAGGCCGATGACCAGGGCGATGAAAAAGAACACGATGGGGAACATGCCCGACACCGCCGCCAGGGCCTGGGTGCCGAGCATCTGGCCGATGTAGATGCTGTTGACCGTGCCGGACATCGACTGGAGGAAATTGGACAGGACCATGGGCGCGAGGAACAGCAGGTAGGTTTTCCAGAGGGCGCGTTGCGGTTGGGCTGGGGTTTGCATGGGGGTAGAGGTCCATCTCGACGGCGGGCGTGTTGATTGAGGATAGCTTCGGTGGCTGAAACCAAAGGGCGATGACCATCTCAGGTCTGTGTTTGGATTTCCAGTGAAGAGATGTGAAAGGTCTGAGATTTGATCAGCAAAGGTCCTACATAAAGCTCGGAAACCCTCACCTACCCTGCGGATGCCATGCGGCTTATAGTCAGTCCCGTCGCCCAAATGGCGATTCAGGTTTGGCGACCTGATCACAGAGAATGCGAAGGCTATCCGCTTCATTGCAGGTATCATCGCACCCGCAAAGCCGCTGTTATGGCGGCTGTGCGCGGGAGACCTTCGGGTCTGCCGGTTTTCTCTGTTGCCGGTTCGCCAACCTGCGCACAGCTGCCACCTGATCGTTTGGCGACGACTGAGTGACGGCTCTAAGCCAATCAAATAGAGAACTTCACTATGAATCGATACATGCCTCTTACCGGGATTGACCTGATTCCGGCTTCTCTGCTCATTGACACCCAAGCCCCCCTCGACGTCCTGCAAGCCATGGCGGATTACCGTATCCGCACCGTGACGCAAGTGCTGGAAAACATCGCCTTTCGTGCCGAAATTGGCTGCGACACGGTGGTGTTGTCCGACTTCTCAAAACTGCTGGCGATCCCATTACGCGATGGTTGCGATTTGATGGACGTGATTGGCCGACGCTTGCGTGCCCAAGCGGCGGAGTAAATGAAAAGGGCGCCCAAGGCGCCCGCTTCTTTGATCCGTCGACAAATGATCCTGGCCCATTTTTCTGAATGGCAACCAGCAACAGTCAATGAATCTTCCATTGGCAACGACCCAGCGAAACCCTTGATAACTACCCTGAAGCCTGGCACTGAATCTTGTCGCCCTTGCAGTCTCTCTTGCCCAACCTACCCGAACAGGGTACAAATCGCTCAAGTTGTACGACAACATAATAAAAAACCCCCACATCATACCCGAGTTGTCCTATCACCCTTCGAGATCTGCCATGCCCCGCCCTACATTTGCGCAAACCGTACCGCCACCCTTCCCCCGCCATCTCGCCTTGATCATTCTTTTGTGCATGGGCTGCGCATTCGCCGGCAACCATGTGGCGGCGCGGGTCGCTTTTGATGATGGCGCGGGTGTGTTGCTGGCGATTTTGATGCGTTCTGGCGGGACCTTGCTGGTGCTGGCAAGCCTGGTGCTGTGGCAAAGACAAAGTTTGCGTCTGCCGGCAGGTGCATGGCGCTGGCAATTGCTGTTGGGCCTTCTGATTACCGCGCAGAGCCTGTGTCTGTATTCTGCCGTCGCACGGGTCCCGGTGGCGCTGGCGCTGCTGGTGGCGAACGTGTTTCCCATCCTGCTGGCGTTGCTCACCTGGGCGCTGGGTGGCCCGAGACCGACCGCACGCACCGCTACGTTGATGGGTTTGATTCTGGTGGGGTTGGTGTTTGTGCTGGATGTCCCCGGGCGCCTTTCGACCACGACCAGCGTCGGCCCGCAATGGCTGCTGGGCGTCGCGCTCGCGTTCTGCGCCGCCAGCGTATTCGCCTGCGCGCTGTGGATCACCGACCACAAGTTGTCTCAGGTGCGTGGTTCGGTGCGCAGTCTGCTAACCATTTTCATCGTCTTCAGCAGCGTCAATCTGGCGGGACTGACGGGTGCCGTACCTGGCGGACTAAACCTGCCCGCAACCTCGACCGGATGGCTGGCCTTGGCCACCTTGGTTGTGCTGTACGGCACCGGTTTTATCGTGCTGTTCATTTCGGTGCCTCGGCTGGACATGCCACGCAATGCGCCGGTAATGAACATCGAGCCGTTGGCGACGTTGCTGATGGGCTGGATTGTGCTGGATCAAATGCTCAGCGCGGGGCAGATCCTGGGTGGGGTGATTGTGGTCACCGGCATCGTTTTGCTGACGTATCGCAAATCAGTTATCAAGGCTGACGCCAAAGCTGTGGCGTGAAATGCCTCGATGAACCGTTCGTTTCACTGCACCGCTTGCGCGATATCCCCACAGAAGAATATCGGTGCTGCCATCTCGCATTCGAGTGAAATGCAGCTGGCAACAGGCCCGCTGCGAAAGCTTTTGGCACCTTGCGCACGATATGTCATTGGGTGCGCAAGGTCGTCTCAGCCTGCAACAGGGCCGCATCCGGCCCTGATGAATTACTGCTGGGTGCCGGGCAGCAGTTCAAAGGTAGGGGTAAAAGGCGTAATGGCGGCCATCAACCGTTCGAAGGGTTTGTGGTCGCCTTCGAAGGTAGCTTTTCCCGCCGCGACGAGTTGAGCAAAGCTGGTTTTCCTTGCCATCACGCCTTCAAGATCCGAGCGGTCAAGGGTGATGGTCAGGTCAGCCTTTTTCGCTTGCTGCCCCTTGATGGTGGTCAGCGTTGAATTGCTCAACTCAACCACGAACTGTTCACCGTTGTCGGGTGTCCTGAGATTCAGAACCAGGTGTTGATCCGCGACCTTGCTGCCGTCCAGGGCAATGCCGAGGTATTCCAGCCACAACTCGGTGCTCATCGCGCGGATCATGTCCGGCCCGGTGGGTTTCGGCGGCACTCCCTTGGGCATGCCATGGCGTAGTTCATACGCCGCCGCCAGGAAGCTGTTGCGCACGCCCGCACTTTCCTTCTGATAACCAACCTGCTCATAGACGTCCGCGAGCAAGTCCTTGGCCTGGGTGTTCTGGGGTTCGGCGTACACCAGCTTATTGAGAATTTCATAGGCTTCGCGGTATTTGCCCTGATCGAACAGGGATTTGCCCTTGACCATGATTTTGTCCGCGCCCCCCATCATTTCCACGTACAGCGGTGCCGAATCTTTCGGAGACAACGGCATCAGTGTCGCCGGGTTGGCATCCCAGTAACCCAGGTAGCGGTTTATCACGGCACGGCTGTTGTGCTCTTCGGAGCCGTGGTAGCTATGGGTCGCCCAGTTGTTTTTCAGGCTTTCGGGCAACTTGTAGACGTTTTGGATCTCGTTGATGGTGACGCCCTGGTTGGCGGCGTGCAGCACGGCATTGTTCAGGTTGGCATAGGCATCGCGTTGCGCGCGCATGACGTCCTGAATACGCTCATTGCCCCAGCGTGGCCAACTGTGGGAGGCGAACATGACATCGGCCTGTTGCCCGTAGCGATACAGGGCGTTGTTGATGTTTTTCGACCAGACCAGTGGATCACGGACCAGAGCACCGCGCAGGGTGTAGATGTTATGGATGGTGCCGACGATGTTTTCAGCTGCCCAGAATGCCTTGAACTGCGGGAACCAGGTGTTCATCTCTGCCGGCGCCTCGGTGCCGGGAGTGCTTTGAAACTCCATTTCAATGCCGTCGATGGTCAGGGACTCGAAATCTTTCTCGATGTAGCGATTGGGTTCGATCAGGCCCATGTTGCCTAGCGAGGCATTTTTTCCGATAGCCATGTCGACATGGCCATAGGGGCTGTGCGGCAGCATCACGCCATATTGGAAAAAGGCGCGCCGGGTCATGGCGTTGCCGGCGTAGACGTTTTCAGCCACGGCATGCTCCATGAAACCGGTGGGTGCTATGAGCGGGATCTTGCCGCTGCGCACATCGGCTTCATCGACCAGACCGCGGACACCACCGAAATGGTCGGCATGGGAGTGAGAGATCACTATCGCCACGACCGGGCGCTTGCCGAGTTTTTCATTGATGAAATCCAGCGCAGCCTTGGCGGTTTCCTTCGACATCAGGGTGTCGAACACAATCCAGCCCGTATCGCCCTTGATGAATGTGATATTGGCCAGGTCAAACCCACGCACTTGGTAAATCTTTTCCGGAACGACCTCATACAGACCGAAGGCCATGTTGAGTACCGCCTGGCGCTGCAAGGACGGATTGATACTGTCGTAGTCCTTGCCCCCGAGCAGGAAGTCATAGCTGCCCATGTTCCAGGCGACATTTCCGGCTTCGGCCATGATCTTGTTGTAGGACGGTGCCGCGATGAAGCCTTTCCTGGCTTCTTCAAAATCACGTTTGTCCGCGAACGGAAGGGTCTTGCGTACAGCATTTTGCGCTTCGATCGTGTAGGACGAAGGCGCTTTACCCTTGCTGTCGAAGTGCGAATTTTGTGTCGCTGCCGGTTCAGGATTTGCGTCGTTTGCCACGGCAGCAAAGAGCAGAGGGCTGATGCCGCTCCCAAGGGTGATTGCCAATGCCAGATGAAGGGTCTTGTTGTGCATGGGGGTTCCTGCGCCAGAGGGCCATGAGCGTCAATGGGGAAATTTGCGCTCGATTGTATTTATTGGGTACGCGTCACCTTGACCCGCCTGGCCATGAATAGCATATTCATTTCATTACGAAAAATTCCGTTTCAGCCATTTTCGATAACATAAAGGTTATGAGATGACACCGCGTCGCTTACGTCAGTTTCTGGCATTGATTGAGCAGGCACACTTTGGTCGAGCGGCCAAAGCGTTGGGGGTTTCCCAGCCGGCGCTGAGCAAAAGCATCCAGTTGCTGGAGAGCGAACTGGGGGTCACGCTGTTTGATCGACGCTCAGACGGCGTCGTATTGACGGCGTTTGGTCAGTTGCTACGGGAAAAAAGCCAGCGCCTGTTAGTGGCCGAGGAGGATTTGCGCCGCGATATCACCCTGTTGGCGGGTGGCGATATCGGCGCGCTGAAAGTGGCCTTGGGTCCCTATCCGAGTGTCACCAGCGGATACGCCAGCATCGCGCGTTTGCATGCCCGACATCCGCAGATCAAGGTCACTGCCCATGTCGCCGGCTGGCGCGAAGTCGCTCATCAGGTCGCCACGGGTGCAGTGGACCTGGGGATCGCCGAAATCAGTACCTTGCAAGGCCGGGAAGAGTTCACCTGTGAGTTGCTGGGTGAGCATGTGGGCCGTCTGTTTTGTCGCCCCGGCCATCCCCTGCTATCGCAAAAACGTTCACCAACGCTGGCGCAAACACTCGACTACCCTTGGGTGGCCTCGCGCATTCCGCTGCGGTTGGCGACCCATTTGCTTCCGGCAACGTTGGGCTGTGCCGGCGCCTACGATCCCTTGACGGGTGATTTCGTACCGGCGATCGAAATAGACGTGCCCATGCAAATTGTCAAATTCGTCGAGAACAGCAATGCCCTTGCGTTAGGCAATCTATCGACTTTCGAGCAGGAAATCAGCGCAGGGGCAATCGTGCCGTTGCCCGCCCATGACCCTGCCCTGCGTACCCGTTATGGCTTCATTTACCTGAAAGAGCGCTCACTGCCACCCGCGGTAGAGATTTACATGCGGGAGGTGCGAGCTGTGGAAGCAGAAATTTGTCAACGTGAACGCATCCTGGCCCGGATGGGCAGCGAGTGAACTGAGTTATATATCCAGGAACGCAATGCGACATTATTGAGCTATACCCAATAGTCCCCCCAACGCACTTCTTCCATTCTTGGAGGTTGGCAATGAAACCCTGTCTCTCCCTTTCAGCACTATTGATGACCGCAACGCTCTTGGGCTGCTCCAGCTCTTCACACCACCAGTCAATGAATCTTCCTTTGGCAGCGACCCAGCGAAACCCCGGTCACACCGCCACGACTACATTGACCGGCGAAGGCAATCAGACCAACTTTGACTTCTACCTGACCGGCGTTCCCAACGGCACCATCCTGCCGCCGCGCATCTACACCTTCATCAACAAAGGCAGTTGCCAGCAACCCGGGGCAGTCGCGTTCGCAATGAACGACAAGGTCAACACTGAACCCAATGCAGGCACCGGCGGATGGACGTTTTACAGGAGCGCGCCGATCGCCATGCCAGACCTGCTTTCCGGCAAGTACGCCGTTGTCGTGCGAACTTCACCCGAGGATGGCAGCGCCGATATTTTCTGCGGCGATGTTGTACATGCGACTCGATGAAACACCCATCGCCGTGAGTAGTTGAGTCGCGTTGTATGTGGCGATTGTGTTTACCGTTTCCAGGTTGGTGTTAACCCAGTTTGTAATACTGGCGTTACATCAGCCACTGAAGCACTGCAATCGCCCGTTCATTTGAAAAAACCGCACTAGACTCCTTCCTGCGCCTTAATCCGTGCACGGTCATGCAGTAATGGGGAAATGATTCTGTACGCAGTACCTAGGCTAATTACTCGGTGGTCAATGCATCAGGGGACAATGTAAATATGCACTCATCACCCGGTTGCCAACACTTTGAAACAACGAGGAATCCTGGTATGGAACAGCTATCGGATCGTTTCAGACGCTCAATAGTGTTTGCCGCGCTTTTGTCATTGACCGGGCTTGCCCACGCAGCCCAGACGGAAAAGACCAATATCCTGTTTATCGTCTCCGACGATACCGGTTATGGCGACCTGGGCCCCTACGGCGGTGGGGTCGGTCGAGGCATGCCCACGCCCAGCATCGATCAACTGGCGGCAGAAGGGGTCACCTTCTACTCGTTTTATGCCCAGCCCAGCTGCACTCCGGGTCGGGCGGCCATGCAAACCGGGCGTATCCCCAATCGTAGCGGCATGACCACCGTGGCCTTCCAGGGCCAGGGCGGCGGCTTGCCAGCCGCCGAGTGGACACTGGCATCGGTGTTGAAAACTGGCGGCTACGACACCTACTTCACCGGCAAATGGCACTTGGGCGAAGCCGACTATGCGTTGCCCAATGCCCAGGGTTATGACGTGATGAAGTACGTCGGCCTGTACCACCTCAACGCCTACACCTACGCAGACCCGACCTGGTTCCCGGACATGGATCCGGAAACCCGCGAGATGTTCCAGAGGGTCACCAAGGGCGCATTGTCCGGCAAGGCGGGGGAAAAACCGGTCGAGGAATTCAAGGTCAATGGCCAGTACGTGGACACGCCGGTCGTAGACGGCAAACCCGGCGTGGTCGGCATTCCGTTCTTTGATAACTATGTCGAAAAAGCCGCCCTGGAGTTTCTCGACACGGCGGCCAAATCGGACAAGCCGTTTTTCATCAACGTCAACTTCATGAAAGTGCACCAGCCCAACATGCCGGCGCCGGAGTTCGTTCACAAGTCCATATCCAAGTCCAAGTACGCCGATTCCGTCGTCGAACTCGATACCCACATCGGCCGCATCATGGACAAGCTCAGGGCGCTCGGCCTGGATAAGAACACCCTGGTGGTCTACACCACTGATAACGGGGCCTGGCAGGATGTCTATCCGGACGCCGGCTACACCCCGTTCCGCGGCACCAAGGGCACGGTGCGTGAAGGCGGCAACCGGGTACCGGCCATTGCCGTCTGGCCAGACAAGATCAAGCCGGACAGCAAAAACCACGAGATCCTCGGTGGCCTGGACCTGATGGCAACATTCGCTTCTGTGGCTGGCGTGAAGTTGCCGGAGAAAGATCGCGAAGGTCAGCCCATCATCTTCGACAGCTATGACATGACCCCGGTACTCACCGGCAACGGCCCTTCTCCACGCAAGGAGTGGTTCTACTTCACCGAGAACGAACTGTCACCGGGGGCGGCGCGGGTCGGCAACTACAAGGCCGTGTTCAACCTGCGCGGCGACAATGGCGCGCAAACCGGTGGTTTGTCGGTGGACACTAACCTGGGATGGAAAGGCGGCGAAAAATATGTGGCCGTCGTGCCGCAGGTCTATGACTTGTTGCAAGACCCTCAAGAGCGCTATGACCTGTTCATGAACAACTTTACCGAACGCACCTGGACAATGGTCCCGATCTCGGCCGCGATCATCAAGTTGATGAAAACCTACGTCGATTACCCTCCCCGCAAACTGCAGAGCATGGGTTATGACGGGCCGATCGAGCTGTCGCAGTACCAGAAATTCCAGTACGTGCGTGACGTCCTGAAAAAAGAAGGTATCAACCTGCCGATGCCAGCGGGTAACTGATCAGGCAAGCGAAGCATGGCGGCTTCATCAGGGGGCCGCCACTTCGCAAGCAGCGGAGAATGGAGCGATGGCAAATGACAGCTAAGCTTCCTCTGGAGTGAGCTCTTCACTACAGCCTCGGAGGGGAGCCAATGAAACGCTTCGTCATGCTTATTACCATCACTTTACTGACCACTGCTTGTCAGTCGGATGATTACGGCATCACCAAACTTGATAATTGTGTCTGCTATAAAACGCCCGAGGGACAACACATACAACTGTCGCAAGTGGCATCTATAGACCCTGACACCTTGCAGGAAAATTTCTCGCATTGCGTTTGCCGAGCCTTGGTTGACCTGAAGAAGGTCGATGATCCCGGTAAATTTTTCGTGCCCGGAACTGAAATCAAAACTCAAATCAAGTAAGGGTCTTGTGTCGGCAGCCTCATAGTTCGGGCATTGGCCGGCTTTCGTTCGGCGACGATTTATGCCACGGATAGCCCTTCGAACTGAGTTGAAAGGCGTAATCGAACAAACGCTTCATGTACTCGCCATCGAATTTGCGGGTGCGCGTAAAGTCAAAATCGGCGCCAATGTAGGCAAGGTTGAAGTCGGCTCCATCCTGCTGCGCCATACGGTAGATGCGCTCCAGGTCGCTGATCCCCTGGGTCTGAATCAACGCACTGATGGCCCGCCCGCCGATGCTCAATGTACGGCGCTTCGTCCCGGACCACTGCGGCTCCAATGTCCCGTTACGAATGACATAGAAATGCCGTTCCCGTCGCAAAGGGACTCCGGCAGCACGGTTCAGTCCCACCAAAGTGCCAGGCGGGTAAAGAAACACTTGGGTGATCACCCCGCCGTCCACGTGCATTTCATGAAACTGTTGGCCGTCTACTTCCACATCGATCATGACGGGTGAGACCGCGCCGGGAATGCTCATCGACGCGAGCATGATGCTGCGGAACAGGTCGAGCGCGCCCGGTGCCTGGCTTGAGGCAATGGCGCCCATGTTCCAGGTGACGGGTCGCCCTGAATCAAGGTCGGTTGTGCCGATCAGCAGGATTCTTCCTTTGGCGTATTCCGAAGCTATCGCCGCAAGAATCCGCGTAGTGATGTATCTGGAAATGAGCCGCGACAGTGGCTTGCTGTCCGCGATACCGTCGCTGGCAAAACGGGTGAGCACGTTTCGCGAATGAAAGATGTCTTTGGGACCAACTGCGTTGGAGACGTAGCGAATCACACCGTCGTACTCAGGCCCCAGGTAAGCGAACGGGGCGATCAGGGCACCCGCGCTGATACCCGTGACCACCTTGAACACGGGCCGGGTTCCATGGGTAGTCCATCCAGCAATCAGCCCCGCGGCGAATGCGCCGGCATCACCGCCGCCGGAAACGGCCAACATGCTTGCCAGCGGCAGGATATCGTTCGGCT
This sequence comes from Pseudomonas sp. YuFO8, assembly GCF_035065025.1. Taxonomy (NCBI): domain Bacteria; kingdom Pseudomonadati; phylum Pseudomonadota; class Gammaproteobacteria; order Pseudomonadales; family Pseudomonadaceae; genus Pseudomonas; species Pseudomonas sp. YuFO8. The sequence goes on along the minus strand of NZ_JAXDEQ010000026.1, from coordinate 20,022 downwards.
TCCCGGCCTTGGCCAGCTCCTCGCTTTCACGTTTGTTGGCCTGAACCGCATCCTGGATGAACGGTGTCAGGTCGTGGTCCAACCGGTAGCGGGCATTGGGTATACCCGGGATGACCGCTTTGTCCGTCAAGGTTTGCGGAACGGCGTCACGGCGAGGCAGACAGGCTTGAAGAAACATGTCCAGGGTCAAGTCGCCGGGTTTGAGCGGGAATGGTTTCACAACGCTTCCTCCGGTGCGTGAGACAGCTGCATGCCAGCCGAGCGCGACAGCTCATTCGAACGCCAGGTCGCTCAGTTTGCGCTCCTTTACGGGATAAAAAAACTCGCTGGGTGAGGACACCAAGGGGACAGGGACACAATAAATCTGTCCCCTTGGTCCGATATGTAGAATTTTATATCTGTTCTTGATCGATCAGTGTTCTATATTTTGCAAATGTGGAAATGGCCAAGTCTTCGCCTTCTATTAATTTTTCATAATAGCTCGGGTCACTGGCCCATTCTGAGAACGCGATCTTGCTCTGGGGCTTATCACCATACTCATGCTCAAAGCTAAGCTCCCAGTACATTGAAAACCGTTTATCTATGACATCGAAAAAACTTGCGGAAAAAGGCTTTGGATAATCGTCGTAGTCTTCTGTGCATATATAGAACCACGGGCAATTTTCACGAAATTCAATTCCATAAACAACATACTGCTTCCCAACTTCCAGTTCGACCTCACCGTCAGGCATTGATATATAACGCTTCAAATGCAAGACAGTGTCATGCTCTTTTATGTCATTAAGGTTATTGTGTACGCAAAGAATTTTCATTTTCTTTTCATTTCTCCAGACCATACGGCAGGGTCATTGCCCCAAGGTTTTACGCCTTCAGCGCTATGCTTTTTGAATTTGAAATCCATCAACTCTCCAGTGCTCGGATTTTTCACGTAATGCACAACTGAATCTTGGCCATTCTTGGATTTTACTTTAAGTTCCACCTTATTCATGCCTTCGAAGGTGGGGTCTTTTAGCTTCTCTATAATTACCACACCTTGGCCATCTTTTGCAGCCTGCAACGTCATTTGATCTTGAATACTTCTCGGCTCTCGACTCCACTTATCAGATTTTGGGGATGCTGGGTTGGGAACCGGTGGATTTGAAATTTCATCGGGTATGATTTCTTTGGGGCGCCGCAAAACTACAGTGACGGCACTTGTACCTGTAGTCCCTTTGACATGAGATGTTGACTTAACTGTGTGGTTGATGATCCACCTGGTAAGATTTTGTAATGCCTCCTCTAGCGATTTCAGTAATTTTAGAAGCGGGGACGATACAGCGAATCTGGCTGCGTTCCCTGCCCCTCCAGTTGTCGCGATCAACAATGCGTTCAATACGATTTCAAAGACAACGGATCCACCAAATTCCATTTTCTCCTCTATGTTCTGAACATCTATATAACTACCAGCGAAATTTTTGAGTATTTCTCTGCTGCGGGCGTCTTCATAGATGAAGCAAGCGATCTCATATGCTTCCGCCAGTTTTTCACGAGACACTTCTTCCGGGTCAAAACCAAGTGCTTCGGTTATCTCACGATGTTGTTCATCAGAGTAATTTTTTGAAAAAGATTGAACCCAGGAGGTTCCGTCGTCCCTTTTGGCCGTCCATGCGGCAGCAAGTGCGTTCGAAAGGGAAGTGAAAGGGTTAACGAGGTCGGATAGCTCCTTGGTGCTTTTAATGAATCCCCATAAACTATGAAAAAAGCCACGACCCATTGCCAGGAGTAAATGGAAGGGTCTGATGAAGATGTGCTGGCTATCTTGAATCTTCTTCAGCGCCGCAGCTTCTTCTTTTTCATGCTCAATGATTGCGTCCAAAGCTTTTTTGAGTTGCTGTCGAGCTTCGTTGAGTTTTTCCTCGGCATTAACATTTCGAAGTAGTTGAGCCTCGTATTTACCGGGTGGTGTCTGACAAAACAGTTTTTTTCCATCCATTAACCCGTAAATCGTGGTCTCACCCCCGATAGTGAGATGGCAGGACATATTCGGACCCAGTTGCTCACCGTTATCCCACTCAAAAAGGAGTCCGATCTCCTTTTGCATGACCTGCTTGCGTGGTCCCTGATCATCATCACAATCAAACTGCCTTTGTGACGGCGGCCGATGTGCGCCATACATATTCGGAGACGCAGGGCGGCAAACACCTGACGGCGTCGAGTATCTTGAGTTGTAACTGCTCATCGGCAATGAGCTCCTTCTGACTATTTTTCTGTCCTTGAATCGCCACTGTCGTATCAGCAGTCGGCAGTGGCATTGGCTTCGGGTGTAACTAGTCTAATGATTGAAAGCGCTGTCGAAAGAACCAGCGCCCAATCTATAGCGCAAAACCAATGCCAATTTTAAATATCGTTTAAATTCAACCGGTTAAAATCTACAATCTCTTTTCACCTGTTTTCGCAGAGCTCCCACCACTCAAAACTGCGCAGAGTTTTTCTCAGCTTGCCGTATCGAACTGTGTAATTTTCTACCAGGCTGAAATATCCCTTAAACACCATAAAATGGGTACAGACCGAAACGTCGACTGTGCCGATAGTAGAATGGAAAGAATGGAAGGTGGTCAGACTGGAAAGTGAAAAGCTGTGGAACGGGACAGTGGAACGGCACAGATTTATTTAGCCTAAGAGTGGGCAGATTTATTGTCCCATTAGCTCCCTGAAAGGCAGGGTTAAGTCTTCTTAGGGATCAGTTTGGACTGGAATGAGGAACTGCCATCTGATAACTCATCAATGAGAACTTCGAAAGTACCTGCTGCCAGCGATGCAGATGCCAAGGTGACGACTTTACCGTCACGTCTGCATCTGACCCGTTAGCTGCCGCCCCCAAATAAGCCCCTTGCCATCGCTAATTCAACATTACTTTTCGCCCCCTTTGCCAAAGATGCGCAACGGCCAGCCTTCCGGAAAACGCTCATTCCAACAACGAAACCAACCGCGGCTCAATCAGACCGTCTTCAATTTCGAGCAATGCCAAGGTCACCGGCAGCTTGAACCGCCGCGGCCCCGCGCTACCCGGATTAAGGAATAGCCGCTCCCCACGCCACTCTATCCGCGGCTTATGAGAATGCCCGGTAATCACCAGCCTCGTACCTGCATCCAGTACCGCCGGTACGTCAGCCATGTCGTGAACCAGCAAGGTCAACCACCCATTGAGGTCGAAACTCAGGTGATCGGCGATGTGCTCCGCCCACGGGGCCGCCTGGTCATTGTTCCCGCGTACGACATGCAGCGGCGCAATCGCCGCCAGTTGTTCGAGGATTTGCGCTTTGCCGATGTCGCCGGCGTGAATGATCCGTTCACAGCCCTGCAACGCCGCGAGGGCTTCGGCGCGGAGCAAGCCGTGGGTATCGGAGATCACGCCAACTTTCATGCCAGGCTCCAGGAATGAATACAGGTCCCCATCGCGTTGTTTGCGTGTTCCGGGATCAGCTGCTTGACTCACTCCGGCACACGGTCAACGACAGGGATGTTCGCCAGCACTACCTTAGCCGAGTCCGGCCTGATCCACGATCTGCACTTTCATTGACTCAGGTCTGAAACCAGTGCGATTAGCGCTGGATAATATTTTTTTCAGGTTTTTCAATAGGCTATAGATGACCGCCCAACTCTTTGCTGTTCATGGCCTGGTGAGTTTCACGCTCGCTATCCTGCTGCTCTTCCTGGGCAAGACGCTGGTCCAGCACAGCACCTTGCTGCGCCAATACTGCATTCCCGAATCGGTGGTCGGCGGTTTTGTCTGTGCGGCGGTCACCAGCGTTTTGTACTTCGGCCTCAACATCCAGGTCGAGTTCGACCTGCAAGTTCGCGACACCATGCTGCTGTACTTCTTTGCCGGTATCGGCTTGAAGTCGGACATGCGCCAGTTGATCAAGGGTGGGTGGCCGCTGATGATCCTGCTGGTGCTCGCCACCGTGTTCATCTTCCTGCAAAACGCGCTGGGCATGGGCATGGCCGAGGTCTTCGGGCTTGATCCCAAGGCAGGCCTGATGGTGGGTTCCATCTCCCTCACCGGTGGGATTGGCACTAGCCTGGCCTGGGCACCGCTGTTCGTCGAAAAGCTGGGCATCCAGAACGCGCACGAATTGGGGATCGCCAGCAACACCGTCGGCCTGATTGCCGCCTGTGTGATCGGCGGTCCCATCGCCAACCGGTTGATCCGTCGCCATCAACTCACGCCCTCCCGGGATGAGGGGCTGGAAGTCGGCATTCTCGAGCAACAGCAGAGCAAGCCGCTGGACTACTACGACGTGCTCTGGGCGTGGATGTGGCTCAACCTTACCTTGATGCTTGGTTATGGGCTCAACCTGGTGCTGGTCGACAGCGGGATCACCCTGCCCAAGTTCGTCAGTTGCCTGTTCGCCGGTATCGTCATTCACCACCTTGTTCGGGCACTGATTGGCGAGCAGCGCCTGAAGTCCTGGAGCGGTGCCAGCCAGGGCCTCGCGCTGATTTCCGACGTCTGCCTGGGCATGTTTTTGACCATGGCGCTGATGGGCTTGCAGTTGTGGCAGCTCAGCGGCGCGTTGCTGTTCATTGCTTGTGCGTTGACCCTGCAGATTCTGTTGACGGTGCTCTATACGTATTTTGTGGTGTTTCGTTTCATGGGTCGCAACTATGAAGCCAGCGTGATCGCTTCAGGCTTTGGCGGGATTGCGCTCGGTTCTACCGCGACCGCCATCGTCAATATGACCACCGTGACCCAGAAGTATGGTGCGGCGCACCAGGCGTTTCTTATCGTGCCGCTGGTGTGTGGGTTTTTCATTGATCTGGTGAATGCCGTGATCATTGGGATGTTCAGTGGTCTGTAGCGGGTGAAGCTCCACAAATGGCAGGCGCCTCGCAAGGGCGCCCGTTTTGCAGAAGCCACACAAAAATAATGCGAAATAAAATGTGAAGATTATTTCTCTCAAAGCGGATGAAAACAGCCAAAAATCCAATAATTTAGCACTTGTTAAGCGGTCAACTATGTGAAATAAAATGTGAAGTCTTTTCACGCAGTGCAAACCGCTATGTCCCTGATCACATCAAAATCCTGGCTCGATCCGATACTTCCCGATGCGTTGCCCCCATCGATCATCGCCCTTGCGGATGCGCTGCCCAGAAAGACGCAATTCCTTGCTGGACGCTTACCGCCTGAAACCGCCGCACGCCTTCGCCGTCTCCTGCAAATCACCAATACGTACTATTCGAACCTGATCGAAGGGCAGTACACCGAGCCTGCCGATATGCAGAAAGCGCAGGCAGCCCCGGTCAAGGATCGCAAGCGGCTTAAAAGCCTGGCGGTTGATCAGATGGCGGTCCAGGCTTTGTTCGAACGGACGTTAAGCCAGCGTGGACCGTTTCCCTGGAGCGCCATGTTTGCCCCTGAGCTGATAAGCACTGCACATGATCGGCTTTTTCGCGGTGCCAGTGATGCAGAACGCACGCTGTCCGATGGCTCAGTAATGCAGCCCGGCGCACTCCGGTCGATCACAGGCCAGAACGTTGTTGTGGGCAATCATGATGCACCGCACGCTTCTACAGTTGACGGGATGCTGCGACATCTCCAGGCAGGCTTCGGCCGGCAGACCGACCCGCGTCGTCAGCTTGTTTCTTCGCTTGCCTACCATCATCGTCTCGCATGGGTTCACCCCTTTGCTGACGGAAATGGTCGGGTTGCCCGGTTGATCACTCATTTGCAGTTGGTGCAACTGGGGCTGGAGCCGACACTCTGGTCGCTGTCTCGCGGACTCGCACGACAGCATCAGGATTACTACAGAGCCTTGACCATGGCCGACCGACCACGAGAAGGCGGTTTGGACGGACGAGGCCAGTTATCTCAGCGACGCTACTTCGAATTTATCGAGTTCATGCTGCAGGTTTGTAATGATCAGGTGGATTACATGACCGCAGCGGTAGACCCGTCCAAACTGCGAGAGCGCGTGATACGTGCGTTTCGCTTCAACGAGAAACTTCTACAGCAAGGCATTCGCCCGGAAAGTGCGCCAGCGATCATTGCGCTGATCACCCAAGGTAGTCTGCCGCGCAACGAAATAAAGACGTTCACCGGCCTGACACCACGCCCGGCAATCGATGAGCTGTCGCGACTGATCAAAGTCGGCCTGGTGGAAAGCCGAACGCCCAAATCGCGAATCGTCACACCCGGACTGCCTGCGTGGTTTGCCCAGGATATTTTTCCGGATTTGCATCGACGGTTTCAGTAGAATTCATCGACCGCTTACGCTTCACGATGGCAGCTCCAGGGCTAGCGCGCAGCACTCCGGGTACCAGCAAACGCACTCGTACCCAGCCAGCGCCATAGGCTTTGCGCATCCTGCGCCGCGCCGTCTACACGCAGCTCTTGCGACTGGAGCACCTCCTTCGGTGTACGGTCGCCCGCCCACACTTCGGTCAACGCGCGCACGCTGGAGTCGACGACGAGCGTCAATTCGCGTCCGGGGTCGTCGCGGCACAGGTCCGCCACACCCTCTTCGACCACCAGCCACCATTGCTGCTCACCGGGTCGCGCGTCGCGAAACTTGAACTGGATGACCACCGGCCGGGACGGGAACGTCTCGATGTGCACGAACCGGCGCACGTCCCACATGAGCAGGCCCGCGTCGAGTTGGTCGTCGCGCAGGCGACTGCCGATCCAGCGCGCGCCCCAATGCCCCAGCGCCATGATGATCGGGCGCAGTTCCTCACCCGCTTCGGTCAGGCTGTACTCCCAGACTTTGCCAACCGCCGTGCGATGCACCACGCCGATCTCTTCCAGGTGACGCAGCCGCTGCGCCAGCAGGTTGGTGGACATCCGGGGTACGCCGCGGTGCAGTTCATTGAAGCGTTTGCTGCCGCACAGCAGTTCGCGCACGACCAAGGGTGTCCAGCGCTCGCACAGTGCTTCGGCACCGCGGGCGACCGTGCAGAACTGACCGTAGCTTTCGTCCATCGCCTGCCCTCCCGCTGCTGCAACGCTTCAGATTCTGAACTAGCCGCACGACTTCGCCACGCGCACGCTCAAGTCTCCTAACAGCCAACCGTCCCAGGAGAACGCCATGACCAGGATCGCCATCATTCAGCGCCCGCCCGTGCTGCTCGATCGCAGCGCGACGATCGCCCGGGCCGTGCAATCGGTCGCCGAGGCTGCGGCAGCGGGCGCCTCGCTGATCGTTTTGCCCGAATCGTACATTCCAGGTTACCCGTCATGGATCTGGCGGCTGGCGGCGGGAAAGGACGGTGCTGTAGTGGGTCAGTTGCACACGCGGCTGCTGGCCAACGCCGTCGATATCACCCACGGTGATCTGTGCCAATTGTGCGAGGCTGCCAGGGTCCACGCCGTGACGATCGTGTGCGGCATCAATGAATGCGACCAGTGCAATGGCGGCGGCACGCTCTATAACAGCGTAGTCGTTATCGGCGCGAGCGGCGCCGTGCTCAACCGCCACCGCAAGCTGATGCCGACCAATCCCGAGCGCATGGTGCATGGCTTCGGCGATGCGTCCGGCTTGCGTGCGGTCGATACACCGGTCGGTCGCGTGGGTGCGCTCATCTGCTGGGAAAACTACATGCCGCTGGCTCGCTATGCGCTGTATGCCCAAGGGGTGGAAATCTACGTCGCCCCCACCTACGACACCGGCGAAGGCTGGATCAGCACGATGCGTCACATTGCCCTCGAAGGCCGTTGCTGGGTGCTCGGCAGTGGCAGTGCGCTGCGTGGCAGCGACATTCCCGATGACTTTCCGGCGCGTGCGCAACTGTTTTCCGATCCGGACGAGTGGATCAACGACGGTGACTCGGTGGTGGTCAACCCGCAAGGCCGGATCGTGGCCGGTCCATTGCACCGCGAGGCAGGCATCCTGTATGCGGACATCGACGTCGCACTCGTGGCGCCAGCACGGCGGGCGCTCGACGTCACCGGGCACTATGCGCGCCCGGATATTTTCGAACTGCAGGTGCGGCGCACGCCGGCGACCTCGGTTCACTACATCGACAGGTAAAGGCAGGCAACATTCAGGCGAGCGCTCGCCTGACCACTGATCAAGGAGTCATGCCATGAACAATGAACGGACGTACAAAGGCAGTTGTTTTTGCGGCGCAGTCCAGTTCACCGTCAGCGGAGAGCCCCCCGGGATGGGCTATTGCCATTGCGAGTCGTGCCGGCATTGGTCAGCCGGGCCGGTCAATGCCTTCACCTTGTGGAAGCCCGAGGCGGTGCACGTAACTCAGGGGGCTGACAATATTGGCACCTACAACAAGACACCACAGAGTTACCGCAAGTGGTGCAGGACGTGCGGCGGGCATCTCTTCACCGAGCATCCGGGGATGGGGCTGATCGATGTGTATGCCGCGGTCATCCCGGATCTTGAGTATTCGCCCGGGGTTCATGTCCATTATCAGGAGTCGGTGCTGCGCATCAAAGATGGATTGCCCAAGTTCAAGGACGTGCCGAAAGAACTGGGGGGATCGGGTATTAGCGTGGATGAGTAGGAGCAAGCTTGCTCGCGAAAAGATCGTGAACGATATTACGTGACCGGATACTTGCGACATCTTTGGATTTTTCGCGAGCGAGCTCGCTCCTACATAGGCATGACGGAGTTACCTACATGGAAGTTTCCAACCCATTGCAACCTGCAGAATGCACAGGAATGGAGGACATCAGACGCGAGATCGATGCCCTCGACCAGGCCGTTATCAAGCTGCTGGGCCGGCGTTTTCAGTACGTGCTGGCGGCTTCGAAATTCAAGACCTCTGCGGCTTCGGTGCGTGCCCGGGAGCGTTTCGATTCGATGCTGGCGACACGTCGGGATTGGGCTGTGGCCGAAGGGCTGAGCCCGGATGCGATCGAAAAGATGTATAGCGATCTGGTTAAGCATTTTATTGCCGAGGAGATGAAACACTGGTCGGCGCAATTGCCCGAGACCTGATTCTCAGGGATTGGATGCCCCTTTAATCAGCGGCGTGAATAAAAACGGACGCTGGGGACTTAAGCAGATCTGTAGGAGCCGGCTTGCTGGCGATAGCGCAGGTACAGTCGACCAAGTCTTCGCCTGACAATCCGCAATCGCCAGCAAGCCGGCCCCTACAGGATTGGGTCTTCACTGACATTTGTGCCGAGGACAGATCTTTTTCACTTCGACGCATTACATGGATCATCACGCCCACCAGAGGTGGGCCGCTGGCCCTATCAATCCCATCGATGTTCACAATCACGTCAATGAAGTTCTCTTAAAAACTCCGCGGCGTAACATCAGCCACATACCAACCAACAACACCCCGGAGTATACGATCATGAAACGCCAAACCCTCCTCAGCATCGCTTTCTCGGTTTTTGCAGTTAACGCTTTTGCCGCTACCTCAGTTCAGCCTGTTGTCGCTGAAGGTGGCTCGGATCGCCTGATTGAAAGCCTTGTGGCTGAGGGTGGTTCTGACCGCCTGATCGAAAATCGCGTCGCCGCCGATGGTTCCGACCGCCTGCAAGGCAACACTGTCGCCGCCGATGGTTCCGACCGCCTGCAAGGCAACACCGTCGCTGCCGATGGTTCGGACCGTCTGCAAGGCAACACCGTCGCCGCCGATGGTTCCGACCGCCTGCAAGGCAACACCGTCGCCGCCGATGGGTCCGACCGCCTGCAAGGCAACACCGTCGCCGCCGATGGCTCGGACCGCCTGCAAGGCAACACCGTCGCCGCCGATGGCTCGGACCGCCTGCAAGGCAACACCGTCGCCTGACCCCATCGCTACACCGCAGTACCCAACAAAAAGCCCGGCCTGATCAGCCGGGCTTTTTCGTGTTCACTGCGTTTCACCTGTCTATCAAGGCACTGCATCCATCTTGTTCACCGCCACTCCAGGCCCACCCCGGTTTTCAGCTTTTTCCATGGCCGCCACCAGGTCCTTGGCGCCCGCGCCCCATTTGGAGATGACTTTGAACGTATCGGTGAAGGACACGTCGAGGGGATGCACGCGGCTCGGCTCGAGGATGTAGATTGCGCCGGCCAGGGGTGTGGGTACCGAGGGGACGAAGATGGTGTAGCGGCCGTCGTCGAACACTTCGATGATGAACGCCGGGACCAGGGCATCTTCGATCTCGACCAGGGCGGGTTTCCACACGGTCTGGCGGCTATCCCCCGCTATCTGCTGGGTCAGGCTGCGGAATAATCCGTAGCCGGGAATGCGTTCGAACACGCCCGTCTCTACCCGTTTGCGGGCTATCTCGCCCAATCGGGTGCGCAGCGCCACGCCGATCAGGAAGCAGATCACCAACACCAGTATCAATGACAGGAGTTGCTCGGCCGGCAGCCATTCCGGAAGCAACTTCGTAAACGGTCGGACCAGTTGTCCGAGGGATTTCATGCCCTTGAGCAAGACCAGGATGGCGAGGTAGATGGGGATGATCACCAGCAAGCCGGCAATGACCCGTTTAGTGAAATACCCCAGTGCCTGGTTCATATGCGCTACCTTTTCTGGATGGGCAGAATGGCTCAGGACTTCTCGCGCCTGGGAGCTGAATTGGCTGCCGGCGCCCTGAAAAACAGCACTGCAAATGTGATATTTGACGATAGTACCCACCCGGCGGTCCCACAAGCACAGGCCGGTAAAGTTGGCTTGGTGGGACTATTGGGCTCGGAGTCGAAGGTATTGCGAGCAGATTTTTTTTGTTTGCTACTATCAATGCACGGCGTCGACGCCGAGGTCCGGGGTCTGCTCAGGCGGCCTGCATTTCCCGGCAATGATGCACTTATTGCAAATCTGCCTGACCACAGGGAGCTGTGATGCGCATTCCATTTTTCTACGCGTTGTCAGCGGTCCTTTTACTGAGCGGCTCCCCCTTCATGGCGCAGTCAGCGGATACAACCGCTACCCCGCCGCCCAACCCTCCCAGTACGGCACCCGTCGCGGCACCAACCAAAGACCCCGTATTCACCCAGGAACAACTGGACCAGATGCTGGCGCCCGTTGCGCTCTACCCGGACCCGCTGCTGGCACAGATACTGATGGCGTCCACCTACCCCGGGGAAGTCGCCGAGGCGGTCACCTGGTCCAAGGCGCACCCGGACGCCAAGGGCGATGATGCGGTCAAGCAAGTGGCGAACCAGCCCTGGGACCCGAGTGTGCAGGCGCTGGTTGCCTTCCCGCAGGTGTTGGCGACGCTGGGGCAGGATCCGGTCTGGGTCCAGCGCTTGGGTGATGCTTTCCTCGCGCAGCCCGACGATCTCATGAACGGGGTGCAACGCTTGCGTCATCAGGCCCAGGCAGCCGGCAACCTGCAGAGCAACCAGTATCAGAACGTGACGATCCAGAATGCTGCGCCAGCGGCTCCAGCACCGGCGACCACGACTGCGGCGCCGGCCCCTGCTGAGGCCCCATCCAGCAGCAGCTCAACCATCATCATCCAGCCCGCCGATCCGCAGGTGGTATACGTCCCCACCTATAACCCGACAACCACCTACGGCACCTGGGCCTACCCCGCCTCGCCTCCTGCCTACTATCCACCGCCGCCCGCCTATTACCCCGGCCAGGCGCTGATGGCCGGGCTGGCGTTCGGTACCGGGGTGGCGATCGTCGGGGCGCTGTGGGGCGACTGTGACTGGGGCAATAACGACGTCGACATCGACGTCAATCGCTACAACAACATCAACGCCAACAACCGGATCGGCAACAATCAGAACAAGTGGCAGCATAACGCTGCGCATCGCAATGGCGTGCCCTATCGGGACAACAGGAGCCGTGAACAGTACGGCCGGCAGCTGGACGGTGCCAATCAGCGTCAGGCCTATCGCGGCGACAACAACGCCCAGCGCGCCCAGGCGCGTGAAAATGCCCGCAGTTCAATGGACAGGGCCGGTATCGAACGGCCTGCCACCAGCAATCTGGAGGCCCGTGATCGGGCGCGCGAAGCCCAGTCCAGGGCTTCGGCCAGCAATCGGATGCAGGCCGGTGCAGACAGACCGAGGACTACCGACAGAAGCCAGGGCACTGCCAGAAACACCCGGGAGAATCAGCAGCCGAGGACTCAGCAAACCAGGAATCAGGCGAATCAACGCATACAGGGCAGCACACAGGCGCGCCAGACAACGCAAAAACGCCAGACCGCACCTGCCGTCAATAGAGGCAGCGCCCGTAACAATGCCTTCGCCGGCGCGCGTTCACCGTCCCAGGCCAACATGCAAGCCAATCGTGGTCGGGCCAGCCAGGCATCCTATCAGCGCCCCAGCGCCTCACGAGCCGCCGGCCACCAGATCAGTCGGCCATCCAGTCCACCAGCGCGTTCAAGGGGGGGCCGCCGTTGAATAACCATCCTCGAGTAAAGGCAAGGGGCATGTTTGTACAGGCCCTGGCGATCACTGTCGGCCTGGCCTGGTCGTGCCTGGCAGCGGCGCAGCAGGAGTTTGCGACGCCGGAAAAGGCCGCTCAAGCGTTCGTCGAAGCGCTGGGTACGAAAAACGCCGATCAGAAACGCCTGACCGAGCTGCTGGGTGAAAACTGGCGCAGCTACATCCCTCGCGACGGCGCGGAACGCGAAGACGTGGAGGCGTTCCTCAAGCAATACCACCAGCAACACGAGATCGAAAAAATCGCGGACAACAAGGCGCTTCTATCGGTGGGAACTGACCACTGGACGCTGCCTATTCCCATCGTCAAAAGCGCGAACGGTTGGCGCTTCGACCCCAAGGGCGGCAGTGCCGAAATCCGTGCCCGGCAAATTGGCCGCAACGAGCTGGCCGCGGTGCAATCGGCACTGGCCTATCACGATGCCCAGATGGATTACGCCTCGGTGGATCGTGACGGTGACGGCGCACTCGAGTATGCGCAGAACATCTACAGCACCCCCGGCCAGCACGACGGACTCTATTGGGCCGACGACGATAGCGGCCAGATCAGCCCGTTGGGCCCCGAGTTCGGCAAGACCATTGCCGGCGAGCCCTGGCATGGCTACCACTTCCGTATCCTGCTGGGCCAGGGTCCTTCGGCACCGGGCGGGGCCTACAGTTACCTGATCGGCGACAAGATGAGCCGGGGCTTTGCCCTGATCGCCTGGCCGGCAAAATACGGTGAAACCGGGGTGATGAGTTTCATGATCAGTCATGACGGGCAGGTCTTCGAAAAGGACCTGGGACCGGATAGTGAAAAGTTGGCGCAGGCGATGAAACGCTTTGATCCGGATGACAGCTGGAAGGAAGTGCCGGACGACCAGGAGAAGCCGGATTGACTCCAGTTTTGGGCGGGCGAAGTCAATGAAATCGGGCGCGCAAGGCGCCCGTTTTTGTACTCGGTGTCCTGTCCTCAAGCCCCTTACCCGCCAAATGCGCATTAGTTGCCTCTAAAACTGACATTGTTCGCTGTCCACGCCATCGCTCACTTCCAGAGTGATGGCAAACAGCTACTCTCTTCCCGATTTCGCATGCACACCTCAACCAACCCAAAACGATGACCCTGTGGCGAGGGAGCTTGCTCCCGTTCAAACGTCCCGTGCTCGTGTGCAGCCGGAGCAAGCTCCCTCTCCACAGGGTCATCGTCATGAGTACCTGATTGGCAGCCCCCCCTGCTTCGTCCCGGCTCCATGTCATGAAGTAAGCTTTCGTCGGTTTTTTTCAGCCTCCGCCAGTGCCTGGCGAACCAGCGCCCGCGCCGCCCAGGCGCTGGCGTCGAGTGACTCCTCTAGACTCGCGCCACTGATATCGCGCACGGCAATCAACGCTTCGGTGCCCATCACAATCGACAGCGCCTGCTTCAGGCGTTTGCGCGCCCTGGGAGCAAGCACGTCCCTCATCGAGTCGACAATCGGCTCGATGTAGCTCAGGCGACGGCCCGGTCGCAGGGGCTCGTGGGACTCGTTTTCGAGCCACACGGTCATGAACGAACGCTCCATCACGTGCAGGCCGACCTCGTCGCCGAGCAAGAGTTTGTTCAGCGCATTCGCCGCCAGGCCGATGCCCTTGACCGGATCGTCGCCCGGGCGCCAGACGCGCTCCAGCGGCGGCATGTCGCGATCGGCCGCCGTCTCGCTGATCAACGCTTCAACCGTGGGAAAGTAGCGATACGCCGTGGCGCGCGAGACCTTGGCGCGCTCGGCTGCTTGCGCCACCGTGGGCCGATGGCCCTCGTCGCGCAAGGCGACGGCGGCCTCGATCAGCGCCTGGCGGGTGCGCAGCTTCTGGTTGACGCGGCCTTGCGAATCGCCGTCGCCGACCGACGGGCCTGGCTCGGATCTTGACTTGGGGCTGGACATGGAATAAATGATACCTTGTCTTGTAATGAGACTATTGTCTCATGATAGACCCACGGCACCGGACCTGCCACCGCACTTGCGGTCATCACGATTTCAGGGATTTTCCAGCAACTGAGCGCGCCTCAGGGCGCTTGAGGTGAATGCCATGAATCACACTCCCCGTTCGCGAACCTGGTTTCGACTCGCGGCCCTCTACTTTGCCATGGGCGTGCTGCTGGGGGTGGCCATGGGCGCCTCCGGCGACCACTCGCTGTTCGCGGTCCATGCCCATATCAACCTGTTGGGATGGGTGTCGATGGCCCTGTTCGGCGTCATCGCCACACTGCACCCGTGCATGACCGAAGGTCGCGTTGCCACCGTGCAGTTCTGGACCTACAACCTGGGCGTGCCGGTGATGCTCGGCGCATTGACCCTGCGCATGAAGGGCTTCCCGGCAGTCGAACCGCTGATTGGCGTCGCATCGATCCTGATTGGCTTGAGCGTGCTGCTTTTTCTGTGGCTGGTGTTCTCGCGCATCGGCGTGACGGCCGGGTATGTGAATCGCGCGACAGGCGAATCGCGCCTGTCCTGACGCGGGTGACCGGCTTGTCACCCAGCCGAAGAACGCTGCCGTTTTATCCGGTACATATCGTCATCCGCCTGGCTGAGCAGCGTATCGGCGTCCTCCCCGTCCGCGGGATAACAGGCGATGCCGATACTGCAGGACGGCATCTTGACTGCACCGGATTCAGCGTCCAGCGGCTCGGCCATGACCGCGAGAATCCGCGCCACGGTCTCGCTGACGGCGCCCTCGGACTGGATGTCCGTCAGCAGTACCGTGAATTCATCGCCGCCCATTCGGGCCACCGTGTCCGTCTCACGCACGCAGCCCTCCAGCCGTCGTGCAATCGTGCTCAGCACACGATCGCCCGCGGCATGGCCATGGACGTCATTGATGCCCTTGAAGTCATCGATATCGAGGAACAGCAAGGCCAGCGTGCTGTTGTGCCGGCGCGCCGTGCGCAGGGCGGTGTCCAGGCGATCATTGAACAGCGCCCGGTTGGCCAGGCCTGTCAGCGGATCGTGATGGGCGAGGAAACGCAGTTCCTCCTCGGCCTGCCAGAGGGCCGTCACATTGCGCGCGACACCGATGCGCGCCCCCACTTCCTCGGACCAGAAGGCCGCCCACAGGATGTGGACGATGCCGCCATCCTTGCGGACATAACGGTTGCGGAAGTCGACGTGAGGCTGGCCGTTCATGACCCGGACAATGGAGGCCCGAGTGATCGCCAGGTCGTCAGGGTGCATGTAGTCGGTGATCGC
Source organism: Pseudomonas sp. YuFO8 (assembly GCF_035065025.1). Taxonomy (NCBI): domain Bacteria; kingdom Pseudomonadati; phylum Pseudomonadota; class Gammaproteobacteria; order Pseudomonadales; family Pseudomonadaceae; genus Pseudomonas; species Pseudomonas sp. YuFO8. The sequence goes on along the minus strand of NZ_JAXDEQ010000026.1, from coordinate 4,478 downwards.
GGTACCGGTCAGCTCGTCGGCACGGTAACCGAGCAGTGCCTCGCAGGCATCGCTCACGAATACGATCTGGTTATGCCTGTCGACCACGAAGACCGTGTCCAGCATCAGATGGATCAGTTTGGGGTAGAGCGCTTGCAGGTCGACGGGCATAGGTCAGGGGAGTCCCGGTTCATATAGCCCGATCATGCCTGATCGCGAAGGGAGGCGGCTAGGACCTTGTCATGCCGATTGTCTGCGCCAGGTGCCGGGGGACGCGCCGAACTGGCGCTTGAATGCGCGACTGAACGCGGCTTCGGATTCGTAGCCCACGGCAAAGCCGATTTGCGCCACGTTGCCGCGGCCTTCACGCAAATGTTGCGCCGCCACGTGCAGGCGCCAGAGCGTCAGGTATTGCATCGGTGGCTGGCCGACCAATGCGGTGAACCGCTGGGCGAACACCGAGCGCGACATGCCCACTTCCAGCGCCAGCGCTTCTGCAGTCCAGCCTTCGGTTGGGCGTGCATGGAGCAGCGCCAGTGCGCGTCCGATCTGCGGGTCGCGCAGCCCCGCCAGCCACCCGCGCCGCTCGGCCGGGAGGCTGGCGACATACTGGCTGACGGCTTCGACGAAGAGCAATTCTGACAGCTTGGCGATGACCGCAGTCGAGCCGACGCGTCCCGCCGCGATCTCGCTGACCGCGAAACGGAATGAGCTTTCAATCCAGGCCCCCGAAGTCGTCGCGCGCACGTCCAGTTTCAATACCGGCGGCAGCGACGAAAGCAGCGGGTTGAATGGGGTTTCCGAGCCGAGGAAACCACACAGTAACTGCGTGGATTCGCCGCCCCCGCCGTATTTGAGTCGTGAAATGCTGCCAACGTCTGGCGGCTGGATGACTTCGCGCGCGGGCATGGGCGCAATGCTCAGGTCGCTGCCAAAAGTATGGACGTCATTGCGAGGAAGCAGGATGAGTTCGCCTGCGCGAACGTCGAGGATGGCGCCATCGCCAATGCGCAAATGCATGTGCCCCGCGGCGACAAAATGCGAGGCAATGATATGTCGAGGGGTCGCCAGGTACGGCATGCAATCGTCCGCGGAAAGGCTGCCGCTGACGCTTGTTTTTTCGCGCTCATTGTCCTGGTTGTCTGTTACGGCGTATGAATACGGCAACTGTGCCAAGTTCGGTCAGCGAGGCCTGAGGCCAGCAGCCACGACCTGCATCCGCAGCTCGATATCAATGCCTGGACATCAACCCATGCAGCACGCCCAGCCTCAACCCCGGTTCGGAGGGCGTCATGTGCAACACACCGAATACCTTGAACGCCGCCAGCATCGCCACCAGGCCACCGGGCAGGATGCTCAGGCGATGGGCTTGCAGGCCCGCCAGCTTGAGTTGCCTGACATGCCCGACTTCCAGCAGGCGCAATGACAAGCGCAGCAGGCCGCTGTAGGTGATACCGTTTTGGCCGTCGTCGTTCAGCCCGTTGGCCTTGAGCACCTTGGCCAGCATCCGCGCGGTACCGGAAGAGCCAATGGCCTGCTGCCAACCCAGCGCGCGATAACGCCGTGCGACCTTTTCGAACTGCAGGGTGGCGACCCGCTCGGCTTCGAGCAGCGCCTTGGCCGTGATCACCCCGCCGGCAAAGTAGCGCGCCCCCAGGGTACCGCTGCCGATGGCGATGCTTTCGGTGACGAGGGGTTGTGCGCCCTTGCCCAGGATCAACTCGGTGGAGCCGCCGCCGATGTCCACCACCAGCCGCATGCGTTCGGGATCGGGATTCGTATGCGCAACCCCGGCGTACACCAGCCGGGCCTCTTCATGCCCGGAGATGACATCGATACGAAACCCCAGGTGGCGCTCGGCGCTGGCGAGGAACAGTTGCGCATTTTCGGCTTCGCGCACCGCGCTGGTGGCCACCGCCCGCACGCGACCGGCTTCGAACCCGCGCAGTTTTTTGCCGAAGCGCGCCAGGGCTTGCCAGCCACGATCAAGCGCGAGCTCGTCGAGCGCGCCGCCCTGCAAGCCTTCCGCCAGACGTACGGGTTCTCGCAGGGTCTTCACTTCCTGGATCACGATCTGCTGGCTGCGCCGGACTTGCTGGCCAATCATCATGCGAAACGCGTTGGAGCCCAGGTCAATGGCCGCAAATAGCGAGGCGTCGCCTTTCATGGTGGGGGTTCCTGGCAAATTCATCGGCCCGTGACGGGTCTGTCGCCCATGGCGGTTGCGCGGATGTTGCCATGGGTTCAGTGACACCCTGATGACAGGGTGCACGCTCGGGTAGCCCGTCGATCAAGTACGGGTTATCGATTTCCAGGAAGAGCGCTGGCTGGGGCGGACATTCAAGCGCCTACAGGCAACAGCGTTTGCCGATCCGGCAAAAACACGATGCCGAAATCTCCACATCCGCCCGGGCCATGGCCAGGTTGAGGCGAACCTGCGCAGCGCCCGCTTCGGCATCGCGACCCAGTCGCTTCAAACATTCCACGTAGCCGTGCAGGCTCCACACATTGTCCAGGTGCCAGGACGAGCGACTGAGGGTGTTGTCCAGGCCCAGGTCGGCACGGTAGGCCTGCAGGGCTTCTTCCACCCTGCCCTGCTCCAGCAGCAGTGCGCCCAGGGCGTGGCGCACCGGTTGCATCCAGCCCCAGGGCTCGTCGTAAGGCAGGTGATCGTCCAACGACTGCGCTTCACACAGATGCGCGAAGGCTTCGTCGAAGTTGCCTTTGCGGTACTCGATTTCACCGCGCAGCATGCCCGCGGCCACGGCCAGGATATCGTTGCATTGGTTGTTGAAGAGGTAGCGTGTGTCCGGCACACGGGCCCAGGCCTCGAGGAACAGGTGATGCTCGGTTTCGGCCTCGGCGACCTGCCCGCAGGCCGCATGGGCCACGCCTTTGGCGTAGTGCAGCATGGCCGTGGTCACGCAGTACAGCACCTGGTCGGCGGGCAGTGGCGTGGCGAGGATGTCTTGCCATCTGCCGAAGCGGATCTGCACGTGGAGCTTCATCGACACGAAGCTTTCCAGCCAGTCGGCCATGGGCGGTTTTTCCACCCTCAGCAGGTCTTCCTTGATGGTATCGGCCAGTTGTTCGGCGGCTTCCAGGGCCGGTTGGTACTGGCCGAGGAACATCGCCGAGTAGAGTTTGAAGTGATAGTTGTGGCTGCGGTACAGGGTGTAGAAATTGATCGGACCTTCCTCGGCCAGATACAGGCTGTCGGCCTGGATGGCCCGGTGATTGGTGATCATGGCCCCGCGGTAATCGCCGCAGAGCACGTCGATGTGCGACGGCATATGGCGCAGGTGTCCGGCATCCGGCACCAGGTCACGCAGGACATCACCGGCGCGCAAGGCCCGTTCCGGGTACGGCGACATTTCCAGGGTGTGGACGTACATGTGCAGCACGCCGGGGTGCGGTGCGTCGCCGTGTTGCTCCATGCGGTGCAGGGCCCGTTCGAGCACGGCCACCGTTTCGAGGGTGTCGGCACCGGCTGCTGGCTCGCCGGTTTTCAGGTCCCACAACTGCCAGGGCGTGCGGTCGATCAGCGCTTCGGCGAACAGCGCCACCACGTCGGGATCGTCGGGAAAGCCGTGGTAGACATCGCGCATGGACGCCGCATAGGCATCGTTCCAGGTGAAGAGTTCATCAACGCTGCTCGCTTGTTCGGCCTGGTAGCGTTGCTGCAGCGCGCGGATCAGGGCCTCTTCCACCGGCGTCGCGCCGTCGAGGTGCACCAGGGCGATTTGCGTCGCCAGGCGCGCCTGGGCCACGGCCTCCTTGAGCTCTTGTTCGATGAAGGCGTCCCAGCGCTTGTTGTAGTTGGGCCCCGAGGCATAGGCGATGCCCCAGTAGGCCATCGCGCAGTTGCGGTCGTGTTCCAGGGCCTTCTGGAAACAGCGGATGGCTTCGTCGTGGTTGTAGCCGTAGCACCACATCAGGCCGCGGTCGAACCACAGCTGGGCCTGGGGTGAACTGGTCGTCACGGGGCGGCTGTAGGTGCCCAGATCGTAATAGTCGTGCATCGGTTTATCCTCTCGATCAGAGTGCGGAACCTGCGAAAAACCAGCATACCCCTGCGCACCTGGCCCGGCGCCGCAACTGACGACAGGCTACGCCCTGTCATCACGCTCGCCACAGGTGTGGCGCTTGCTACATCAATACCGTCGATGTTCACCATCACGTCAATGAAGTTCTCTTAAAAATCCTGCGGCGTAACATTGGCTCATACCAACCAACAACACCCCGGAGTACACGATCATGAAACGCCAAACCCTCCTCAGCATCGCTTTCTCGGTTTTTGCAGTTAACGCTTTTGCCGCTACCTCTGCTGCGCCTGTTGTCGCTGAAGGTGGCTCGGATCGTCTGATTGAAAGCCGTGTGGCTGAGGGTGGTTCTGACCGCCTGATCGAAAATCGCGTCGCTGCCGATGGTTCCGATCGTCTGCAAGGCAACACTGTTGCCGCCGATGGCTCCGACCGCTTGCAAGGCAACACTGTCGC
>NZ_JAXDEQ010000025.1:0-83131 GCF_035065025.1 Pseudomonas sp. YuFO8 | reverse complement strand
GACTGCCACCGTGGCGCATTGACGCCTCGGCTGGGGCGAGTCCATCCAATTACAGTGGATCGGGTACAGCCGTGGGAGATGGGTTGGTTGTGAGGTCGCCTTCGCTGGCAAGCCAGCTCCTACAGTAGATCGGGTACGGCCGTGGGAGATGGGGCGGTTGTGAGGTCGCCTTCGCTTCAAGCCAGCTCCTACAGTGGATCGGATACGGCCGTGGGAGATGGGTCGGTTGTGAGTAGATCGGGTACGGCCGTGGGAGATGGGGAGATTGTGAAGTCGCCATCGCCGGCAAGCCGGCACCTACAGGGTAATGTGTGCATTTGAAGTTACGTATCTTCCAGTAGGAGCTGCCGCAGGCTGCGATCTTTTGATCTTGCTTCGGCTTACCAGATCGGCAACGTATAGCTGAGGATCAGGCGGTTTTCATCCAGGTCGCTGCCAAAGTTGGTCGAGCGAACCGTCGCGTTACGCCATTTCACGCCGACGTTTTTCAATGCACCGCTTTGCACCACATAACCAATGTCGGTATCGCGCTCCCATTCCTTGCCCTCGGGACGGTTGTTGCCCAGGTCAATGTTGTCGCCGGTGAGGTAGCGGGTCATGAAGGTCAGGCCTGGCACGCCCATGGCCGCGAAGTTGTAGTCGTAGCGTGCCTGCCAGGACTTTTCGTCCTTGCTGGCGAAGTCGCCGATCTGCACGAAGTTCACCAGGAACGCGTCGGCACCGTTGATGTAGGCGAAACCGGTGTCGCCGCTCATGCCTTGATAGCCCAGGCCGAAAGCATGCCCGCCGAGGCTGTAGGTGAACATGGCGCCGATCGCGTTGTTGTCGACATTGCTGCCGCCATCGTCGGTAGAACGGGCGTAACGCAGGTCGGTCTTCAATGACTGGCCGGTGGTCACCGGCAACACGTAGGTCAGGTTGACCATGTGCTGGTCGTAGAAATTGTCGAGATGGCCGTAGGCGTAGCCGGTGGCGAGGTTGCCGGTCCACTTGTAGTTCAGGCTGGCGAAATCGAAGCTGTCGCTGGTGACATGGCGGGACGTGATGCCCTTGGCGCCGGTGCGGGTGATGCCCATGTCCTCGTAGTCCGAGGAGTCGCGCTGGTTGACCTGCGTCAGGCGACCGGCATCCACGGTCAGGCCTTCGAGTTCGAGCGAGGTCAACTGACCGCCCTTGAAGGTTTGTGGCAACAGCCGTGAATCGTTGGCCAGTACCGTCGGCAGTTTCGGCAGTAGCGTGCCGAGTTTCAGCGTGCTTTTCGAGGCGCGCAGTTTGGCGGTCAGGCCCAGTTCGCCGTATTCGTCCTGGGCACCTTTGCTGGTGTCGCTGTGGCGTTTGAGCAGGCCGGAACCGGCGCGATCGGGGCTGGAGTCGAGCTTGACCCCGAGCAGGCCGATGGCGTCGAACCCCACGCCGACCAGACCTTCGGTAAAGCCTGACTCATAGCGCAGCAGAAACCCCTGGGCCCATTCCTCCTGTTTGGATTGCGCGGCGTTGGCCTGGCGATAATCCCGGTTGAAGTAAAAGTTGCGCAGTTCCAGGCTGGCCTTGCTGTCCTTGATGAAGTCAGCAGAAGCAGGCGCCGTGAGGCTGATGACGCCGCCGGCCAACAGGAGACGGGTAGCGAGAATACGAGTGCTGCGGTCCATGGTGAAGCCCCTTGGTTTTTATTTTTGAAATGACGGGCACAGCAGCCCCTGCCGCGGTGGCAAGGGCCCGGGAAGTAAAAACCGCGACGCCAAAAGAGAGGAGCCGACGCCGCGGCGGTTCAATCGTCAGAACTGTTCGGCCGACAGGCCATACAGCGAGGCGCTGCCAGCACGAATGGATTGCTCCAGGCTCAGAATGCGTGGCAACAGGCGGTGGATGTAGAAGTCGGCGGTGGCGATTTTCGCGCCGTAGAAACTGTCGTCTTCGCTGCGTTTCTGCCCGGCAACCTGGGCCATGCGCGCCCACAGCCAGGCGTAGGCGACGTAACCGAACAGGTGCAGATACTCCACCGAGGCGGCGCCGACTTCGTTGCGGTTGGTGGCGGCGCGATCCTGCAGCCAGTCGCTGATGTCTTCCAGCCGTTGCACGGCATCGAGCAGTTGTGTGGCATAGGGGGCATCGGGCCGGGCGGCGAAGCGGCGAATCTCGCCGGTGAACTGGCGCAGCGCGAGACCTTTGTCGGCGAGCACTTTGCGCCCGAGCAGGTCCAGCGCCTGGATGCCGTTGGTGCCTTCGTAGATCTGCGCGATGCGCACATCGCGAACCAATTGTTCCTGGCCCCACTCACGAATGTAGCCATGCCCGCCGAACACCTGCTGGCCGTGGATGCAGCTTTCCAGGCCGGTATCGGTGAAAAATGCCTTGGCCACCGGTGTCAGCAGCGCGACCAGGTCCTGTGCGCTTTCCCGTTCCCCGATATCGTCGGAAAACTTCGCCAGGTCAAGTTGTTGCCCGACATAACTGGCGAACGCGCGACCCCCTTCGGTCATGGCTTTCATGGTCAGCAGCATGCGTCGCACGTCGGGGTGAACGATGATCGGGTCGGCCGCTTTGCCCGGCGCCATGGCGCCTGTCGGCGAGCGGCTCTGAAGGCGTTCGCGGGCGTACGCCACGGCGCTCTGATAGGACGCTTCGGCACAGCCGATACCCTGGATGCCGATGGACAGGCGTTCGTAGTTCATCATGGTGAACATCGCCGCCAGGCCCTTGTTCTCCTCGCCAACCAGCCAGCCGCTGGCGCCGTCGAAGTTCATCACGCAGGTCGCCGAAGCCTTGATCCCCATCTTGTGTTCAATCGAGCCGCAACTCACTGCGTTGGAAGCGCCGAGGGAACCGTCGGGATTGACCAGCACTTTGGGCACGACAAACAGCGATATGCCTTTAGGGCCCGCAGGCGCATCCGGCAGTTTGGCCAGCACCAGGTGCACGATGTTCTCGGTCAGGTCCTGATCGCCGCCGGTGATGAACATCTTGCTGCCGGTGATCTGGTAGCTGCCGTCAGCCTGAGGCTCGGCACGGGTGCGGATCAGTCCCAGGTCGGTGCCGGCATGGGCTTCGGTCAGGCACATGGAACCGGCCCAGCGGCCTTCATACATCGGCGGCAGGTAGAGGTTTTTCAAGGTCTCGCTGGCATGGGCATCCAGCGCCAGGCAGGCGCCGGAACTCAATGCCGAATACAGCGCAAAACTCGAGTTGGCGCCGTAGAGCATCTCTTCGAACTGCACCGCCAGCATCTTCGGCATGCCCATGCCGCCGAACCCGGCATTGCCGGACAGCCCGACCCAGCCGCCTTCGATGTAGGTGGCGTAGGCCTGTTTGAAACCAGCAGGCGTGGTGACACGACCTGCATGCCACTGCGCGCCTTCTTCGTCGCCGCTGCGATTCAAGGGCGCAATCAGCTGCGAGGTGACTTTCGCCGCCTCCTCGAGAATGGCGTCCGCGGTATCGGCGTCGACACTGTCGGCCAGGGCCGGCAGGCGCGCCCACAGGGCCGGGGCGTCAAAGACTTCATGCAGGACAAAGCGCAGGTCGCGCAGCGGGGCTTTGAAATCGGGCATAACGTGAACCTCAAAAGGACGGTTGTGCGATGGGCACGGCAGCGAATGCCGTGCCCTTGCAATCAATGACTGGAAGCGCTGGCGGCACCCAGGCCGGTCTGCGCGCGCACGAACTGGTCGGCGTAGGCGTCACGTTCCTTCTCGGCGCGCACGCTGCGGTCGAGCCGGGACACCACGACAATCACCAGGAACGCCAGCGGCATGGAGAACAGGGCAGGGTGGTCGTATGGGAAAATGGCGTGGGTATTGCCAAGCACCGTGACCCAGACCGCAGGCGACAGGATCACCAGCACCAGTGCGCAAATCAGACCGGCAAAGCCGCCGATGATCGCGCCTTTGGTTGTAAGCCCTTTCCAGTACATGGCCATGATCAGCACCGGGAAGTTGGTCGATGCGGCAATACCGAAGGTCAGGCCCACGAGGAACGCGACGTTCATCTTCTCGAACAGAATGCCCAGCAGGATCGCGATGATGCCCAGCCCCACGGTCGCCATGCGCGTGACGCGCATTTCCTGTTTCTCGCTGGCCTTGCCTTTCTTGAACACGGTGGCGTAGAGGTCGTGGGAAATCGCCGAAGCACCGGCCAGCGCCAGCCCGGAGACCACCGCGAGGATGGTGGCGAACGCCACAGCCGCGAGGAAACCGAAGAACAGGTTGCCGCCGACCGCTTTGGCCAGGTGCATGGCAACCATGTTGCCGCCGCCGATCAGGGCACCGCCGACTTCACCGTTGACGTAGTACTGCGGATCGGTACCGATGATCACCATGGCGGCAAAACCGAGGGTGCAGACCACGAGGAAGAAGAAGCCGATGAAGCCGGTAGCATAGAACACCGACTTGCGGGCTTCCTTGGCATTGGGCACGGTGAAAAAACGCATCAGGATGTGCGGCAGGCCGGCGATGCCGAACACCAGGCCAAGGGACATCGACGCGGTGTTGATCGGGTCGGCGAGCATCGAGCCCGGGCCCATGATGTTCCAGCCACTGGCGTGGGCCTGCACGGCCTTGTCGGCCAGGGTCTCGTAGCTGAAACCGAACTGCGACATCGCCATGACCGCAAGCGTGGTGCCGCCGGCCAGCAACAGCACGGCCTTGATGATCTGTACCCAGGTGGTCGCGATCATGCCACCGAAGATCACGTAGACCAGCATCAACGCACCGACGATCACCACGGCTACCGGGTAGTCGAGGCCGAACAGCAGCTTGATCAACTGACCCGCGCCGACCATCTGTACGATCAGGTAGCAGCACACCACGGTCAACGAGCCGAAGGCCGCGAAGATCCGCACCTTGTTCTGATCCAGTCGATAGGAAACGATGTCGGCGAAGGTATAGCGCCCCAGGTTGCGCAGACGCTCGGCCATCAGGAAGGTGATGATCGGCCAGCCGACGAAGAAACCGATGGTATAGATGAAGCCGTCATAGCCCTTGGCAAACACCAGGCTGGAAAGCCCCAGCAGGGTGGCCGCGGACATATAGTCACCGGCAATCGCCAGGCCGTTCTGGAACCCGGTGATACCACCGCCCGCCGTATAGAAATCGGAGGTGGACTTGGTCTGGCGCGCAGCCCACCAGGTGATGGCCAGCGTGCCCAGCACGAAGACGAAGAACATGCCGATGGCATTCAGGTTGAGCGGTTGTTTTTCCACCGCGCCCAGCGCGGGCGCGGCAATGGCGACGGAAACAGGCAACAGGCCGGCAGCGGCGAGGGCAAGCGTACGGAACAGGTTCATCACTTGCTCTCCTCGAGAATGGCGGCGCCCAGTGCGTCGAAGCGGGTGTTGGCGCTGTACACGTACCAGCCGGTCAACAACCAGGAAAACACGATGATCGCCGCGCCAACCGGCATCCCCAGCGTCAACATCCGATGTTCCCCAAGCGGCGCATGCAGCCACTGCGGGACAAAGGCCACAATCAGCATGAACAGGTAATAAATGCCCAGCACGGCGGCGCTCAACGACCAGGCCAGGCGCGACCGGCTACTCACCAGTTGGAGGAATTTCGGATTGCCGCGAATGCGTTCGCAGCGTTGCGTATCGGTTGAATGGATGTCGGTCATCGCTAGCTCCACTTTGTTCTTGTTATCGGTCTGTGGGGGCCGGGCAGCCGTATTCGGCGTGCACGAGCCCGAGGCGGCAGGTCAATCACCTGCCACCGTGGGGTACAACGTGGTTTTCGGTTAGAGCGCCTTGGCCCGGTCGCGCAGCACGTACTTCTGCACCTTGCCGGTGGACGTCTTCGGCAACAGGGTGAAGATCACGGTACGCGGCACCTTGAATCCGGCCAGGTGTTCGCGACAGAAACTGATGATGTCGGCTTCGCGAACGTCCTGGTGATCGGCCTTCAAGGTGACGAAGGCGCAGGGCGTTTCGCCCCATTTCTCATCGGGGCGGGCGACCACGGCCGCTTCCATCACGCCCGGGTGGCGGTAGAGCACGCCTTCGAGCTCGATGGTGGAGATGTTCTCGCCGCCGGAGATGATGATGTCCTTGAGCCGGTCCTTGATCTCGACGTAACCATCGGGATGACAGACCGCCAGGTCGCCGGTGTGGAACCAGCCGCCTTCGAACGCTTCGGCGGTGGCGGTCGGGTTCTTCAGGTAGCCCTTCATCACGGTATTGCCGCGCATGAAGATCTCACCGATGGTCTGGCCGTCACGCGGGGTGGGTTCCAGCGTCGTCGAGTCGCCGACCATCACGCCTTCGAGCGTCGTGTAGCGCACGCCCTGGCGGGACTTGATCTGCGCCCGCTCATCCAGGGGCAGCTCATCCCATTCCGCGTGCCAGGCGCACAGCGTCACCGGGCCATAGGTTTCGGTCAGGCCATAGACGTGAGTGACCTGGATGCCCATCTCTTCCACGGCGCCTATCACTTTGGCCGGCGGTGCCGCACCGGCGACCATGGCGTTGACCGGGTGATCGATGGCCGCTTTCGCCGACTCCGGCATGTTCACCAGGGCATTGAGCACTATGGGCGCGCCGCACAGGTGAGTGACCTGATGCTCGCGGATCAGCGTGAGGATTTTCTGTGGATCGACCCGGCGCAGGAACACGTGCACACCGGCCATGGCGGTAATGGTCCAGGGGTAGCACCAGCCGTTGCAATGGAACATTGGCAGGGTCCAGAGGTACACCGGATGGTTGCCCATGGCCCAGGTCATCTGGTTGCCCAAGGCGTTCAGGTACGCGCCGCGGTGGTGGTAAACCACGCCCTTGGGGTTGCCGGTGGTGCCGGATGTGTAGTTCAGCGAGATGGCTTGCCATTCATTGACTGGCCACTTCCAGTCGAACGCAGGGTCACCTTCGGCCAGCAACGCTTCGTAGTCCAGGTCGCTGACGGCCTGGCCTTCGCCGTATTCCGGGTCATTGACGTCGATCACCAGGGGCGGGTGATCCAGCATGCCGATGGCTGCGTGAATCACGCTGTGGAACTCGCGGTCGGTAATCAGCACCTTGGCCTCGCCGTGCTGCAGCATGAAGGCGATGGCTTCTGCATCCAGGCGCACGTTGAGCGGGTTGAGCACGGCGCCGATCATCGGCACGCCGAAGTGCACTTCAAGCATTTCCGGAATATTGGGCAACATCACTGCCACGGTGTCGTCCTTGCCGATACCGCGCCCGGCCAAAGCCGAGGCCAGGCGCCGACAACGGGTATAGGTCTGCGCCCAGGTGCGGCGGATCGAGCCGTGGATGACGGCGGTGTAGTCCGGGTAGACGTTGGCGGTGCGCTCGATGAAGCTGAGCGGAGACAGGGCAATATGGTTGACAGCCGAAGGGCCTAGCCCTTGTTCATAGATCGACATGTACGGGTACTCGGTGGCTGATTGTTAGCTCTATGGGAGCCCCTGCGGTGTACGCGCAGGGGTCGCCTTTTTTATGTCCGGTTTACTTTATATAACATTCATCCATTGATATGGAAGTACAACCTAAGTAATATAGTAAATGTACTATATTCAATTAGTCCGGTACCAAATCACTTGCCCCCGGACTTCCGTAGCCGGTATATGCTTGGATTTATTGAAGAAGTGGACCGGCAATGACCCTGACTCCCGTTCGACTGCACAGCTGGTTGCGCCTGCAACGTGAAGGCGTGTCCCTGGCTGCCCGGGCCGACGCGCTGTGTCATGCGCTGCAGGATTGCCCGGAAGTGCAGCGGGCGGTTTACTTGAGTTGGCAGCCCAATGCGCGGATCTACAGCCATGAGGGGGCGGCCCAGCATTTCCCGCCGGGCCTGGGCGACCCGGCGCTGGCCAGCGATCAGTTATTGTTCGAGCAACTGATCGAGGCCGGGCGCCTGGACCTGGCGCAAGTCAGGCAATTGGACTGCTGGCTGGCCGGCCGCCTGCGCCGAGCCGCCATCAGCCATGGCCAGGTATTCGACCTGGCCTTGCAGCCGGGGCAGGCGGGATTGCTGCTGGTGGAAGTGTGCGAGGGGGTGAGTCTTGACTGGCTGGGCTGGGTGCGGGATTTGCTGACGACGCTGTTGAGCAGCGTCAACGGCATGCTCCGCGGCTCGCCGCTGCTGGGCCACGATCCACAACCGAGCCTGTTGCTCGATGCACAGGGCCGACCGCTGGAGTTCAATGCGGCGCTGTTGGCCCTGCTGGCCGAGAAGCCATTGCCTGATGTATTGGGTTTTTTGCCGGTCAATCATCGGGTGCTGGTGCGCGCCTGTCTGGATCAGCAACGGGCCATTGAAGGGGTCGAGGCTCAGTTCGAAACGCAGATCCTGATCTGGACATTCATTCCCGACCCGCAGGACAACCGCGTGCTCGCCCGTTGCCGCGACGCCACGACCCAGGTCCTGGCGGAACGAGAAGCGACCACCGCACGCCGGCTTTACCGGCTGATCATCGAAAACACCACCGACCTGATTTCCCGCCACACCCCGGACGGGCGCTTCCTCGATGCGTCGCCCGCGTCCTGGACCCTGCTCGGCTACTGGCCGGAGGAATTGCGCGGGCAAATGGCCCAGGGCCTGTTCCATGGCCAGGATCTGGCCGGCCTGATGCAGCGTGCACGGGATGCGCTGGAACAGGATGGCTATCACACCATGACCTATCGCATCCGCCATCGCGACGGCCATTACCTGTGGTTCGAATCCGCCAGCCGGGCGATCCGCGAAACCTATACCGGGGCGGTGGTCGAAGTGGTGAGCGTCTCCCGGGACATCACGGCCCGGGTGCTCGCCGAGGAGAACAAACGACGCCTGGCCGAAGTGGTCGAGGCCAACATCGATCCGGTGTTGTTCATCGCTCCCGAGGGCCTGGTCACTTACCTCAATCCCGCCGCGCGCCGCATCCTCGGGATTGATGAGCAGCAATCCATGCCGGCCCTGGCCGATCTGTTCGCCAGCGGCGACCTTGCGCGCCTGCAACGGGATGGCTGGAGCAGCGCCGAGCGCGACGGCGTCTGGAGCACCGATGCGCGGCTGCAACCACCAGGCGGCGGTACGTCCGTGCCGGTATCGCTGGTGTTACTGGCCCACCGTTCCGCCGGCGGCGAGCGTTATTACTCGCTGGTGGCGCGGGACATGACCGAACGGGAACTGCGCGAAGCGCAACAGCGCCGCCATCAAGACGAACTGGCCCACACCGCGCGCCTGGTCACACTCGGTGAATTGGCCTCGGGCATCGCCCACGAAATCAATCAGCCGCTGGCTGCCGTGGTGAATTACGCCAACGCCAGCCAACGCTATCTACAAACACTGGGTTCCAATCCGCAGGCCGCCGTCCGGGTGGCGCAAGGCCTGGAACGCATCACCCATCACGCCACCCACGCCTCCGAAGTGATCCGCCGGTTACGCTCGTTTTTGCGCAAGGGCCAGCGGCGCATGCAGGCGCTGAACCTGACCGACATTGCCCGCGAAGCCGTGCGTTTATGCGCGTGGGAGGCCAGTCATTGCGAAGTGACAATCGAGGATCGACTGCCGGATAATCTGCCGCCGGTGTATGCCGACCGCGTGTTGCTGGAACAGGTGCTGCTCAATCTGTTGCGCAATGCCATCGACGCCAACCGTGACCAGCATCCGCACGAGCCTTCGCTGATCGTGATGGCGGTGGAGCAGGGCAGTGGCGCCACCGTGGAAATCAGTGTGCAAGACCAGGGCCCGGGCGTCAGCGAGCCCGAGCTCGAGCAGATATTTACCCCGTTCTATACCAGCAAGCCCGATGGCCTGGGGCTCGGGTTGTCCATGAGCCGCAGCATCATCGAAGGTTTCGGCGGCGAACTGAATGCCCGGCGCCAGCCTGTCGGGCTGCTGATGTGTTGCCGATTGCCGCTGGCCGGCCCAACAAAACAACAACAGGAATGACGTAATGGCAGGTGTGGCGGAGCACGTGGTGTATGTGGTCGACGATGACCAGGGAATGCTCGATTCGACGGTCTGGTTATTGGAGTCGGTCGGCCTGACAGCCCTGCCGTTTACCAGTGGTATCGAGTTTCTCCAGGCCTGCGATGCCAGTCTGGATGCCTGCGTGCTGCTCGACGTGCGCATGCCCGGCATGGGCGGGTTGAACGTGCAGGAGGAAATGCGCGTACGCCAGCTGAATCTGCCGATCATCTTTGTCAGCGGGCACGCCGATGTGCCCATCGTGGTCCGTGCGTTCAAGGCCGGTGCCCATGATTTCATCGAGAAGCCCTATAACGAGCAGTTGCTGCTGGACAGCGTGCAACAGGCGCTGGGCAATTGCGCCGCGCAACGCTACGGCAATCAGGGCCAGGAGGCGTTGCAGGCCCGCTTGCTCACGCTGACGCCGCGAGAGCGGGACGTCATGTTGCCGTTGGTGCAGGGCTACACCACCCGCGAAATCGCCGAGCAACTGGGGGTCAGTGCCAAAACCGTCGATCTGTATCGCTCTCGCGTCATGAAACGCATGCAGGCCAACACACTGCCGGACCTGGTGGGCATGGCGATTGCGGCAGACTTGGTGGATCCACTTAAATTGCGTTGATCCTTCACGTTGTGAATTGTGCGTCTATGCTGGGCTAACCGGTTTTCCTTCCCAGTGAACTGTCAGGAGACGTCCATGGTACCCATGCCGCTGTCAGAGAAGGCCTTGTCCCGCGGGTTGCTCGATGTTTTGATCCGCGCCGGACTGATTGTCGTGCTGGTGCTGTTCTGCTTTGAGATTTTTCGCCCGTTTCGCGACTTGATGCTGTGGTCGGTGATCCTGGCGATCACCCTCTACCCCTTGCAACAACGGCTGCGGGGACCGATGGGAGAAAAGGACGGACGTATTGCGACGCTGATCGTGCTGGTGGCCATCGCCATTCTCATGGTCCCGATCTACCTGTTGGGCACCTCGATTGCCGACTCGGTCGAAAATGCCATGACCGTGGTCCGGGACGAAGGCATCCGCATTCCGCCTCCGTCCGATTCCGTTGCCAGCTGGCCACTGGTGGGTAAACCGCTGTCGGCGCTGTGGCTGCAGGCGTCTACCGACCTTCCCGGGCTGACGTCGAAGTACATTCCGCAAATCAAGGACGTCAGCCTGTCGGTACTGGGCAAGGTGGCCGGCGTCGGCATGGGCCTGCTGATGTTCATCGTCGCGCTGATCCTTGCCGGGATCTTCATGGCCTATGGCGAAGCGGGTAGCCGCGCCTCCGTGCAGATCGCCTCGCGGATCAGCGGACCGGAAAAAGGTCCCCAAGTGGCCACCTTGTGCACCGCAACCATCCGCGCCGTGGCGCTCGGGGTGGTCGGCATCGCGTTCATCCAGATGCTGCTGGTGGGGCTCGGGTTCGTGTTCAAGGGGGTTCCCGGCGCCGGGTTGCTGGCATTGGCGGTGCTGTTGCTGGGCATCATGCAGCTGCCGGCAACCTTGATAACGGTACCGGTCATTGCCTTTGTCATCGCGACCGAAGGGGCCAATACCGTGACCATCATCTTCTCCATCTATGTCTTCGTCGCGGGCCTGGTGGACAACGTGCTCAAGCCATTGATGCTGGGGCGCGGGGTCGACGTGCCGATGCCGGTGATATTGATCGGAGCCCTGGGCGGGATGGTCACCGGCGGCATCCTGGGCTTGTTCATCGGCCCGGTGGTGCTGGCGGTGGGTTACCAGTTGTTCTGGCAGTGGGTGCAGGATCCGCCGCCGCCGGTGGTGGAAGAACGACTGTAGACACGAAAAGGGGCCGACGCGCCGTCGGCCGGTTCCTGCTTCAGAATCCGAGGTAACAGCAGTAGACAAGGGCCAATGCGGCGGCGACACCGAAGGCTCCCAGCGCCTTGATGGTCAAGGGGTGCGTGGACTCGGGGTTGATCTCGCGCTGCAGGCGGGGATCGGAGTAGGCCACCGGTTGATAGGGCCCGCGCATGATTGCCAGGTAGGTGTAGCGCAACCCGATCAACAGGAACAGGCTCGCCAGGCTGAGGAGCAGGGTGGCAAAGGTCGCAGGTCCGGCCGCTTTCCCGTGGTCATTTTCGCAGGCCGCGCTGTCGACTGCCACGACACTGATTTGCCCATGATCCGTCGAAGGCCGTACGCCTTCATTGAGCAGCCCGGCCTGTTGCACCAGGTCCAGAGTCTGGTACTGCCAGAGCGTCGTTGACCCTTCCCGGCAGTAGGTGAACCTTCCGGGGCTTGAGGCGGCGACGATGCACGCGTCGTCGATCCCACGCTTCTTGAGGGTTTCCATGGCGGTGCGGGAGAAGTCCAGATCGAGCACCGGCGCAATCCCCGTGGCGCAAACCGCGCCCGAGACCAGCAGACTCCCCACAACGCCGATAGTTGAAGTTTTCAAGGCTGGACTTCCTGGTTTTTATTGGCTTTTTTGTCAGGGACGCGGAGCTTTAATGAACCTGCCAGTAGTGGAGTCTAGAACGCGTTAGTCACTTTGATAAGCATGCGCATTTAAAAAATTGAACGGGTCGAACTAATCGCAGTCATCGGCAACGGCCTTCTCGGCACGCTGGATTTCCTGCTTGATGTCGGTGGTGATGCGCTGTTCCTTGCGTTCCTGGACGAGGAACTTCTGCTCACCCCGGGACTTGACCTCTGCGTCTTCAGCATGGATCTGTTTTTCGATGGCGGCAGAATGCTGGTCGATCACGGCATCGACCTCGGCTTCGTTCTTTGCCGTATCCAGCGCCGACACCAGTTTGCCGGCCTCGGCCTTTTCGGCTTCGGCATAGGCCTCCACCGACAACCCGGCGGCCAGGGCCCGCGCCTGTACTTCCAGGTCCTTGAGGTGCTGGCGCGCTAAGGTACAGACCGCTTCCTGGCGCTGACTCTGCAGGGTTTTCCAGGTGTTCAGTCCATAGACAGCGGTACCGATGACGACGACGGTAACAGCGACCCCCAGTAACTTGGCTTTCATTCCATCCCCTCAAGTGGCCACGAAACAGCCTTTGGCAATGATTCCCGAATCCATTCGGGGGAAAGAAAAGCGTAGCAGACTGGGTGGCACTCAAGTGCCATCTGGTTCGCAAGAAAGGCTTTGCAGGAGAAAGTTCTCGCTTATGCAGGGTTACTTTCACTTGACGGGTTAGCGGCGCACCAGCGATTTCGTCCCTGACGTTTCGCTGCGTAAAGCAGGGCGTCGGCGGCTTTGATCAGGGTGGCCGGCGTCACGTCCTCGACGTTCGGCCGGTGGGTGGTGATACCCGCACTGGCCGTGACCCTGCCCAGGGGATGGGCATTATGCTCGATGTCCATTGATCGAATGGCCTGCAGGATCTCTTCGGCGACCTGGGCTGCGCCCGCGCCATCGGTATTGGGAAGCAGCACGGTAAATTCCTCGCCACCGTAGCGGACGGCCAGGTCCCCGGGTCTTTTGACCGCCTGCTGGATCGCGGCGCCTACCGCACCCAGGCAATCATCGCCGGCGGCGTGGCCGTAGCTGTCGTTATAGCGCTTGAAGTAATCGACATCGAGCATGATCAGTGACAGCGAGGAGCCCTGGCGTGCAGCCAGGCGGATTTCCTCCGGCAGCGCGGTGTCCAGGCGGCGACGATTGCCCAGGCCGGTCAGGCTGTCTGTCAGCGCCATATCGCGCATGGCCTGGTGCGCGTGACGCAACTTTCTTTCCGTCACCATTCGCTGGCGCAACTGACTCAAGACGATGAGCCCGAACACCGCGAGCACCCCGATCAGCACCACCAGCACCCAGCCGGTTTTCAGCAGATCGCGACGCCAGGGGGCGATGATCGAATCCCGGGACAGTCCGGCTTCCACCACCAACGGGTAGGTGGTCAAGGCCCGGTAACCGTACAGACGCTCGGTGTCGTCCACGACGGCCTTGACTTCGGCGATGCCCTGGTTGGCATTGGGCAGGTAACGCTGGAAAATCTCGCTGCCCGCCAGGCTCTTGCCGACCACGGAGGCAATGAAGGGGCGCCGCACCAGGATTGTTCCGCTGCGGGTGGCCAGCACCAGGGCACCCTTGTCATCGATCTTGAAGTCGCCGTAGTAGTCGACGAAGTAGCTGACCTTGATCGTTCCCAGCAGAACGCCAGCGAAGGTGCCATCCGGATTGTTCAGGCGCCGGGAGATGGGGATGATCAGGTCGTTGGTTGATCTACTGGTGACTACCTCGCCGATGCGCACGTTTTTATCCGTGTGCGTGCGGTGATACTGGAAGTAATCGCGGTCGGCGTTGTTCACCAGCTCCGGCGTTGCGTCCTTGTCTGTCACGATCCATTGCCCGTCAGGGCCGTAGATGAACAGGCCATGCAGCTGCGGCATGATGTTCGATTGCTGGACCAACAGTTTGTGGATACGCGGGACGTCGATGTTCTGCAAGCCGTCGCCTTCCACCCGCTCACCGAGCGCGGCAGTCAGTACATCCACTTGCCGGATGGCATCTTCGGCGTGCTGCGCCGTGGCTCGCGCCAGGTTCGTCACCGAGTCGCGGGCCGAGGCGAAGGCTGACCGGTAGTCACGCCACGTCCGCCAACCCTCGACCGCGAGAAACGCCAGGACCACCACCAGCATGAAGCTCACCGTGAGCCGGAAGACCGCCCCAGCACGCAGCGTTCTCGCAGAGACAGTTTCAACGCCGCCATCAACCAGGGTTGGTGGCTGCTTGCGTCCAGGCATCAACCTCTCCTTTTGCGAGCGATCTGGGCTCGCCGAACGCAACCTGGGCTATACAAGACCGACAAATGACAGGATAACCAGGACGATTACGACGGCACCAACGATGTAGATAATATTGTTCATGGGGACCACCTCTGTCTCTCAAGGGAATGCGACACCGGGGTGTCTAGTACAAATGACACCTGCGGTCGTACATGCGTTCCGCAATCGGCCACCATCAGTCCTTGAGATCGTCCCGGGTTCTCGTGTGAGCCTGTTGGTAGATGTGGTTGACCATCGCGAAGAACAGGCCCGTGGATAACCCGCACATGAGGATGCCGGTCAAGCCTTCGATTGGCGCGAGCAACCGCCAGGGCGTTGCCAGCACCACCTCTCCGTAGCCAATCGTCGCGTAGGTGACAGCCGAGAAGTAGAGTGCCGTTTCGAGATCGGGCAGGCATTGCTGCCACAGATAAAAGGCGGCCCAGATCGAAATTTCCGCCAGGTGCAGAATCACCAGGTAGACCGCCACCCAGGCCAGCCTCCAGCTGATGGCCCAGAGTCGCGTCGCAGCCTTGCGGCGATTCAGAAGCCTGAGCATCAGCGCGATGCCGACGGCGTGCACGATCACCGTACTGACCGCCAGCCCCCAGGCGAAAAGGATGTTTGAAGACATGGGTGTTCCTCCGTCCGTATCGACCCAGGCACCCGAGCGTGGCAGCAAGGAGGGTGCCGCTTGACTCTAGTCGATGGACGGCTGGGCAACCAGCAAGCGCTTTCGCGCCTGGGGTTATTGACCAAGCAGGAGCATGCGGAAAAAATTCATCCCCGCGCCGCGCAGACAATCACCTCGACCAACAACGCCTTGTCCGCCAGTTTCGCCTCGCCACAGGCCCGGGCCGGCGCATGTCCGGCCGGTACCCAGGCGTCCCACACGGCATTCATCGCTGCAAAATCGGCCATGTCGGCAAGCCAGATGGTGGTCTGCAACAGTTGTTCCCTGGAGGAACCGGCTTGCTCAAGCAAGGCATCGACCCGTGCCAGCGCATCGCGGGTCTGCCCGGCCACGTCGTGATGGCGTTCGCCCACTTGCCCGGCCAGGTAGACTGTATTGCCGTGGATCACGATCTGGCTCATGCGTGGGTTGGTCTGTTGGCGCTCGATGGTTTGCATCCATTGTTCTCCTGTGGAAAGACGTTGCTCAGAAGCGTTGCACGGAAAAACTGTCCAGCCATTGGGGCGTTTTGCCGGCGATGCAGTCGGCGACCAACTGGCCGGTGGCCCCGGCCAGCGTCAGGCCCAGGTGCTGATGGCCGAAGGCGTAGATCATGCGCGGCTCGTTCGGTGACGGGCCAATGACCGGTAGCGAGTCGGGCAGGGAAGGGCGAAACCCCAGCCATTTGCGCGCGACCGGTTGCGTCAGGCCCATGACCCTGCGCACGTGACGCTCCAGATAATCGAAACGCTGCGGATTGGCCGGGTCGTGGGTCGAACCCAGCTCCACCGTGCCCGCCACCCGCAGTCGGCCCGCCATCGGTGTCATGTAGAACGCGCTTTCCACCGGGCAGCACGGGCGGTTGAGCAAGGTGTCCTGCAGGTCGAATTCGAGGTGATAGCCGCGCTCGGTATCCAGCGGGATGTGATCGCCCACCTGCCGGGCCAGCGCCGCTGACCAGGCCCCGCCGCACAGCACGACGCGGTCGGCGCGCCAGGATTTTCCTTCCACGCAGCTCAAGTACAGGCCATCGCTTTTACGTTGTACACCGGTGACCGTGGCCTGATGCAGCGCACCTTCGGCAATCAGCGGGGCCGCCAGCGCTTCGATGAAGGCGCGCGGGTCATCCATGTGTGAGGACTCGGGAAACAGGATGCCGGCCACCGCCTTGCCCGCCAGGGCCGGCTCCAGTTGTTCGACGTCTGCCGCGTTCAACACTTGCTGGGCAATGCCCAGTGAGCGGCGCAATTCGATCGCCGCCTGGGCACCGGCGAAACCTTGCTCGGTGCCATAGGCATAGAGGCAGCCGTTATGGCGCAGATGCCCATCGGCCTGCGGGCAGTCGTCCAGCAACGGCGCATAACCGCTGTAGGTGTGTTCGAGGATGCGGGTCAGCGCCTGGGTATTGGCTTCGCAACGCGAGGCGCGACATTCATTGAGAAACCGCAAAAGCCATGGCATCAGCCGGGGCAGCCGTGCCCAGTTGATGACGAAGGGCGACTCGCGGGAAAACAGCAGCGACGGGATGGCTTTCAGCAGCGACGGCTGGGCGATCGGCATCACACCGTAGGGGGCCAGGGTGCCGGCATTGCCGTAGGACGCGCCGCTGGCGATGGCGTCGCGCTCCAGCAGCACCACCCGGTAACCCTCGCGGCGTAGCCAGAGTGCCGTGGCTACCCCGACCACCCCGGCGCCGATAACGGCGATTTCACAATGAACTGGCTGTGTCATGTCCTCAGATCCGGTTGTGCATGTGGAGATGACCCTGGCGTGCCAATTGACTGATGACGCTCAGGGCTTTGATCAGATGCTCCCGTGACAGGGCCGCCGAGATGTTGATGCGTACCGCTTGCGGCGAAAGCTCCGGGCGCAAGGTAAAGGCGCCACCGGCCAGCAGTACCACGCCGCGATCCTGGCAGAGGCGGGCGAAGCGCGAGCCGGTCCAGGGTTCGGGCAGTACCAGCCAGGCGTGGGTACCGGTGGCGCTGTGCTGGAACTCCAGGCCTTGCAGGTGCGTGGCGAGCAGCGCCTGGCGGATCCGCAGTTCTTCGCGCTGTTCCGCGACCAGCTGCTCGGCATGCCCGTCTTCGATCAGGCGCGCGGCGATCAGTGCGGTCAGTGGCGAGGTGCTCCAGCAGTCGATGCGCTGCATGGCGGCGATGTCCTGCACCAGGGCGGGTGGGGCCATGACAAAGCCCATACGCAGGCCCGGCGCGATGCACTTGGACAGGGCCGAAATGTAGATCGTGCGCTCTGGCAGCAAGGCGACGAAGGGCGGCGGCGACTGATCCAGCAGCGGGCGATACACGTCGTCCTCGATCACCAGCAGATCGGTTTCGCCGATGACGCTCGCCAGTTGTGCACGGCGTTCGGCGTCCAGGGTGATGGCGGTCGGGTTATGAATAGACGGCACCAGGAACAACAGCCGCGGTTGATGTTCGGCGCAGGCCTGGCGCAGCGCCTCGGGAGACATGCCGCGCTCGTCGGCGTCGACCCCGACCAGGATCAGCCCCAGCGAACGGCACAGGGCATTGATGCCTTGATAGGTCACGCTGTCGGCCAGCACGGTGTCGCCGCTGTTGGTGAGGCTGCGCAAAGTACTGGCGATGCCGTGCTGCGCGCCTTCGACGATCAGCATCTGCGAGGCCTGGGCCTCGACGCCGGTGTGCCGCAGCCATTGCGCCGCCGCCTCCCGGGCCCACAACGGACCTTCGGAAGGGTGATAGTCCTTCATGTCGGCAAAGCGCGGGTCGCTGGCAAGACGCGGCAGCAACTGCGCCAGTACCCGGTTGAAGCCGTCGGTGGCCGGACGATTGACGCTCAGGTCGACGGTTCCCGGAGCATTGCTCGGTGCCGATTGAAACTGCGCAGCCGGATGCCGGGGCTGCGCGACCTGGGTACCGCGCCCCGGACGACTTTCCACCAAGCCTTTTTGCTGCAGCACCGCCATGGCCTTGGTCACCGTGGTGATGTTCACCCCCAGCGCGCTGGCAAAGTCTCGATGGGGCGGCAGGCGCTCGCCGGCCTTGAGCCTGCCATTGGCGATGGCCTCGGCCAGGGAATCGGCCAGCTGCGCGTAAAGGGTTTCGGCCTTGTCACGCTGCAAGGCGGCACTGGCCTTCAGTTCATCCAGCAGTTGTTCGAATTGACTCATGGTGCTTTATCCCTGTTGTCGTGCTCGTAGCAGGGCAATGAGCAGATTTGTATTGCTTTTTATCCGATACAAGGCCCATTGACAAGCTAAAAATCCGTGATTAGTGTGTGAGTTGTAATGCTTGTCATGCAACACAATAAGAAAATGGCTGCCATGCTCAGCCCCAACGGGTACGCACATGACCAATCAGACGATCCAGCCAGGTTCCGCCCTGGCGACCCGACACCACCGACCATCAAGCCTGTTCGCGGGCGGCACAGAGTATCCGATGTGTTGTCCCCCTCGCGCAAAGTCTTCGGTGAAATTATCCGGTCGCTCGACCCTATCCAATGCAGCGGAGGCCTTCCGATGAAAAGTGCCCAGCCAACCGAGACAAAACCCGGCCAACAGCGCCTCAGCGGGGCACTGCGCCAGCGTCACATCACCATGATTTCCCTGGGCGGGATCATTGGTGCCGGCCTGTTTGTCGGCAGCAGCGCGACGATCCAGGCGATCGGGCCGGCGGCTTTTCTCAGTTATCTCGCCGCCGGCATCGTGGTGATGCTGGTCATGCGCATGCTCGGTGAAATGGCCGTGGCGCTGCCCGGGGTCGGTTCCTTTACCGAATACGCACGGATCGGCCTGGGCAGCTGGGTCGGCTTCACCAGCGGCTGGTTGTACTGGTACTTCTGGGTGATCGTGGTGGCGGTGGAGGCGGTGGTCGGCGCCAATATCCTGGAGCAGTGGATACCGCTGCCGGCCTGGATGATCGGCCTGAGCCTGCTGGCGATCATGACCGCCATCAACTGCCTGTCGGTTAAATCCTATGGCGAGTTCGAATACTGGTTCGCCTCATTGAAGGTGTTCGCGATCATCGTCTTCATCGCTGTCGTGGGCGCCTACCTGTTCGGTTTCGCGCCCAGCACCAGTACGCTGCTGGGCAACCTGGTGAATGACCGCGGCTTCATGCCTTACGGCGTGAGTGCGGTGCTGGCCGGGGTGCCGACAGTGATTTTTGCCGTGGGCGGCGCCGAGATCGCGACCATTGCCGCCGCCGAGTCCGACGACCCGTCGAAGAACGTGGCGAACATGACCCGCTCGGTGATCTTTCGCGTCATCACCTTTTATGTCGGCTCGATATTCCTGATTGTCTGCGTGGTGCCTTGGGGGCAGATCGTCGCCGGTCATTCGCCGTTCGTGGCAGCGCTTGACGTGCTGCGCATTCCCGGTGCGGCGATGATCATGCAGGCGGTGGTGTTGGTGGCCGTGCTGTCGGCGTTGAACTCCGGGCTGTACGTGTCTTCGCGGATTCTGTTCGGCCTCAGCCAGCGGGGCGATGCGCCGGCGAAACTGGCGGTGCTCAGCGGGCATAAAGTACCAAGAGCCGCGGTGCTGCTCAGCAGTGTCATCGGCTACATCGCCATCATGGCGGCGATCATTTCCCCAGAGGGCGTGTTCCTGTTCCTGGTCAACGCTTCCGGCGCGGTGATGCTGTTCGTGTACCTCGCGGTGGCGCTGGCGCAGATCAAGGTGCGCCGCCAGGTCGAAGCCACCGCACCGGCCCGGCTGACCCTCAGGATGTGGCTGTTCCCCTGGCTGTCCTATGCTGTGGTGGCAGTCATCGCGGGTGTATTGGTCGCCATGGCGTTCCAGGAATCCTTGCGCACCCAGTTCCTGGCCAGCCTCGTCAGTCTTGGCGTGGTATCCGCTGCCTATCTGATGCTCAAGCGTCGTCGCTTGCAGGCCAACAAACCCCATGTCAGCGCCATCGACATCCTGGAGGGATTGCCTGCGCGTTCATGAGTCACAGGTCACTCAAACAACAGGAGGCAGGCGCCAGGGACGGTTATCAAGGCTTGTACCGGTCAAAACAATAATATTTGCCTATAGGTGATCTATGTCCGACTTCAAGTTCGATTCTCAGGGTTTCTCCCGGCGCGGGCTGCTCAAGGCAACTGGCTACGGATCATTGGCGGCATTGCTGGGCAGCGCGATGGGCCCGATGTCTGTTGCCTTCGCTGCCGGTGCGCCGATCAAGACGGTACGCCCCGGCTACCTGACTGCGGCCTGCCTGGGCGACATGCCTTTGGGTGCGCTGCGCGAGGGTGTGCCCGTCGGCACGGACCTGGAACTGCTCAAGCTCATCGCCGACCGTCTCGAGCTCAAGCTCGAGGTACTGACCATGGGCTTCCCGGCCGTCGTCGAAGCCGTGAGGTCGGGACGTGCCGACTGGTTTGGCGGCAACTTCGCCTGGAATCCCATGCGTTCGAAAATCCTGCTGTTGACCGACCCGGTGTTCTACACCGGCGCCTACGTGATCATGCGTGACAGCGAGCCGTTCGACACCTCGATCACCGTCAACGACGTGAAGGGCCGCACCATCGGCGCCATCACCGGTTATTTCACCATCCCCGACATGAAGAAAATCGAGGGCGTGAAGGAGGTCAAGCTCTACGACAACACCGACTCCTGCCTGCGTGACGTGCGCGCCGGTCGCCTGGATTTCGCCGTGCTGGATGCGCCGACCATCGACTACATGATCCTGCAGGACCCGAGCCTCAAGCTCAAGCAGATCCCCATGACCTACGATGAAAAATTCCCCAGCCTGACCGCCAAGTTCGAGGCGATCTGGGGCGTTCATCCGCAGAACCAGGACCTGTTCGATGGCGTGAACCAGGGGCTGCGCTGGTTGAAAGCCACGGACCAGATCCGGCCCATTCTCGCCAAGTACGGCATCAAGAACCCCGATTACCTGGTGCCACCGGCCAAGGATCCGCGCATCGGCGTGGACCGCGACGAGAAGGGCAACCTGATTGGACCGTTCGCTCACCCCGCCCGGGATTTCAGCCAGGCCTTTGCCTGAGTCGAGGACATAGCTCATGGCTGAATCAACTCCACTGGTGCGAATCGAGGGGCTGCACAAGTCCTTCGGTAGCCTGGACGTCCTCAAAGGCATCGACCTGAATGTGCAGCAGGGCCAGAAGATCTCGCTCATCGGCCCAAGCGGCTCGGGCAAGACCACCTTGCTGCGCTGCGTCAACTACCTGGAAGAGCCGACCAAAGGCGACATCTACATCGATAACGAACTGATCGGCCAGCGCCTGGTGGGCACCCGCAAGGTGCCCATGAGCGACAGGGAGCTGGCGCGGATGCGCGCCGGGATCGGCATGGTGTTCCAGCGCTTCAACCTGTTCCCGCACCTCTCGGTGCTGGAAAACATCATTCTCGGCCCGCTCAAGGTGCAACAGCGCAACCGCGCCGAGGCGGTCGAGCTGGCAGAAGACCTACTGAACAAAGTCGGCATGTTCGCCAAGCGTGATGCGTTCCCGGAGCAGCTCTCGGGCGGGCAACAACAACGCATCGCCATTGCCCGGGCGCTGGCGATGCGGCCCAAGCTGATGCTGTTTGACGAGGCCACTTCGGCGCTGGATCCGGAGCTGGTGGGTGAAGTACTTGGCGTCATGCGCAAACTGGCCGAGGAGGGCATGACGATGATCATCGTGACCCACGAAATGAGCTTCGCCGAAAGTGTCTCCGACGAGGTGATCTTCATGGCCGATGGCAACATCGTCGAGCAAGGGCCGCCCCGGCAGATATTTCGCGAGAGCCAGGTCGAGCGAACCCGCAACTTCATCCGCGCCGTGAAGGAGCATTGATCAATGCTCGATACCACTGCGCTGCACAAAGCCATCGAGATGCTGCCGTACTTTTTGAATGTGCTGGGCATCGGTGCATTGACCACCGTTGGCTTGACCGCCGCCGCGTTCGTCGTCGCTGCACTGCTGGGGTTCTGCCTGGCGCTGATGCGGCTGTCGCGCAGCCGCGTGCTGAGCCTGATCGCCAGCGTGTACCTGGAGATTTTCCGCAACATTCCGATCCTGACCCAGCTGTTCATCCTTTACTTCGGGCTCACGTACATCGGCATCACATTGCCCGCCATCGGCGCGGCGATCATCGGTTTTGGCCTGAACGGGGCGGCGATCCTGTCGGAAGTGTTCCGCGCGAGCATCCGCACCATCGACCGTGGGCAAAGCGAAGCGGCGTATACCATCGGCATGACCCGGTCGCTGGCGATGCGCATCATCGTCTTGCCCCAGGCGTTCAAGGTCGCCATTCCTGGCATGGCCAACTTCGCAATCGGGCTGCTCAAGGACACCTCCCTGGCATCGGCAGCCGCCGTGCCGGAGCTGACGTTCAAGGCCAAGATGCTGGTCAGCGAAACCTACCAGACCAACCTGATCTACTTCCTGCTGGCCATGATCTACCTGGTCCTGAGCCTGGTGCTGTCCCATTGCGCGGCGCGCACCGAACGCCGTCTCAAAGTCGTCAAGGAGCATTGATATGGGCTATGGCGAATTGTGGGAAGCAACCCATGTTGAATTGCTGGCGGCCGCCTGGGCCACGCTGCAATTAGCCTTCGGCGCCTTGGTCATCGGTTTGATCGTCGGTTTGCTGGTGGCGCTCGCACGGCTTTCGAACAGTCGGCCGTGGCGTCGGGCGGCATTGTTCTACATCGAGGTATTTCGGGGCACGCCGGCATTGGTGCAGTTGTTCATCGTCTACTTCAGCCTGACCGAAATCGGCGTTCAGTTCAGCTCGTTCCAGGCCGCGATGATCGGCCTGGGGCTGAACGCCGCGGCGTACCTGTCGGAGATCTACCGCTCGGGGCTGGAGGCCGTGCCCAAGGGGCAAGTCGAAGCGGCGAAGGCGATTGGCATGCCCCATCTCAAGGTGTTGCGCTGGGTCGTATTGCCCCAGGCCATTCGCATCGTGCTGGCGCCGATCGGTAACGTCGCGATCTCTCTGTTGAAAGATACATCCGTGGCTTCGCTGATCGCCGCGCCGGACCTGATGTTGCGGGCCCAGGACTTGAGCTCCGTGTACTTCATGCCGCTGGAGATCTACATCCTGGTCGGCGCGATCTACTTTGCGTTGTGTTACCCGCTGTCACTCGGTGTGCGATTGCTTGAGCGCAGGACGAGGCATTGATCCGTTCGAGTAGATTGAGGCGACACTTTAGCGTTACATGGGCATGGATGCGTTTGCGATGACGCCATCGCTGGCAAGCCAGCTCCTACAGGAATTGTGGGGTATGTTGAGTTTGTGGTGAGACGCCGATCTGTAGGAGCCGGCTTGCCGGCGAAGGCGTCCTTGAGGGCATCTTCGCTGGCAAGCCAGCTCCTACAATGGGTTGCGCAGCACGTGAATCCGTGACCGCCGCGAGTGATTGGGTAGAATTCAATATTCTTGAGGTGATTGCCAACTTCGACAGGAAGTAAAAAAACCTTGGCTCAACATTCCGCCTTCTCACCATGGCTGGCACTCCTGTTTCTGTGCCTGACACTTGAAATACCCGCACAGACCAGCGCCTGCCCGGCCGGCGAGAAGCAGGTGTGCCTGGACGGTTGCATCTGCCTGCCATTGCCTGACGACATCTACCAGATCGCGGCACCGGCCCTCGCGCTGTGGCTGACCCAGGCCCGCGCCGAAGCTGCCAACGCCGGCATCCAACCCATTCCACCGCAGATCCGTTTACAACTGCTGCGCTGGTACGACCCCGGCGTCCTCGATGCCGCGCGCTACAAAGTCAGCGACAACGGCCAGTTCAGCGCCGCCACCGCCATGCTGCAAAACCCCGACGTCGGTGCCGTGACATTGATCGACATCATCCTCTTTCGCGACGCCGAAACCGCCGAACAGAACGTCGCGCTCTGGGCCCACGAATTGAAGCATGTGCAGCAGTACCAGGAATGGGGGGTAGACGGATTTGCCCAGCGCTATACACAGGACTTCAATGCCGTGGAGGCGCCGGCTTATGCCATACAGGCCGAGGTCAGGCGGGCGGTGCGGGATCAGAAACAGGTGTCGCCTTGAAAGATCGCAGCCTGCGGTAGTGACTCGTGGGGCCATGAATCTGTCCCACCCAAAACAACTCCAACACGGTCATACCCCATGCACCCGTTACGTCAAAGCCTGCACAACGAACTGCACGCGCGCCCGTCACTGTATTTCGATGAACCGGCCCATGTGTTTCACCTGGCCTTCCTCGGCAGCGAGCAGGTGTGCAATGCCTTTCTTCAGGACTGCTGCCTGGCCGGCCTCGATCTGACTGCCGTCCAGGGCATCACCCAGCTCGACGGCCACGCGCTGAAATGGGAGCGCCATGCCGAATTTTTCACCCTGACCCTGGTGGTCACTTCCTCCGGCGATGATCTGTCCTGGACGGCGCTGCCCGACGTACTGGCGCAAAAAATCCAGGCGCATTTGCCGGCGCTGATCAATTCGGTGCAGATCGTGGTACGCGGTGAAGTGCAGCTGGAGCTGTCCCGCTACGGCTTCAAGGACCCGTGCGGTTCCTGCGTGGGGGGTGGCGATGCGGTGGTCTGGAGCGATTTTCGGATCAGCGAGGATGGCAGCAACCACCTGTTGTTCATCAATCGGCGCCTGAACGCGTACCGCCAGGGTCGTATGATCCGCCGGCTGCTGGAAATCGAGACCTACCGGATGATGGCCTCGTTATCCCTGACCATGGCCAAGGAAGTGAGCGCGCAGCTGGATATCTTTGACAAAACCCTGGTCACCCTCTCAGAACGTAACGCCGACCCCGACGGCAGTAATGCCAAAGCCCTGCTGGCGGATATTTCCAACCTGTCTGCCCAGGTGGTCAGCAGCACCGCGAAAACCCGCCACCGCTTCAGTGCCACCCAGGCCTATGCCCAGTTGGTGTTCGAGCGCCTGGGTGAATTGCGCGAAAGTCATGTGGGTGATTGCCAGCGCCTTGGCGTGTTCATCGAACGCCGCTTCAAGCCCACCGTCCGGTACTGCACCGCCACCGAGCAGCGACTGGAGCATCTGGCCGAAAGCGTGGCCAACCTGGGCGATCTGCTGCAGGCACGGGTCCAGGTCGAAATGGAAGAACAGAACTCGGAAATCCTCAAGAGCCTGAACGCCCGCGCCGACGCGCAGATCAAGATCCAACGCGCCGTGGAAGGCCTGTCGATCATTGCCATCAGCTACTACCTGCTCAGTCTCCTCAAGCTCGGTTACTCGGGGCTGCACCTGCTCGGCGTCGAGCTGGCCCCGCGCGAGGCCATGTTCGCCATGGCGCCGCTCGCGATCGGGATTCTTGCGTGGATCATCCTTCATATCAAAAAAGTCAAAGAGCATTGAAACGCCGAAAGGATGACGGACTGCAGGCGAACAGCCGACTGAACCAGCGGGAGAAGGCGCTCAATTCGGAAAAGCCGAGGACTCCGGCAATTTCGCTCAAGGGATGGTGGGGGTTTGCCAGGTAACGGGTGGCCAGTTCCCTGCGCACTTGATCCAGCAGCGAAGAGAACGTTGCACCCTCGCGCGTCAGTTGCCGGTGCAACGTCCGGCGGTCACGTCCAAGGTGGGCCGCCACCTGTTCTACGGAGCACCGCCCGGTAGGCAGCAGCGTCCAGATCATCTGGTGCACCTGTTCCAGCACGGCGGTCCTGGAATCTTCGTGAATGCTTTTCAGGTACTGATGAACGTGCCGGGCCATTTCCGGATCGGCACTGGGCAGGGCGCGATCCAGATCACTGCTGCGACAGACAATGCCATCGAGCAAGCAGTTGAACTGTACCGCGGTACCAAACACACGCTGATGCCGGCCATCTTCCCGTGGCGCGCAGTGGCGAAAACACACGGCGGTTGGGTGCCAGTGGTCACCCAGCAGGGTCTTGAGCATCCGGTGAGTCACCGCTACCGCCAACTCTACGGACTGGCGTACGAACAAGTGGCTCACGGTCACCAGTTCAAGCCGCAGCACCGCCACGCCGGCGTTTTCTTCAACCTCCAGGACCAGCCCCTGATTGTGCAGATAAAGAAATTCCTGAAGCGCTTTCAAGGCCGAGCGCAGGGTTGGCTCGCGCCACAGCAGTGCCAGGGGCCCGAGATTGGAGGCTTTGCGACTTTCCGCCAGGCGCAGGCCGAAATCTTCCACGCCGGCTTGCCGCGCCGAACTGTCCAGCAACCGCGCCACCGCATCGATGGAAATTTTCAGGTCTGGCTGCAGCAAGCAGCGCGGATCAAGACCGACAGCACGCAATTGCTGCATGGGATCGACGTTCATCGAGCGGGCAATTTCCGCGTAATTAGTGAGGCTGGCACTGCGAACAAGACCTTTCATTGAGGCGTTACCCATACGTTGCACATGTCCCGAGATGTCATGCCCGTGCCCCCTGGAGTCAATACGAGGGGCACTGGAATGCTTAGAGTTGAAAGCAACCACTCAACCTTGAGGAACTGCAGATGAACGAAGATCAAACCCGGACCGACACCCCAACCTGCGATGCCATGCGTGAAACCGGCAACTGGAATCCCGCCTGGGACTCATTGACCGAGCTGGATGCGCAATGGGTGGAAAAATTCTTCGGCATGGCCACACACCCGATACGCAAAGGGGTACTGGAACCCAAGACCTTCGAATTGATCGCCATCGCCGTCGATGCCTCCTGTACCCACATGTATGCCCCGGGCGTGCGTCGCCACATCCGCAAGGCACTGGAACTGGGCGTCACCATCGAGGAAATCCTCGCGGTGCTGCAACTGACCTCGATACTGGGCATTCACAGCATGGCGCTCGGCGCACCGATCCTCATCGAGGAAGCCAAAAGACTCGCCGACGAGGGACCGGTACAAGGCGCATTCTGAAATCATCAAGACTCCTCCAGCTCTGATGCGAAGGCCGGATCGGCCTTCGCTGATCCGCGCTTTACAATCCCCAGTGCAGCAACAGCAGCACCAGCCCGACCAGAAATACGGTTTCCCCGACCATCAGCAGGATTGGCTTGAGGCCGATCGTGGCGAGTTCCTTGAGCTGCGTCTTCATGCCCAGGGCGCTGATGGAGATCACCAGGCACCAGCGCGACAGTTCGTTAACAAAGCCTTGCACCGCCGGCGCGATCCAGCCGGTGCTGTTGATACAGGCCAGGAGCAGGAAGCCCACGGCGAACATGGGCAGCAGCGGAGGGCACTTGCCAGTGGCGTCCGCGCCCTGTGCACGAACTTGCCATCGCCGGCCAGAAAATTCATCGCGATACCGAGCAGCAGCGCGAACAGCATGACCGGTGCGCCATAGTGCTCGGCGAGGAAGGTCGCCGCGATGGCAACGATCACGCTGACGAAAAAACCCGGCGCAAGGTCGAGTGCGCGGGGGTGAATATTGACGAGAGCGATAGAGCTCATGGAGTTTTGTCCTCGCAGGCGATGCCATGGGGAGGTGAGCAACTGCCAGTGCGGCAGATGATTCACTCTAAGGCGATGGCCGCTGGAGAACTTCTCATTTGATGCCAGCGACCTTTCAATTGATGCCAGATTCGGCCGCTGGATTGCCGGGTCGAGCAGGGCGCCATGGACCCGGCGTAGCGTTGTTCATCCGACCAGGATCGATTCAGGCGAACTGCCCGCGGTGGCGAGTACGCGCAAATCCTTGCGCAATATCTTGCCCACCGTGGACTTGGGCAGTGCCGTCAGGAACCGCACCTGGCGCGGTACCTTGTAGGCCGCAAGGTGTGCGCGGCAGTGCTGGACCAGCGTGGCTTCGTCGAGTGTGGCGTTGGCCGCCTTGACGACGTAAAGGCAGACGGATTCACCACTGCGCTCATCCGGCATGCCGATCACCGCGCATTCGCTGACGCCTGGGCAACTGGCGACAACGACCTCCACTTCGTTGGGGTAGACGTTGAAGCCCGAGACGATGATCAAGTCCTTTTTGCGATCGACGATCTTGAGCAAACCATCGGCGGCAAAGATGCCAATGTCTCCGGTGCGAAAGTAACCATCGGCGGTAAACGCCTTGGCATTGGCAGTGGGTTTTTGCCAGTAACCGGACATGATCTGCGGCCCCTTGGCGCAAATTTCCCCGGCCTCGCCGAGGGTGGCGGGTTGATCATCGTCCTTGAGCAGCACGATGTCGGTCGAAGGCAGGGGCAAGCCCACAGCCGCCGAAAACTGGCTGCGTCCCATGACGTTCAGGCACAAGATGGCCGACGTCTCGGAGAGGCCGTAGCCTTCGAGGATTTCCTGCCCGGTGATGGTCTTCCACTGTGTGGAGGTGGCCGGCAGAACCGCCGCGCCGCCGCCAATGGCCAGGCGCAGGCGCGAGAAATCCACTTCACCGATGCGCGGATGGCGGACCAGCGCGCCATACAGCGTATTGACCCCGGTCAACAGCGTCGGCCGGGCGTTGATCAGTGTGTCGACCAGGTCATCGCTGTTACGCGCATCGGGGACCAGCCAGTTCTCGGCGCCGGCCGAAAAACCGATCAGCAGATTGATCGTCAGGGCGAACACGTGGAACAGCGGAAGCGCTGTCACCACCACGTTGGCACCCTCGGTGTCGAACATGTCAGGCAGAAAAGCACGCGCCTGCAGGATGTTGGCGATCAGATTGCGGTGTGACAGCGCCGCACCTTTCGAGGGGCCCGTGGTACCCCCGGTGTACTGCAGAAAGAGCAAGTCGTCGCCCGTCAGCTCGACCGGTGTCAACGCCAGCTGGCCGCCCTCGTGCAGGGCATCGGTGAAACGCGTTATCGGAAAGGCCGGCGATGAGGGGAGGTCGAACTCGCAGTTCCCCACGGGCCCGTCCAGGGTGTCTCCGGGGTGGACCACGATGACTTTCCTGATGGTGGTGCTGACCAGTATCGATTCCAGCGCAGGGAGGGCACTGGCGATGATGACAATGGTCTGGACCCCGGCGTCATTGAGCTGGTGCAAGAGCTCCTGCGGGGTGTACGTCGGGTTGACATTAACCTGGGCTGCACCGGCCCGCAGGATACCGAACATGGCGACTGGAAACGCCGGGATATTGGGCAGCATGACCGCGATACGATCCCCGCGCTGCACGCCCAGGTGCTGCAGGTAGGCAGCCATTGCGCGTGACTGCTGGTCGACATCGCCATAGCTGAGTGAACGCTTGAAGCAGTGGAATGCGGTGTGGCTGGCATAACGCTGCATGGCCTGTTCGGCCATGGCGACAACGGTAGGACAGGCATCCGGGTTGATATCGGCAGGTACGCGGGCGTCGTAACTCTGTTGCCAATGACGAGGGGGAGTGAAGGGTGTGGTCATGATCAACCTGCTATTGAAGTTATTGGTGGCGGGTGATGGGTTGGGGCAGAGTGATACGAATGCGTTCGTCGACGACCTCTACCGGATAGGCGCGCACGTTCATGCCACCACCGCGCATGCAGCCAGTGGCGAGGTCGAAGCTCAGGCCATGGGCGGGGCATCGCACGAAGCGACCCTCGAGTTTGCCGAACAACAGCGAGGCGCCGCTGTGGGGGCAACTGTCGTCGATGGCGTAAATCTGGCCATCGATGTTGAACACTGCGATATCGATGCCGTCGGATCGCACGCGAGCGCGCTTGCCGATGCCCAGGTCAACGGAACCGGGCACATCCAGGGTATGCGTCATGTTTTGCCTCCAGAGTGTGGCGGGGCTTGGCCGGCGACTGGCGCTTGCGATGGCGCCCGATCAGGAACAGGGTTGCGGGCAGATGCGCTCAAGATCAGTGCGATAGTTGCGAACCCCGACCATCAGCACCAACGCGGCGGCAATCCCCGCCAGGGGCAGCAGTTGCAGGGCCGAGGCCAGGCCAATGCGATCGGCGAGCAAGCCGGTGACGAAAGGGCCCGGGGCCATGCCCAGCAGGTTGTTGGCAATGGCCAGTGTGGCCATGGCGGTGCTGTGCAGGGCTGGCGGCGTCAGGTCGGCGACCATGGTGCCGGAGGGGCCGACGATACCGCCGCCCACGAACATCGCCAGGCCGATCATCACCAGTTGAGCAATACCCACCGGCAGCGCCAAGGCCAGGGTCAACAGCGCACTGCAGAGCAGGCAATAGCCCATGGTCAAGCGGATCTTGCGGGTTGGCGAACCGTTGCAAAGCCGGTCGGCGATGGCGCCGCACAGTGGCATGCCGACCGCCGTGCAAAGCATGAAGAGGGCGGCGATGGCACCGGCGCTGGTCAGCGGCATGTCGTAGAAGCGATTCAGATAGCTGGGCAACCACGTCAGCAAGGCGGCGATGGCGAACAACTGCAGGCCGCTACCGATGTAGATGCTCAGCACCGACGACGTCGAGAACAGGCTGCTGAGTGGAGGATGGGCCTTGGCCGGGCTCGAGCCCGAGCGAGTGCGTGGCGATTCAAGGCGGCCAGGGCGCACGACCAACGCGTACACGACCGTCAGCCCAATGCCATAGATGGCCATGCCCACAAAGGACGCTCGCCAGCCAAAATGGCTCGCCAGCACTCCGCCAAGGCCAATGCCGAGCACGGAACCGACCATGCTCCCGGCCAGGAAGGCCCCCGTGACCGTGGACCGCTGCTGCGGTGGAAAGATGCTCAGCACCACGGCCAGTCCGACGCTGCCATAGGCCGCTTCGCCGACGCCGATGAAGAAGCGCGCGACGAACATTTCCTGATAGTCGGAGGCGAAACCGCACATCAGGGTGGCCAGGCTCCAGATCGCCGCCATCAGAATCAGGCTGCGGATGCGTCCCAGGCGATCGGCGACCACCGACAGCGGAAAGGCCAGCACACCGACGGCAATGGCGACGACGCCGGACAGCGCGCCCAGCTCGGAATCGGAGAGGCCCCATTCGGCCTTGAGCTGCGGAAAAACCACCGTCAGCACCTGCCGCGACATGAAGTCTGACAGCAGCAGGCCGAAGGTGAGGGCGAAGACCACCCAGGCGTAGGGCCTTGCGACGCGTCGCCAGGTGTCACTGCGTACTTCCATTGGTGCATGCAAAGTCACGGAGTCTTTCCTCTTGTTACGGCCGCGTGCAATTCGCAGCTCTTGAAATGACGTGTTGCGGGGTTTGCGGGACGCACGCCGGTCTGGCAAGCGTGCCCCCCGCAGGGTGAGCTCAGCCGAAATGGGTAAAGCCTTTCTGACCGGATTGACGGTTCGGCGCAAAGCCGTTCTCGGCCAGCGTCTCGTCGGCGTCCTTGTAGAACGTGCCGATCTTGTAGATCTCGCGGGCTTCTTTGCCATTGGCCACTTCACGACCCATTTCCCGGGAAATGCGCACCAGTTGCTCGATCTGCTCGACGTTGCTCATCTTGCGATCACGGCCCTGGGTCCAAAGGTTGTCCTCGGTGCCGCAACGCACATGCATGCCCATGGCAATCGCCATCACGTTCAGCGGCAAGACATTGAGCATGGCGGTTTCCAGAGTTAGCACGGCACCGTCCGGACAGGCACGCACGAAGTTCGCCAGGTTGTAGAGGTTGGGCGCGTCGGAGCCACCACCAATCGCCACCCAGGTCAGGACCAACGGCACGTTGCAGACGCCACGGCGCATCATGCGCTCGACTGTTTCGAACGAGGGGATGTTGCCGAGCTGGAATTGCGTCTGAATGCCAGCTGCCGAGAGGCGCTTGATGTGCTCTTCAACCCATTCCGGGCCGGCCGGAATGGTCATTTCGCGGTAGGCGCGATAGATCTCTGGTGTGGCAATGCTGGTGCCGGCAAGATCGGCCTCGCACATCTGCTCGACGATGTTCATCTGGTTGCTGTTGATGGCAATCGTCACCTGGTCGGGCTTGGGCGAGAGTTCGGCAAGCATGTGGCGGGTGTCATCGGAGAGCCATTTGGCGACGTCGCTATCACCTTCCGGGGCGAAGGAAATCGAGCCACCGACCTGAATGATCATGTCCGGTACCGCTTCTCGTACGCCGGCGATCAGTTCATTGAACTTGGACAATCGCTTGGAGCCTTTACCATCGAGCTCACGGACATGCAGGTGAAGCACAGTAGCGCCGGCGTTGTAGCAGTCGACAGCCATTTGCACCTGCTCTGCCATGGTGACGGGGATGTCTTCCGGGAAGTCCGAAGGCATCCACTCCGGCGCGTAGGGAGCAACGGTGATGACGAGCT
This sequence comes from Pseudomonas sp. YuFO8, assembly GCF_035065025.1. Lineage (NCBI taxonomy): Bacteria > Pseudomonadati > Pseudomonadota > Gammaproteobacteria > Pseudomonadales > Pseudomonadaceae > Pseudomonas > Pseudomonas sp. YuFO8. Next base: position 50,800 of record NZ_JAXDEQ010000025.1, on the reverse strand, counting down.
TCTGTTGATTTTCGGGGTGCAGGGATCCGTCGAGAAAGTTCATGCATGACTCCAATCTGTTGTTGTTTTTGTGACGCGGGTTTATGGCTTTCACTCTGGGCCAGCTGACCGCTGCAAACTTCTCATGCCATGCCAAAAAGCTTTCATTTCGTGCCAGGAACCACGGTGCTGGCAATCGGTGCCATATAATCGATTGCAGGCGGTAAACATCAGGCAGGGGAGATGAGATGGACGCGTTCGTAAGAGCCGCAACGCTCAAGCACTACATGGAGGTGGCGCAGACTCTGGCTTTGAATCCGGGCGAGATGCTGCGTGACGTCGGCTTGCTGCCAACCCTGCTCGACGACCCGGAATCCTTGCTGCCACTGGATGCGGCGCTCAGGCTGCTGGAGAATTCCGCCGAGCGTTCAGCGTGCCCGACCTTTGGCTTGCGCATGGCACAAGCGCGGCGCATGTCGGATATCGGAGTGGTCAGTTTGCTGCTCAGCCATCAGCGCACGCTGCGGGACATGTTGCTGACCAGTATCGAGTATCGGCACCTGCTCAACCGGACGCTGGCCATGAACCTGGAGACCACGGGCAATATGGTGCTGATCCGCGAGGAGATCATGGCAGAGGCGGGCATGCCCAAGCGTCAAGCCACCGAACTGGCCATTGGTATCCTGCACCGTACGTGCAAGTCGGTCATGGGCAACCAGTGGAATCCGCAGAGTGTTCATTTCAGCCATGAAGCGCCGGCAAGTGCGCATGAACACACGCGATTCTTCCGCTGCCGGGTGGTGTTCGACGCCGAATTCGATGGCATCTTTTGCAGTAAGGAGGACATCGATCAACTCAACCCACAGGCCGACCTGGCGATGGCCGGCTATGCCCGTCAGTTCATGGACTCGATGGCAGGCGCCAACGAACGCTCGGTGATTTTCGACGTGCGCAAGGCGATCTATCTGTTGATGCCGGTTGGACGCGCCACTATCCATCAGGTGGCTTACGCCCAAGCGGTCAGCGTGCGAACCCTGCAACGGGAACTCGACGAAGAAGGCCTGACATTTTCCGCGTTGCTCAACGCGGTACGTCGCGAACTGGCGCTGCGCTACATGGAAAACCGCAACTATTCCCTGCAGCGTGTGGGGATGATGCTCGGTTATACGGTTCCCACCTCATTCACGCGCTGGTTCTGCGCCGAATTCGGCTGTGCACCACGGGAATGGCGCAACCGCAACAAACAGCTCGCCAGCGATTCCTTCACCTGACCGCTCGATGTCCCACTGTAGGAGCCGGCTTGCCGGCGAAGGCGTCATGACAGCCAACCAATCTCTCGCGGCTGTATCCCATCCACAGGTCTTGCGAATGCCGCTCGATGATGGGGCGACCGGCCGGCCTGACCGGTTTTAACGACCGCCTGTCCGGCGTCCCGAAATGTCAAACCCATGCCCCGGCAAGTCAATCCGGTTCACAGCGATTTTCTTAAAGTGAATTCCGGGATCAGCGCTAACCCACCCGTAGCACGACCCCAATTACCCGTCGTCAGCCGCCATGGCTGACCTCAAGCCACAACAAAAACAATAAAGGTGTATCACCCGATGAAGAGTCGCAATCTCCTGTCTGCGCGACGCCAATTGCTCGCCACGGCTATCCTGGCCTCGAGCCTGCCGGCTGCCCACGCTTTCGAGCTGGATACCGGTAGCGAGGACTGGTCGGTCCGTTTCGACAACACCGTCAAGTACAACTATGGCGTGCGGACGGAAAGTGCCGACACGCGCATCCTGGGTACGCCCAACAGTAACGACGGTGATTACAACTTCCGCAAATCCGGCACCAACATCACCAACCGTGTCGACCTGCTGACCGAGCTGGATGTGGTCTACCAGAACAAGGCCGGTTTTCGTGTCAGCACGGCGAGCTGGTACGACAAGGCATATGAAAATACCGGCTCGAACGCCAACCCGTTCCCCAATGGCAACGACGATTATTCTTCGATCGCCGGGTTTGGCGGTCGTCCAGGCGCGCCGGCCGTGTTTGGCAGCCCGCACCTGAGCAACTATGCCCAGCGCTACTACAACGGGCCGTCCGGTGAAGTGCTCGATGCCTTCGTGTTCTACAACACCCAGGTGGGCGACGATTCCCAGCTCAGTATCAAGGCTGGCCAGCACAACGTGTTCTGGGGCGAGACGGTACTCAGTCCGGTGCATTCGCTGAGCTATGGCCAGGCGTCCCTCGACCTGGCAAAGGCGGCCGCATCGCCCGGTACCGAAGCCAAGGAGATGTTCGTTCCACGCAACCAGATCTCCACGACCTTTACCCTCAACCCCGAACTGACCTTCGGCGCCCAGTATTTCCTGGATTGGGAAGGCGCGCGCTTGCCCGAGGCCGGGACCTTCTACAGTGGGTCCGACGTGGTGGGCTTCGGCGCTCAGTCATTCCTCCTGGGGCATACCGGCGGTGCGGGACTGGCGGGGCCGAACGGCACGCTGACCACCGTTCGACGCGGGCATGACTACACCCCGGACAACCGCGGGGACTGGGGCCTGATGCTCAAATGGTCGCCCGAGTGGCTGGACGGAACCCTGGCTGCCTACTATCGCAAGACTTCGGACATCCTCCCGCAAGCTGTTCTCGACACCCGAGGCTTGACCAGTGTCGGGGGAGTGGCGGGACTGCGCAACTCGATCGGCACGACCTCCTATGAATTCGCTTATGGCGATGACATCGACATCTACGGCCTGAGCCTGTCCAAGGAAGTGGGCGGGGTCAGTATCGGCAGTGACTTGAACATTCGCCACAACATGCCGCTGGCCAGCATTCCGGCAATCATCAGCGCCGCAGGGCCTGGCGGGTTGCAGGCCGGGCTTGGCTTGCTGCCGGCGCGTAATCCGGGTACCGGCGTGATCACCGATGTGCCACGCGACGGTGACAGCCTGGCCGCCACGGGCGACACACTGCACTGGACCATCAACGGCCTGGTCGCCATTGCCGACACGCCGCTGTTCGATTCAGCGACCCTGTTGGGCGAGCTGTATTACAGCAACCTGTTGAGCCTCGATAGCAAGAACAAGGCGCTCTACAAGGGCGAAGACACCTATCGCGGTGTCGACAAGCCGACCCGCGACAACTGGGGCATCGCCGTCAACTTCACGCCGACCTGGTACCAGGTGTTTCCCGGTGTGGACCTGAGCGCGCCAATGTCGGTCAACGTCGGTATCGACGGTGTTTCGCCTGTGGTAGCGGGCGGTGCGGAAGATGCCGGCAACTATGCGGTCGGAGTGAGCGCGGCCATCTACAACAAGTACTACGTCGACCTCAAGTACGTCGACGCCTTCGGCAAAACCACCGACTGCAACGACGGCGCCACCGATGGTGCGACCCCTAACGCCCTTGATGGCACGCAGCGGTACACCTGCTATGCGGGCGGTCTTGCCTCGGCCTCCGGTTCCGGTGCCACCGAGGACCGGGGCGCGGTTTACCTGACCCTGAAAACCACCTTCTGATTCACCCAGCCTCGCGAAAGCAGGAGAACAACAAGATGAAATTCGCCTATACCCTGATGGCCGCTTCTCTGGCCCTGGCCCTTGCCGGGCCTGCCCACGCCGCCGTCGATGCCTCTGAAGCCGCCAAACTGGGTAACCAGTTGACCCAGGTCGGCGCCGAAAAAGCCGGTAATGCCGACGGTTCCATTCCGGCCTATCAAGGTGGCCTGAGCACGCCCCCGGCCGGCTTCAAGGCGGGCGACAAATTGCGCCCGGACCCTTTCGCTGCCGAAAAGCCGCTGCTGGTGATCGACGGCAAGAACGTCGACCAGTACAAGGGCCAACTGACCGCGGTGACCGCCGAGCTGGCCAAACGTTATCCCAGCTTCAAAATCGAGGTGTTCCCGACCCACCGCACCGCCGCGTTGCCTAAAGGCGTGCTGGACAATACGGTAAAAAATGCCACGGCGGCACGCTCCACCGAAGGCGGCAATTCCATCGAAAACGCGCTGCCAGGCATTCCATTCCCGATCCCCAAGACCGGTGCCGAGGCGATCTGGAACCACTTGCTGCGTTATCAGGGCGTCAACCTGCAGACCAAGTACGACAACTGGAATGTCGACTCCGCCGGCGTCGCCAGCCTGGCCACCACCGGTATCGCCCAGATCAACTATGCCGCCTATGACGACCTGGCCAAACCGCTGGCCGCCGCAGACACCTATTACCAGATCAAGCTGGCCTTCACCGGTCCTGCCCGTCGTGCCGGCGAGGCTGTGTTGGTGCGCGATGCGGTCAATCCGCTGGAGCAACCGCGCCGTGGCTGGCAATACCTGCCGGGCCAGCGCCGCGTGAAGCTGGCGCCGAGCCTGGCCTACGACACGCCTAACCCGGGCAGCGCGGGCGCCTCGACCTGGGATGATTCCTTTGTGTTCAACGGTGCCCTGGACCGCTTCGACTGGAAGCTGGTCGGCAAGCAGGAAATGATCGTTCCGTACAACACTTACCGTGTGACCTATCAAAACGATCTGAAGCCGATGATGACCCCCAACCACTTGGCGCCCGAGTTCGTGCGCTGGGAAAAACACCGGGTGTGGGTGGTCGAGGCGACCCTCAAGCCAGGCGCCCGGCACATTTACGCCAAGCGCCGCTTCTACCTGGATGAGGACAGCTGGGTCGCCCTGGCATCCGACCAATACGACGCGAACGGCCAGCTCTACCGCGGCGTCTTCACCTTCCTCAGCCAAAGCTACGACCAGCAAGTGCCGGATGCCTCGCCTTACCTGAGCTATGACCTGGTCGGTGGCACGTACAGCGCCGTCGGCTTTCCAGGCCCCTACGGCGGCATCAAGTACAGCGAGGCGCTGAGCAAGACCCAGTGGTCTCCTGAATCGCTGGCGGGTTCCGGTATCCGCTGACAGCTTCGCCGCTACTGCCGATTGCTGATCGCGCAGTTTTTGCGCCGGGTCGTACCCAGGTACCACCCGGCGCCTTTTTGCCAAGAGGGCGCAACATGGGCTCCTGTAACAAGAAGATCGCGCCACGGGTGCTGGGGATGCTGCTGGTATTGCTGCAGGGCGGCGCGCAGGCATCATCCTACGTTGACGTGCTGGACCTGCCGGCGCAGTCGAGTGCGCTGGTGCAGCGCAGCCCCTTGCTCGGGGTGACCCAGGCAGGGCAGCGCCTGGTCACAGTGGGCCAGCGTGGCCATATCCTTTATTCAGATGACGCCGGCCTGCGCTGGCAGCAGGCCGACGTGCCGGTCAGCTCTGACCTCACGGCGGTGAGTTTCCCTTCGGCAACCCAGGGCTGGGCGGTCGGCAATGACGGCGTGGTGTTGCACAGCAGCGATGCCGGCGTCACCTGGACCCGGCAACTCGATGGCCGCCAGATCGGCGAGCTGATGCTCAAGCACTACAGCGCCCTGGCCAAGGCCGAGCCGCAGGTCGAGCAATGGGCCCTGTTGGCCGCCGACGGCCAGCGGCTGATGGAGGAGGGTGCCGACAAACCGCTGCTCGACGTCTGGTTCGCCAACGACAAGGTCGGCTATGTGGTCGGCGTGTTCAACGTGATCCTGCGCACCGAAGACGGCGGCCAGACCTGGACCCCATTCCAGGATCGTACCGACAACCCGCAAGGTTTCCACCTCAACGCCATCACCTCCACCGGCGATGCGCTGTACATCGCCGGCGAACAAGGCCTGCTGCTCAAATGGGATGACGCCCGCCAGCGTTTCATGGCACTGCAGACGCCTTATGAGGGCAGCTTTTTCGGTGTGGTCGGCCAGCCCGGCGAAGTACTCGCCTATGGCCTGCGCGGTCATGTATATCGCAGCGCCGATGGCGGGCTCAGCTGGACCCGACTCGACAATGACCTGAAGGTCAGCGTCACCGCTGCCACGCTGGACGTCGACGGCCGCTTCCGGCTGTTCACCCAGGCCGGGCACATGCTCATGAGCCGAGGGGGTAATGCCCCGCTGCAACTGATGCCGCAAGCCCGACAGTCACCGGTGGCCGGTGCCGCATTGGCCGTCAATGGTGCGCTGGTGCTGGTTGGCGGTCTTGGTGTGCGTACGCTGCCCGTCGAATAACGATAAGAACCAGAGTGAGTACCCAGACATGGGCAATTTGAAGCAAGACACCCTGCCGGTGATCCGCGAACTGCCGGACTTCGACCGGCGCTCCGGCAATCTGCTGGAACGGCTGGTGTTCAACCATCGACCGCTGTTCATGCTGCTCATGGCCCTGGCCACCGTGGTCCTGGGCTACATGGCCATGACCCGCCTGGAACTGCGCCCCAGCTTCGAAAAGATGATTCCGCAGAGCCAGCCCTACATCCAGAATTACCTGGAGAACCGCCAGTCGCTGCGCGGCCTGGGCAACTCGGTACGGGTGGTGGTGGAAAACACCCGGGGCGACATCTTCGATCCGCACTACCTGACGGTCCTCAAGCAGGTCAATGACGAGCTGTTTCTCATGCAGGGCGTCGACCGCGCCTGGATGAAATCGCTGTGGAGTTCGGCGGTGCGCTGGACCGAAGTCACCGAGCAAGGCTTCCAGGGCGGCCCGGTGATGCCTGACAGTTATCAGGGTTCTGCATCGGACATCGAGCAACTGCGCCAGAACATCAACCGTGCCGGCATCGTCGGCAGCCTGGTGGCCAGCGACTACAAGTCCAGCATGCTGATCGTGCCGCTGTTGGACAAGGCCACGGCCACCGGCCAGGGCATCAACTACCACGCCTTTTCCCGCCAGCTCGAAGAGCGCTTGCGCGACAGGATCGAGTTCGCCAGCGACGCCGTGCACAAGGCCGGGGAGGAGGGCAAAGGTCAATACAAGATCCGTGTGATCGGTTTCGCCAAATTGATGGGCGACCTGATCGACGGCCTGATCCAGGTGATGATGTTCTTCGGCCTGGCCGTGGTCACCTCGCTGCTGATCATCTACGCCTACACCCGTTGCGTGCGCAGCACCTTGCTGGTGGTCGGCTGCTCGCTGATCGCGGTGGTCTGGCAGTTGGGCATCGTCGCCTGGCTGGGTTATGCCATCGACCCGTATTCGGTGCTGGTACCGTTTTTGATCTTCGCCATCGGCGTGTCCCACGCGGCGCAGAAGATGAACGGGATCATGCAGGACATCGCCCGTGGCACGCATAAACTGATCGCCGCGCGCTATACGTTTCGCCGTCTGTTCATCGCTGGCGTCACCGCGTTGCTGGCCGATGCGGTGGGCTTCGCCGTGCTGATGCTGATCGACATTCCGGTGATCCAGGACCTGGCGATCACCGCCAGCATCGGTGTGGCGGTGCTGATTTTTACTTCCTTGCTGCTGATGCCGGTGGTGCTGTCCTATATCGGCGTCGGGCGCAAGGCGGCCGAGCGCGCGCTGAAAATCGACACCCGTGCCGCCGAACATCGTGGCTTCGGCAAGTTGTGGGACCTGCTCGATCGCTTCACCACCCGCAAGTGGGCCACTTGCACCGTGCTGGTCGCCGTGTTGCTGGGCATCGGCGGCTTCATGGTCAGCCTGCAACTGAAAATCGGCGACCTCGACAGCGGGGCACCGGAGTTGCGTGCCGACTCGCGCTACAACCGCGACAACGCCTACATCACCAGCCACTACGCACTATCCAGCGATCAGTTCGCGGTGATGATCAAGACCGCGCCGGAAGGCTGCCTGGACTACAAGACCCTGATCCTGGCCGACCGCCTGGCCTGGAAGCTGCAGCAGCACCCGGGGGTGCAGACCACCGTGTCACTGGTCAATGCCGTGCGCCAGATCACCGCCGGCACCTTTGAGGGCAACCCCAAGCTCAACAACATCCAGCGCAATCAAAACGTGCTGAACTACGCCGCGCAACAGGCCTCGGTCAACGCCCCGGAGCTGTTCAATACCGACTGCTCGCTGATGCCGGTGATCGCCTACCTCAAGGATCACAAGGCCGAGACCCTCGACGCCGTGGTGGCGATCGCCGAGCAGTTCGCCAGGGAAAACAGCAGCGAGGATCGCCAGTTCCTGTTGGCCGCCGGCAACGCCGGCATCGAAGCGGCCACCAACATCGTGGTGCGCGAGGCCAATCGCACCATGCTGCTCTATGTTTATCTGGCGGTGACGCTGTTCTGCCTGATCACCTTCCGCAGTTGGCGCGCCACGCTGGTGGCGCTGCTGCCGCTGGTGCTGACCTCGATTCTTTGCGAAGCCTTGATGGTGGCCATGGGCATCGGCGTGAAGGTGGCGACCTTGCCCGTGATTGCCCTGGGCGTAGGGATCGGGGTGGACTACGCCTTGTACCTGCTCAGCGTGCAACTGCAGTACCAGCGCCAGGGACTGTCGCTGTCCGAGGCCTATCGCAAGGCCGTGGCCTTCACCGGCCGGGTGGTCGGGCTGGTCGGTATCACCCTGGCCGCCGGCGTGGTGTGCTGGGTCTGGTCGCCAATCAAGTTCCAGGCCGACATGGGCATCCTGCTGACCTTCCTGTTCCTGTGGAACATGCTTGGGGCGCTGATCCTGATTCCGGCGCTGTCGTATTTCCTTTTGAACGGCGATCGGCGCCGCCAGGACGCGGGAGTCCAGGGTCAAGTCACCGGCCTCAAGCCTCACTACGATACGGGCACTTCCGAATCCTGAATCTGCATTGTCCAATTTTCAAGCGAGCGATTTCATCATGGCTGACTACAAAGCACCCCTGCGCGATATGCGTTTTGTTCTGAATGAAGTGTTCGAGGTTTCCAGGCTTTGGGCGCAACTGCCAGCCCTGGCCAATGTGGTGGACGAAGACACCGCCAGCACCATTCTCGAAGAAGCCGGCAAAGTCATCGCCGGCACCATTGCCCCGCTGAACCGCAGCGGCGATGAGCAAGGCTGCTCCTGGGCCGACGGCGCGGTGCAGACCCCCAAGGGCTTCCCCGAGGCCTACCAGACCTACGCCGCTGGCGGCTGGACCAGCGTCGGTGGCGACGAACGGTTCGGGGGCATGGGCATGCCCAAGGTGATTTGCGCCCAGGTCGAAGAAATGCTCAACTCGGCCAACCTGTCTTTCGGCCTGTATCCGATGCTGACCGCGGGCGCCTGCCTGTCGATCAACGCCCACGCCAGCGAAGAACTGAAGGCTGCGTACCTGCCGAACATGTATGCCGGTGTCTGGGCCGGTTCCATGTGCCTGACCGAGCCTCACGCCGGTACTGACCTGGGCATCATCCGCACCAGGGCCGAGCCGCAGGCCGATGGCAGCTACAAGGTCAGCGGCACCAAGATCTTCATCACTGGCGGTGAGCACGACCTCACTGAAAACATCATTCACCTGGTGTTGGCCAGGCTGCCGGATGCTCCGCCAGGACCCAAAGGCATTTCGCTGTTCCTGGTACCGAAATTCCTGGTCGATGCCAACGGTGCGTTGGGCGCGCGCAACAGCCTGTCCTGCGGCTCGATCGAGCACAAGATGGGCATCAAGGCCTCGGCCACCTGCGTGATGAATTTCGACGGCGCCACCGGCTACATCATCGATGCGCCGAACAAGGGCCTGGCAGCGATGTTCACCATGATGAACTACGAACGCCTGGGCGTCGGGATCCAGGGCCTGTCCCTCGGTGAACGCTCCTATCAGAACGCCGTCGAATACGCCCGCGACCGAATCCAGAGCCGGGCGCCAACCGGCCCGGCCGATCCGGACAAGCTCGCCGACCCGATCATCGTGCACCCGGACGTGCGTCGCATGTTGCTGACCATGAAAGCGTTGAACGAAGGCGGCCGCGCGTTCTCCAGCTACGTCGCCCTGCAACTCGATAGCGCAAAATTCAGCGAAGACGCCGCCACCCGCCAACGCGCGCAAGCACTGGTGGTCCTGCTGACGCCGGTGGCCAAGGCGTTCCTCACCGACATGGGGCTGGAAACCACGGTGCATGGACAGCAGATCTTCGGCGGTCATGGTTTTATCCGTGAATGGGGCCAGGAACAGCTGATCCGCGACTGCCGCATCACCCAGATCTACGAAGGCACCAATGGCATCCAGGCACTCGACCTGCTGGGTCGTAAAGTACTCGGCAGTGGCGGGGCGTACTACCACCTGTTCGCTGACGAAATTCGGCAATTTACCGCTTCGGTCGGCGCTGACCTGATGGAGTTCACCCAACCGCTGAACGACGCTGTGCAGACCCTCGACGAACTGACCGCATGGCTACTGGATCGGGCGGCATCCAACCCGAATGAAATCGGTGCGGCGTCAGTCGAGTACCTGCACGTATTGGGCTACACCGCTTACGCCTACATGTGGGCGCTGATGGCGCGTACCGCGTTGCAAAAGCAGGGCAAGGATGTTTTTTACCGGACCAAACTGGGAACTGCGCGCTTCTTCTTCGCTCGCCTGTTGCCTCGGGTCCACTCCCTGGCCGCTGCGGTCAGGGCCGGTAGCGAGAGCCTGTTCCTGCTCGATGCCGATCAATTCTGACGTGACGAACGCATCAACCCCATTTCAAGGAACCCCCATGAACGTTTTAATCGTGCATGCCCATCCCGAACCGAAATCCTTCACCGCGGCGCTGCGCGACCAGGCGGTCGAGACCTTGCAGGCGCAAGGGCATCAAGTCCGGGTATCCGACCTCTACGCGATGAACTGGAACCCGGTGGCCAGTGCCGAGGACTTCTGCGTCAGGGAGAATCCCGAATACCTGGTCTACGCCCTCGAGCAACGACGCAACAGCAAGGAGCAGACCCTCGCCGCCGATATCCAGCAGGAGCTGGACAAACTGTTGTGGGCGGACCTGCTGATCCTCAATTTCCCGATCTACTGGTTCTCCACGCCGGCGATTCTCAAGGGCTGGATTGACCGGGTGCTGGTATCCGGCATCTGCTACGGCGGCAAGCGCTTCTATGATCAAGGCGGCCTGAGCGGCAAGAAAGCCCTGGTGACGGTGACCCTGGGCGGGCGTGAACACATGTTCGGCGAGGAAGCCATCCATGGTCCCCTGGAAGACATGTTGCGCCCGCTGTTGCGCGGGACGCTGGCCTATGTCGGGCTGGAGGTGCTACGGCCTTTTGTCGGTTGGCACGTGCCGTACATCAGCGCTGAAGACCGACAGGCATTTTTGCTCAGCTATCGCCAGCGCCTGGAAAATATCGAAGCGGATGAGCCCATCCAATACCCACGCTTGAGTCAGTTCGATGATCGGCTGTATCCGCTTCAACCCGTTACCATGTGATGCCTTGACTTGCAGATTCACTAGGCGCTGGCATCGGCTTCATGCTCATCGGCGAAGGCCATTAGCACGTCCAGATCAAGGACATCCAGCTTGATCCGCGAGATAAACGCCGAGAACGCCAGGTTGGCGGCGAGCAGGCGCAGGTCGCGGGCCCAGGCCGGCACATGGACCGGTGCCTGGAGCCAGCCGGACTCGAACAGCGGGGCCAGGCGTACGGTGTCCCCCAGGCTCAGGCGCCCGGCGAACAGATAGCCGACCAGCTCCGGCCGGTTGTCACGGATGGCGATGCGCAGCAAGGTGTGCACGCCGAGCAGACCGGTCAGGTAGGCCGCGTCCTTGGTGAACGCCGAACCGCCGCGCAGGTCGGCGCCGCGAAATACCCGCTGGGTCGAACGGAAGGACTCTTCCTGGGTCTGGCCGGCAGCGAGAAAACCTTCGAACACCTGGATGAAATCGGCACCATCGAGCGCCTGTTGCACCGCGAGCACGCGCAAGGCCAGGCGACGCAGGCGGTTGATGTCCATGCTGCCGGTGAACAGCTCGGCCAGGGTGGCGATGCCTTCCTGGGTCTGGGTGGTACGCGGCGCGCCCAGGCCAAGGCTCTTGAGGTTCGATTGCAGCGCGCCGTTCTGCGCCGTGGCCACATGCACGAACGCCTCGTGCTGCAACAGCTGGTTCTTGTCCAGTTCGGAAAACAGCGCGCTGGCCCGCAGGCGAATGCGGCTCGCGCCGGCGATGGCCTTGGCCGCCAAGGTCGGATCGAGCAGCACGGTGATCCGGCCGGGGCCGAAGAAGCGGTCCAGTTCCGGCTGCATCCAGGCCGCGAAGGCTTCGGCCGGTATCTCCGCCGGGCTCGGCGGGATCCGCGCACCGCCAATAAGGGCGTCGGTGGTGTTGAGGAAGAAGTTCGCCGCGTCCAGCATGCTCAGGTTCAGATTCGGGTAGGAGAAGTCCGGGCGCCGGTACAGCGCCGACGAATACTGAGTGAAGGCGGGCGTGCCAATGGCACCGAGCATGTGCCCGGCCGTGGCATAACTGCGCGCAGTCATGGCCAGGTGGCGCCCGGCCGGATGGCCCACATCGCAGCGGTCGATAAAGCCTTCGAGCGCGTCAATGTCGGCGCTGTGATCACGCGGTTGCAGTTGGACCCTGGGCAACTCGGGCTGCCCGGCGCGCCAACTCGCCAGGAACGCTTCCTCGACCCCATCCGGCCAGGACAGGGCGTCCAGCACGCGAATCTTGCGCACAAGGCCAGGCAGGGCGGCATCGAGTTCGGACAGGGGCAGGCTGCTCACGAAGATCTCCTCAGGAAAAGAAGCTCAATCGTAGAAGCTTAGCCGGTGTCGAGACGTCACGGGGCAGGGCTGAAACCAACTACGGTCTTCAGCCCAAATCTTGCGCCTGATGCCGCTCAGGCACCTGCGTCGCCTCATCCCCCCACGTCCGATTGACCCGCTGACCACGAATGACCGCCGGCCGCTTGGCGATTTCTTCCGCCCAGCGCTGCACGTGGGTGTATTGGTGGGCCGATAGAAACTCGGCCGCCGAGTACACGTTGTCGCGCACCAACTGGCCGTACCAGGGCCAGACCGCGATGTCGGCGATGGTGTAGTGGTCACCGGCCAGGTAGGGACTCTCGGCAAGACGACGGTCGAGGACGTCCAGCTGACGTTTGGTCTCCATGGTGAAGCGGTTGATCGGGTATTCGAATTTCTCCGGCGCGTAGGCGTAGAAATGCCCGAAGCCGCCGCCCAGGTAGGGGGCCGAACCCATTTGCCAGAACAGCCAGTTAAGGGTTTCGGTGCGTCCAGCGAGGTCGGTGGGCAGGAAGGCGCCGAACTTTTCCGCGAGGAAAAGCAGGATCGAACCGGATTCGAACACGCGGATCGGCGGCTCGGCGCTGCGGTCCAGCAGTGCCGGTATCTTCGAATTCGGGTTGATCTCGACGAAGCCGCTGGAAAACTGATCGCCCTCGCCGATGCGGATCAGCCAGGCGTCGTACTCGGCACCGACATGCCCAAGCGCCAACAGCTCCTCGAGCATGATGGTCACCTTCACGCCATTGGGCGTGGCCAGCGAATACAGCTGCAACGGATGCTTGCCGGTTGGCAGCGTCTTGTCATGGGTCGGGCCGGCAACCGGGCGGTTGATGCTGGCGAACTGACCGCCAGACGGCGCGTTGTGTTTCCAGACCTTGGGCGGAACATAAGACGCTTTGCTCACGAGATGGACCCCATTGTTTGTAGTGATGACATTGACCGCTTGTGATCGCGTTGGGGTAAAACAGTATGTCGCGCAAGCAATACGAGCAACTGCTGTCGATTTCGCAGAGTCCCGTTCGACTATGGGTCAGGGAATGCATTGGGGTCGATGTTCCCTGAACGAGGACTAATCAGGAGAAAAACATGCGCAAACTCATCGTTGCCGTTTTCATCAGCCTCGACGGCGTTATTCAAGCACCCGGCGGGCCGGATGAAGACACCAGCGGCGAATTTCGTTTCGGTGGCTGGATAGTGCCTTATTCGGACGAGAGCTCTGGCCAGGCTATTAAGGACCTGTTCTCACAGCCATTCGAGTTGCTGCTGGGACGTCGCACCTACGACATCTTCGCGGCCTACTGGCCACGGATAAACGGCGGGGCACACAACTACATCGCTGACCTGTTCAACACGGTGCCCAAGCACGTGGCCACCCATCGCCCCGATACGCTGGATTGGCACAACAGTCATGCACTGCAGGGCAACCTCGTCGACGCCATACGCGCGCTCAAGCAACAGGACGGCGCCCACCTGTTGACCCAGGGCAGCGCCGAGCTGGTGCACCAATTACTGGCAGCCGGATTGGTGGACGAGCTTCGGCTGATGACTTTCCCCGTCGTCCTCGGGCACGGCAAGCGCCTGTTCGACGACAAGGCGCAAGCCTCGGCGTTCACGCTGGAGCATTCGACCTGCACCCCTGGGGGTGTGTTGATCGGCCGTTACGTGCGCAGTGGCGAGGTGCGCACGGGATCGTTCTGATCCCGTACCTGGGCGCAAAGACACTCCAGGAAGCTTTTGCAAACCGTTGACAGGTAGGGAGCCGGCTCGCTGCTGTGGGGTAGGGCTCGAAGTACCACCGGACTGCGCGCAGCCTTTGGTGGCCCGCGCAGGTTCACGCGACAAGGAAGAACTGATGCTGCCGGGCGGTCATGTCAGCCTGGTGGCGGGGCCGGCCGCAGTCAAGCGGATGTGGCCCAAGCTTGATCAATGGTTGGGCGGGCGATCCGTTTGATCTTGTAAATACTCTGTTCCCGGTCAAGCTTTCAGCAGGTGTATTCGCGGCTGTACCCGATCCACTGTGGGAGCCAGCCTGCTGGCGATGGTATTCCAGGCGCCAAGTGACCTTTATCGCCAGCAGGCTGGCTCCCACAGGGTTCGGCGGCGGTCGACAGAGGGGGACGATTCACCGCGAACCTAGCGAATACCGGTCCCCGCCATGGACTCCGGCACCCACTGCGCCGTCGACAGCGGCTCAATGTAGCGGATGCCGCCATGGGGACCGACCATGCCATTGATGTTGTAGGTGCCACGCGACAGGTCGTACGTCATGAAAGGGGTGGCATCCGGGACTTGCTGGTCATAGCTCTGGCTGAAGAAAGCGAAGGAACCGCGATACAGCTGGCCACGGGTGTCGTACTGATCGGACGCCACCGCGGCCCAGGTATCTTCATCGAGGTAAAAACGGCGCTTCTGGTAGATGTGCCTGGCACCGGGCTTGAGGTTGCCCTCCACGACGTAGACCCGGTGTTTTTCCCAGCGCACGAAATCCGGGGAGATGAAATCGGGGGTGGTCAGCGATTTGGCGTCGCGAGCGTAGGTGAGCTTGTAGGTGTTGTAGGGCACGATCATTTCGCGCTTGCCGACCAGCGTCCAGTCGTACAGCTCCAGTGCACGGGCGGTGCCGGGGTTGGGGGTGTCGTAGGCCAGGATCGAAATTTGTTTGACCCGACGCTGTGCCGGCATGTACTGCCAGGCACGACCGGGAAACTCCTTGGGATTGGTCGCGTTCTTGAGCATGATCGATTCACCGGCGCGGCGTGCAGGCCCGGTATAGGACAGTTTCAACTGATAATAAATGTCCGAGCTGTTGAACGGCTTCGACATGTTCTCGTAGATCGGAAACGAGACGAATGCCTCACCGGTGACGGCCAGGCTCGGTACGCCTGCCGTGTCGACGCTCCAGGAGTCGTACTTGGAATGGATGTTCACACCCTGGTAGCGCAGCAGGAAGTTCCACATCGCCTCGGCGCCCGATTTCGGGATCGGGAACGGCACCCCGGGCATCACATTTTCGATGGCAGTCCCGCCGTTGAGGGTCCTGGCGTTGGTGGCATTGGTGCGGCTGTTGTCCAGGACCGCCTGGGGCAGCGAGGCCGTGCGGTGGGTCGGGTACACGTCGACGCGAAAACCAGGGTAGCGCCGGGCCAACTCCAGGGTGGTGGCGGTCAGCATGCCCTTGTAGGCGTCAACGTTCTTGCCGTTGATCACCAGCAGCGGTTTTTCATGGGCAAAGGGGTCAGGGCGCATGCTGTCGCCGGCCTTGAAACTGGCGGGGGCTGTGGTCAGGCCACCGCTGTAGGGCGGAATGGAGCCATCGGCATTGCCGGCCTTTTCGGCACCCACCGACGTCAGGCTGGTGCCCAGCCGGGCGGCTTCCTGACTCGATACATAGGCATGAGCATCGATGGCCAGCGCCATGAGGGGGATGGCGGCCAGCAGGCTTTTCACGGATTTCATATTGTTATTCTCCTGCCTGGCGTACCAGGCAACTCGTGACTCAGGGGTCGCGGAGGGATCCGTCGACTCAATTGCCAGAGACTTTTTAGTACCCCCATTAAAAAGCCCCCGATTCGGGGGCGCTTCGCATTTGACGACAGTTGCTTGACTATTCATGACAGAGCCGCAGGCTTGCCGAGGAGGCGCAGAGGTTGACTAGCTCACGTATCTCTCGGACTTTGCCTACAACCTAACGAGAATTACCTGCTATCCGGATCTAGATGAAAAGGAGACAGTAATCGCACCTGTATGCCCCGTGGCTCGTAAAGCATGATCCTGCAACCGCTTTGCCATCAGGTCCTTTGTCCCTTTTTCCTGTCGTGAACGCGTAAAGGCGGTATGATTTAAGCAGGAAGTACCAGAGCAACAATTCGTACGGAGATTCCCGATGATTGTGACAACTAAAACGCTCTCGGACCAAGAAATGGACGTTCTTGAGCGCGAGGTGCCTGACCTGGCCAAGATGGCTACCATGACTGCTTATGCTCGTGCATTGTTGGTGAGCAGTAGCGTGCTTCGCGTGGATTCTGGGGATTTGGTGCGGGTGTCGCCGGATGGGAACAAGGTTTTTGTTGCCAAAGCAAAGCCACGTCGCAAGGTCAAATTGGGTGAAGTAATTACAGTGCGCCGCGTAGAAGGTAAAACGGCAGTTGGTCGTGCCTAGACTCCGGGTTTTTGCGGGGCCAAACGGCTCAGGAAAGAGCACGATCAAGGATGTCATCGATCCCGCTCTAATTAAAACCTACGTGAATGCAGATGAGCTCGAAAAAGAAGCGAAAGCTACTGGCTTTATCGATCTGACCGCGTTTGACGTCCAGACAACTTTACCCGAGCTACTATTTTTTCATGCCGAGCATTACCTCATCAGAAACAAAAAACTGAATGATCAGGTTGAAAAAATAGGAATGCAAGGCTCGAAAGTTGATTATCGAAATGTGGCTGTCAATTCCTACTTTGCATCCGTGATCTCTGATTTCCTGCGACAACGTCTGTTGGAAAAAGGGGTAAGTTTTACCTTCGAGACGGTAATGTCGCACCGCAGTAAGGTCGACTTCATGAGGTCGGCACAAGCTCTTGGCTACCGGATATACCTTTACTTTGTTTCTACGGAAAATCCGGAAATCAACATCGACCGTGTGGAGATCAGGGTGCGAGAGGGTGGTCATCCCGTAGCTCCCGATAGGGTGAGAGATCGGTATCACAAATCTCTAGCATTACTTCCAGATGCCATTGCAGTAAGCAACCGGGCGTACATCTTTGATAACTCTGGTACCAGCGCAGTTCTACTCGCGGAAGTAACTGACGGGATCAGTCTTGAGTACGGCACCGAAGAAATCCCTGATTGGTTCTTTGAGTCTTACGTCGATAAAGTGGAAGGCTGATCGGCGTTCCCAGCTCGCTCACGTCGAGCTCCAAGGGCCTCCATCCGCAACCGGTACCTCGTCCAGATCTAAGGTATTGCCACTCCCTCAGGATCGAATCAGCGCATGCACGCGTGAACTGAGTTCATTCAAGCTGAAGGGTTTGGCCAGAACCCGCGTGGTTGCATCGACCGACACCAGGTTGGAGCCGCCCGCGAAACCGGTGATGAAGAGCACCTTGAGCCGAGGGTGTTTGAGCTTGAGTTCGGCGGCCAGGCTGATGCCGTTCATCATGCCTGGCAAGCCGATATCGGTCAGGAGTAAATCCAGGTGTTCCAGTTTTTCCGCCTGGTTGATCGCGGACACACTGTCCACGGCTTCCACGACGCGGTATCCGGTTTCGCTCAAAAGCTCAGAGGCCATTTGGCGTACGGCCGCTTCGTCGTCCACCAACAATATGATTTCGTTGTGACCGGTTGTCTCGGTGGTTTGGGAGGAGTCCGTTCGGGTCCCGATCTCGACCGGCTGTGAATCATCGACGGGAAAATACAGGGTCACAGAGGTTCCCACACCGACCTTGCTGTGAACGCGCACCTGGCCCCCCGATTGCTGGGTAAACCCATAAATCATCGAAAGGCCAAGCCCGGTGCCTTCGCCAATTTTTTTTGTGGTGAAAAACGGATCGAAAATACGCGACAGGATGTCCGGATTGATGCCCGTGCCAGAGTCCGTGACGGATATGCTCACATAGGATCCTGGCGGCATCATTTTGTCGGAAGATGACGCTGGATCAATGACGCAGCGGTCGACCAGAAGATCCAGCCTGCCACCGTTGGGCATTGCATCCCGAGCGTTGATCGCGAGATTGAGCAGTGCATTTTCCAGCTGGTTGAGATCGCACTTGATACGGTCATTGGCCTTGAATGAACACTCAACTGCGATGCTCGGGCCCACTGAACGCCGGATCATGTCTTCCAGATCCGCCACGACCTTGCGAGGTTCGAGCAGTTCGGGATCGAGTGATTGCTGCCTTGAAAATGCCAGCAAGCGTTGCGTCAAAGCGGCAGCGCGGGAGGCGGAGGTCATGGCGATGGCGTTGTATCGGTTCAATTCCTCGTAGCGCGCAGCATCGATTCGCCGTTGCATCAGCTCCAGGTTACCGATGATGCCAGCCAACAGATTATTGAAATCATGGGCGATTCCGCCGGTCAGCTGGCCTACCGCTTCCATTTTCTGACTTTGCCGAAGCTTGAGTTCGGCCATCGCGCGTTCGTGTTGTTCGGCTTCAAGCTGCTGGGTGCGTTGAACGATGCGATCCTCGAGCAGGTCGTTCCAGTCACGCAATGCGCTCTCCAACTGAACGCGATCGTCGATGTCGTCAATGGTGCCGTACCATTGTTCGCAGCGTCCGTCGATGCCGAAACTGCACAGCGCGCGGACTCTGAACCATCGGTAATCTGCCGTGTGTTTGCGCAATCGAATTTGCGAGTCGAAAGGCTGCAAGGTGGTCAATGATTGATCCCAAAGCAGGATCAATGACGCCTTGTCTTCAGGGTGAACCGCATTGGCCCATTCACGCCCTAACGTTTGCTCAGGGGTCAGGCCGGTGTATTCAAACCAGCGCTGATCAATGGAAATAAGGTCGCCATGGGTGTCCGCCGTCCAGGGCCAGAGTGGATTGAGCTCGGCCGCTATGCGGTAATGCCGTTCGCTTTCACGCAGTTTTTTCTCGGTCAAATGCATGGACAGCATGGTTTTGAAGCGCTTCAACACTGCCCCAAGCAGGTTGCTGTAGCCCCGAAGAAAATCGATATCGCTTTCGGTGAACTCGCGGGGAACCCGACTATCGACTTCAAAGATGCCGAAAGGGCGCTCTCCATCAGCGCCGAGGACAAGCACGTTGACGAATGCCTGTACCCCGTTGGCTATTTGAAAGTCGTGATAGCGAAATCGCGTTTCCGAGGAAATGTCCGTCGATATCACCGGGCCGTTGGTGTCCAGGGAATGCCGCTCCGGGCTCCCTTCGTCGGCCTGTACCCGAACTTTTCCGACCACATCGGGTGCCCAGCCCACACCATTGCGCACCAGGAAGGTGATGCCGTCTTCCTGCAGGAGCATGAATTTGGCCATATTGGTTTGGAGGGCATCGCCGACCAAACGACATGCCTCGTTGAGAATGTACTCCAGGTCATCTGACGCCAAGGCCAGCTCGCCAAATGTGGCGAGCACTTTGCGCTGGCGCAGAAGTGTATCCTCGGTTGCCATGTCGTCACCTATGGGCGTTTTAGTATCCGAGGATCGCGGGTTCGCCGAGGTTCAACCGATTTGATCAAACGCAGTCACATCGGTTTGTTACCTGCCCAAGACAACGTTCAACCTGCCGTCCCGGTCAAGGTGATAACGCTGCAGATCCCGCGCCAGGAACAGCTCGCCGGTGAAGTGTGCGGCCGCTTCCTTTTGTACATCCTCGATGCACGGACTTCGCTCGGGATTGTTCTGGTAGCGTGCACTGAAGTGGGTAAGCACCAGATTGGGAATGCTTGCCGACTCGGCAAAACGCGCCACGGCGGCGGCACTGCTGTGCCCGTAATGCTCGTGGGCGTGATCGATCAGGGCCTGGGTGAAGGTCGCTTCATGGACCAGCACATTAGCGCCGGCGGCCACTTGCGCCAGCAGTTCAGGGCTATCGTTATCGCCGCAGATGATAAAGCGCTGAGCGGGGCGCCAAGGGCGCAGGTATTGCTCGGCATGAAATATTCGTCCGGCGTGCTCGATCTCGCGTCCGTGGGCCAACTCGCCCCACAGGGGGCCACGGGGAATACCTTCTGCTTCCAGGCGTTGGATATCCAGGCGCGGATTGGGATCAGCTTCGTCAAATACATAGCTATGGCAGGGAACACGATGGGAGAGGGCAACGTTATTGACCTGAACCTTGCCGTTTTGCCAGCCACTGAAAGTTTCGCTCGCATGCAGGTGCAATTCGAAGGGTAGCCAGGATTTGCTGACGGCGAGGCTCAGGCGCACCCAGGGATGAAGCGCAGCGGGCAATACAATGTCCAGGGGCTCGACTCGACCGGACATGCCGGCACTGGCCAACAAACCGGGTAAGCCGAAGCAATGATCGCCATGTACATGGGTGATGAAACACCCGCGCAGCTCGTGCAAAGACAGCGAGGTGCGCATCACCTGGTGTTGCGTGGCTTCACCGCAATCCACCAGATACCAGCCTTTGCCTGATGATTCGATAAGGGCTGTGCCGCTCACATTGCGACTGCGGGTGGGAACGCCTGAGGATGTGCCAAGAAAAATCAGATCCATGGTCGATCCTTTATTCAGGCATTAACTTCTCGGCCAGCCCGACGATGAGGCCCTCGGGCCCACGGATATAGGCGAGCCGGTACGATGCCTCGTACTGCATCTGGCCAATGACTTCTGCGCCATGGGCCTGCATCCGCGCAACGACAGCATCGATGCCATCGACGGCGAACATGATGCGGCGAAGACCCAGCGCGTTCACTGGCGTATTCACGGGCCCGAACCTGACTGCGTCGGGCGTGTGGAACTTGTCGAGCTCAATGCCCTGCCCATCGGCTGTGCGCAGCATCGCGAGGGTGGCTCGCACGTTTTCAAGCCCTATGAGCTTGCCGATAGCAGGCCCTTCAACGGTGGTCTGGCCCTCAAGCTCGAGGCCCAACTCGATAAAAAACGCCTTCACCGCTTCGAGATCGTCGACAACGATCAGCACGTTGTCCATTCGCTTGACTGTCATGGCCTTCGCTCCCTTTTTTGTACTGTGTCGCATATTTGGGGGAATTGGCGTCCGGATTGACCCGAGCAAATGATTATAGCGAGCAAACAGCCTGCCCGAGATCTGCCCTTGTCGGCGAACGCCGAACCTGCGGCCGAAAGAGATCCAATGTAGGAGCGAGCTTGCTCGCGATGGTCGTCAACGAAGGCGCGTGCTTCCCGGGTGAATGCGGCGCTCTGAAGTTCTTCGCGAGCAAGCTCGCTCCTACAGGAGAGGTGCGCAGTGCATATCGCTGTTGGCGGTGAGCAGGGTGGCGTTTGCCGAGGCAGTCTATACTCGGGGTCGATTTGGTAACCAGGTGGGGGCATCCGCTTTCATGACCGGTAAACTCACTTCAAAGACTGCGATCGTGACCGGTGCTGCCCAAGGGATTGGCGCAGCGATTGTGCGACTCTTCGCGCAAGAGGATTGTTTTGTCTACGTCACCGATATCAATGACGAGCTCGGCAAGACCCTTGCAGATTCACTCGGTGATCGCGCCAGCTATCTGCGCCTTGATGTGCGCCGCGAAGAAGATTGGCGGCGAGTGACGACGCAAATCCTCGAGGAACGCGGCAGGCTCGACATCCTGGTGAACAATGCAGGTATCACCGGATTTGAGCACGGCGCCGTACGGCATGACCCGGAGCATGCGCGCCTGGAAGACTGGCACGCCGTTCACCAGACCAATCTCGATGGTGTGTTCCTGGGTTGCAAGTACGCCATTCGCTCCATGCGGCCTCACGGAACCGGTTCCATTATCAACATCTCCTCTCGTTCGGGCCTGGTGGGCATTCCCGGAGCGGCGGCCTATGCGTCGTCCAAGGGTGCTGTGCGTAATCACACCAAGACGGTGGCGCTGTACTGCGCTGAGCAAGGACTCACCGTGCGCTGCAACTCGATTCATCCAGCGGCCATCCTCACACCCATGTGGGAGCCCATGTTGGGCACGGGCACCGATCGTCATGCGCGAATGGATGCGCTGGTTCAAGATACACCGCTCAGGCGGTTCGGCATGCCCGAAGAGGTTGCAGCGGTGGCATTGTTGCTGGCCTCGGATGAGGCGACGTATGTCACCGGCAGCGAGTTCAATATCGACGGTGGGCTCTTGGCAGGCACGGCGGCGACGCCTGCCGCAGGGGATGATGCAGGTGCGTAGGTGCGGGTTCGCTCGCGAGTAACCTGAGGGCGCCTCGGGGTGTCAGGTTTCCCGCGTTATCGTTGACTTCCATCGCGAGCAAGCTTGCTCCTACAGGGCGTGCCCTGAGCCTGTCCGTCATCCTGTGAGTGTCTCCATCGGCGCCTCTACCAACGTTGGTCCGCGCCGGGTTAAAGCCTGCCTGGACGCCATCGCCGGCAGGCCAGCTGCCTAAGTAGCTCGAGTACAACCACAGCCATCAGTGCGAATGCCGTGGCTCGCCACCACTGCGGGCGATGACCCGCAAATGCAGGGTGGCCGGCTCCAGGCAGCCGCCCGTGGACAGCTGGCCGACCAGTTGCCGGTACAGCTCTTGCCAAGGGGTTTGCGAGGGCGGGATGTTCGGCGTCCACTCTGCGCGGCGGCGGGCCATTTCGGCTTCGTCGACCAGCAGGTTGACCGAGCGCGCGTTTAGGTCCACGCGCAGGCGGTCGTTGGTTTTCAGCAACGCCAGGCCACCGCCCACGGCGGCCTCCGGCGACATGTTGAGGATCGAAGGGCTGGCTGACGTACCGCTCTGGCGGCCGTCGCCAAGGCAGGGCAGGGCGTCGATGCCTTGCTTGATCAGCGCTGCCGGCGGGGCCATGTTCACGACTTCAGCACTGCCCGGGTAGCCCACGGTGCCTGCGCCTCGAATGACCAGGATGCAACGCTCATCGATGTCCAGCGCCGGGTCATCGATGCGGGCGTGATAATCCTCCGGCCCTTCGAACACGATCGCCCGCGCTTCGAAGCTGTTTTCCGCGCCTGGCTCGGACAGGTAGGTCTTGCGAAACGCTTCACCCACCACCGACATCTTCATGATCGCACTGTCGAAGAAGTTACCGCTGAGCACAATGAAACCTGCTCGGTGTTTGAGCGGCGTTTCAAAGGGGTAGATCACGTCGGCGTTACTGGTCAGCGTGCTGCTGACGATTTCGCCGATGCTCTTGCCGCTGACCGTGGTGCAGTCTTCGTGCAGGCGCCCGGCTTTCTGCAGTTCATGCATGACCGCCGGAACACCGCCGGCACGATGGAAACCTTCGCCCAGGTACTTGCCGGCCGGCATGCAGTTGACCAGCAAGGGGACGTCTTCACCGATGCGTTGCCAGTCATCGAGGCTCAGCTCGACGCCCATATGGCGGGCGATGGCGATCAGGTGAGGCGGGCAGTTACTCGATGCCCCCAGTGCCGAAGCCACGGCGATTGCATTTTCGAAGGCTTCACGGGTCATGATCTGCGATGGACGCACATCCTGCAGTACCAGTTCGCAGATGCGCTTGCCGGTGGCGTAGGCCATTTGTCCACGCTCACGATAGGGCGCCGGAATACTCGCGCAACCCGGCAACGACATGCCCAAGGCTTCAGCCAGGGCATTCATCGACAAGGCGGTACCCATGGTGTTGCAGTGACCCACCGAGGGCGATGCCGCGGTGGTCATTTCCATGAAGCCTTCGTAGTCGATTTCCCCGGCGGCCATCAGGTTGCGCGCATGCCAGAGCACGGTGCCAGAGCCGATCAGTTCACCCTTGTGGTGGCCATCGAGCATCGGTCCGCCAGACAGGACAATGGAGGGAAGATCCGTGGTCGCGGCGGCCATCAGGCAGGCCGGGGTGGTCTTGTCGCAACCGGTGGTGAGCACGACACCATCGAGTGGATAGCCGTGGAGAATCTCCACCAGCCCCAGGTAGGCCAGGTTACGGTCGAGTGCGGCCGTAGGCCTGCGTGATTGTTCGGCGATGGGGTGGACGGGGAATTCCATGGGAATGCCGCCGGCATCGCGAATGCCGGCCTTGACCCGCTGCGCGAGTTCCAGATGATGGCGGTTGCAAGGGGTCAGGTCGCTGCCAGTCTGGGCGATGCCAATGATCGGGCGGCCCGATTGCAGCTCTTCACGGGTCATGCCGTAGTTCATGTAGCGTTCGACATACAGGGCGGTCATGTCGGCGTGGGCAGGGTCGTTGAACCATTGTTCGCTGCGCAGGCGACGACCAGGGGTATCACTCATGATTCATTTCTCTCTTGTCATTGGATGAATCGACAATCTGGTGTGGCTTCAGCGTGCAAGCAGTCCTCGGGCGGCCAGGTTACGCAGCAAGGCACCCACGCCAAAGGTCCATGGCGCTGCCTCGGAACTGTGGGTCACCTGGTTGTGCAGGCTGCCAAGCAAGGGGCTGCTGATACTGACCCGGTCACCGAGTTTGTGGGTGAAACCGCTGCCGGCATGATCGCGATCTGCGGTAGGGGCGAACAGCGTACCGAGGAACAGCAGGAAACCATCGGGATACTGGTGATTGGCGTTGAGGGTCTGGCCGGCCAGGTCTTGCGGGTCCCGGCTGATCTGACTCATGGAGCTCGATCCGTGCATCCGGTAACCGTCCTCACCTTGTACCTCAAGGTCGACCACGCAGGCGCGGACATCGTCCAGGCTGAAGTGATCGTCGAACAGGCGGATGAAAGGCCCGATCGAGCAGGATGCATTGTTGTCCTTGGCCTTGCTCAGCAACAGCGCGCTACGGCCTTCGAAGTCCCGCAGGTTGACGTCGTTGCCCAGGGTCGCCCCGTGGATCTGCCCGCGACTGTTTACCGCGAGCACCACTTCCGGTTCCGGGTTGTTCCACTGCGAACCCGGGTGAATGCCAATCCGGCTGCCGCTGCCGACAGAGGCCAGCACCGGTGCCTTGGTGAAGATCTCCGCGTCCGGACCGATACCCACTTCCAGATACTGCGACCACATGTCCTGTTCGATAAGAAAGGCTTTCAAGCGCATGGCCTGCTCGGAGCCTGGAACGATCGAGCGCAGGTTGTCGCCGATCACCCCGTGCACGGTGGCCCGCACGGCTTCAGCCTTGGCGGCATCACCACCGGCCTGCTCCTCGATCACACGCTCGATCATGCTGGCGGCGAAGGTTACGCCGGCAGCCTTGATCACTTGCAAATCCAGGGGCGGTAGCAAGTACGGTCTGGATGGATCGGCGTCGGGCCCCGTGTTGGCCAGCAGGGCTTCGACGCTGGCGATGAAAATGCCGGGCGCGTCGCGAACTGCCGAAAGGGGAGCATCGGATTCCAGCAAGTCACTCAAAGTCGCGAAATGCTCCGACAGGTCGAATACGCCGTCGGCGCGCAGGACGATTGGCGAAGGTCCGGCGATTCGTCCTGGTACCCAGGCACGGCCAATCAGGGTTCCGGCTACACCATCGGCTGGCAGGGTGTTTTCGGGGGTAAGCATTAGCGACATGGCAATCTTCCTGGTTCGTAAAGACTTCACGCTAGGGCGCACAGCCGATAAACTCCAATGAGATAATTTCAATAATTGATAACGTACAGTTATCGCCTGGCGAGGTGTGCCCATGTCGGAACTTTCATTCACCCACTTTTGCGGATGGCTCAAATTCAGGCATTTGCAGCTGATCGACACCTTGGGGCGCACCCGCAACATGCACCTGGCGGCGCAACAGATGAATCTGAGTCAGCCGGCCATCAGCAAGATGCTCAAGGAAATCGAAAGCCTGCTGGGCTTTGCTTTATTCGAACGCCTGCCGCGTAGCATGCCACCTACGGCACTGGGAGAGCATGTGCTGCGCTATGCGCAGATTGCCCTGAATGACGCGCGCTCGTTCGTCGAACAAATCAGCAGCCTGCGCGAAGGCGGTCATGGCTACCTCAGGATCGGCGGTATTTTCGCCGCCACCGCCGTGGCGTTGCCCGAAGCCATCTTGCAGATCAAGGAACGCTGGCCGTTGCTATCGATCGAGGTGGTGGAGCAAACCAGTAACCACCTGATGAAAATGCTAGAAGAGAAAAAACTCGACCTGGCCATCGCCCGTTTCACCGATCAAAGCCAGCAGCAGCATTACGACTTCCAGCCACTGGCGCCCGAACCGTTCTGCATCGTGGTCAACGACCGACACCCGCTGGCCGCTGCCGGCCCCCTCTCATTGCAGCAATTGGTGGACTTGCCGTGGATTCTCTACCCGGTGGGCACACCCATTCGTGGCCGCATGGAACTGGCGTTCGCCGAAGCTGGCGTGGGCATGCCGCGAAACACCGTCGACACCATCTCCATGCAGACCTTCCTGCAGGTGCTGCAACGCGGGTCCATGATCGGAATGCTGCCCAACGCCATGGTCAATCCGCTCCTCGAGAGCGGCCAGCTCAAGATCCTGGATACGCCGTTGCACCTGGTGCCGCAGGATTACGGCATCCTCACGCGCAAGGGCGAGCAGCTGGTGGGGGCGGCCCTGGAGTTTGCCGAGATATTGAAGGACAACGCCCGGCTGGCCCGGGATCCGACCAGTTGAAAACGGCGACGTTTGCAGGCGTTTTCGATAACAGATCGTTATCGGTTAATCCGAAAATGCCATTGGGAATGAATCGATTCGCGCCAGTAAAGTGACCCCGTCGATAAAAACAATCAGGCGTGTCCACATGCCCAGGGGTTACCTCATGCAAACGATATCCGAGCAGATACCTGCGCAGGCGCAAGCCAGCGAGCTCGACTTTGAAGACCGAACCTACCGCAAGGTCATCTGGCGCATACTTCCCGTCCTGCTCCTGTGTTACATGGCCGCGTACCTGGACCGGGTCAACATCGGCTTTGCCAAGCTCGACATGCTCAACGAGCTGCAGTTCAGCAATACCGTCTATGCCTTGGGCGCCAGCATGTTCTTCTGGGGCTATTTCCTCTTTGAAGTGCCGAGCAATCTGTTGCTGCATCGCTACGGCGCACGCTTCTGGATCGCCCGTATCATGTTGACCTGGGCCGTGATCTCCATGGCCGTGGCATTCACCGTGCCATTGGCGGGCTTCTTCCACATCGAGTCGAGCACCATGTTCTACGTGCTGCGCTTCCTGCTGGGGATCTGTGAAGCCGGTTTCTTCCCCGGTGTGATTCTCTACCTCAACTACTGGTTTCCGACCCATCGGCAAAGCCGGGTGATGTCCGGGTTCCTGATGGCGATGCCGATCAGCCTGACCCTGGGCGGCATTCTGTCCGGCTGGTTGATGAACAGCATGCAAGGCGTGCACGGCATGTCCGGCTGGCAATGGATGCTGATCATCGAAGGCATTCCTTCGGTGATCATGGCGTTCGTCGTGATCGCCTGCCTGGCCAACAACATCGACTCCGCCAAATGGCTGTCCGCTGCGGAGAAAGCCTTGCTCAAGGCCAATCTGCAAACCGATAACCAGGGCAAGGCCTCGCGCCTGAGCGAAGTGTTCTTCAATCCGCGGGTGTGGCTGTTGGTGCTGATCCTGCTGACCTTCAACACCGGCTTCTACGGACTGGCGTTCTGGATGCCCTCGATCATCAAGAGCACCGGTATCACCAACAGCTTGCACATTGGCTTCCTGACCGCCATTCCCTACGCCGTGGCCGTCGTGGCCATGCTGCTCAACGCCCGCCACTCCAACCGCACCGGCGAGCGCCGCATGCACGCCGCGATTCCTGCGTTCACCGGTGGCGTCGGCCTGATCCTCAGCGCCTTCTTTGCCGACAATCTGGTGCTGTCGGTGTTCTTCCTCAGCATCGCCGCTTCCGGGATTCTCAGCCTGATGCCGATTTTCTGGACCCTGCCGGGGACCGTGCTGTCGGGAGTCGCGGCGGCTGCCGGCATCGGCATGATCAACGCCATCGGCAATCTGTCCGGCTTCACCGGTTCGATGATCACGGCCGTGGCGGAGAACCTCACCGGCAACATCAACAACGGTACCTATGTCCTGGCGCTGTGCCTGTTCGTCAGCGGCGGGCTGATCCTTGCCATTCCCGCATCGATGCTCGGCCGAACCCCTAAAACCGCGACCATCAACGCGAAGCTGGAGACGGCATGAACCTGCAGAACAAACGAGTGCTGATCACAGCCGCGGGGCAGGGAATCGGCCTGGCCAGCGCCAAGGCCTTTGCCCAATCCGGCGCCGAGGTGTTTGCCACGGACATCGATATTCGCGGGCTGGCGGGCGTTGATGGCATCACCGCCATCACCCTGGACGTCACCTCAGCCAGTGCCATCAGCGAAACCAGCGAGCGTATCGGTGGACTGGACGTGTTGTTCAACTGCGCGGGGTATGTGGCCAGCGGTAATATCCTGGAGTGTGACGAAGCGTCCTGGGCGCGCTCGATGGACATCAATGTCACGGCCATGTACCGGATGATTCGCGCCTTTCTGCCGGGTATGCTGGAACGGGGCGGCGGATCGATCATCAACATGTCTTCGGTGGTATCGAGCGTCAAGGGCGTGCCCAACCGCTTTGCCTATGCTGCCAGCAAGGCGGCCGTGGTGGGGCTGACGAAAGCCGTTGCCGCTGATTTTATCGGCCAGGGCATTCGCTGCAATGCGATTTGCCCTGGCACCGTGGAATCGCCGTCGCTGCGCCAGCGCATTGCCGCCCAGTCCGTGCAGCAGGGCGTCGACGAAGCACAGGTGTTTCAGCAATTTCTCGAGCGCCAACCCATGGGTCGAATCGGCAGCGCCGAAGAGATTGCCCGGTTGGCTCTGTACCTGGGCAGTGATGCGTCGACCTACACCACCGGTGGCGTGCACGTCATCGATGGCGGCATGAGCATCTGAAACCCGGTTTGCACTTTTCAGTTTAAGCAGGAGAAGCAAATGAAACTGTTGCGTTATGGCGAAAAAGGTTCGGAGAAGCCCGGCCTGCTGGATGCCGACAATCAGGTCCGCGATCTCTCGGGCCACGTGGCGGATATCGCCGGGACGGCCCTGAGTCCTGAAAGCCTGGCGACGCTAGCCGCGATCGATCCGGCCAGCCTGCCGATCGTTTCTGGGCAGCCGCGGATTGGCGCTTGCGTAGGGCAGGTCGGGAAATTCATCTGCATCGGCCTGAACTACGCCGACCATGCGGCCGAGTCGAACATGGAAGTGCCCAAGGAGCCGATCATCTTCAACAAATGGACCAGCGCCATCTGCGGTCCGAACGACAACCTCGAGATCCCGCGGGGCTCGCTCAAGACGGATTGGGAAGTGGAGCTCGGCGTGGTCATCGGCAAAGGCGGGCGTTATATCGATGAAGCGAACGCCATGGAGCACGTCGCCGGCTACTGCGTGATCAACGATGTCTCGGAGCGTGAATGGCAACTGGAGCGTGGCGGCACTTGGGACAAGGGCAAAGGCTTCGATACGTTCGGCCCACTCGGCCCGTGGCTGGTCACCCGCGATGAAGTTGCCGAGCCCCATGCGCTGGACCTGTGGCTGGAGGTCGACGGACACCGCTACCAACAAGGCAACACGCGCACGCTGATCTTCAATGTGCCGCAATTGATTGCCTACCTGAGCCGCTGCATGAGCCTGCAACCGGGCGATGTGATTTCCACCGGCACGCCACCGGGTGTCGGCTTGGGCATCAAGCCACAGCCGGTGTTCCTGCGTGCGGGGCAGACGGTTCGGCTGGGCATCACGGGGTTGGGCGAGCAGCGACAAGTGACCGTGCAAGCAGATTGAAGTGTCGACAAACAGACCCTCCTGGAACGCAAATGGTTTGATAGCAGCCTCGGATGCAAGGGTGGGGCAACCCGGACGTTCCCCCCACCCATTCAAGGGTGGGACATGCACGACCTTCTCTGGATAAGCTTGGATCTGGTAGCAGACCAGCCTGGTATCGGCTTTCATCAATGGAGACAGGATCATGAACCCGACCGAGTTCGATGCGCTTGAGGGTTTGCTGCAGCGCCGCCGCAGCTGCCGCGCCTTTCTTCCACAACCCGTCGACCCCGTGCTGATCTCTCGACTGTTCGCCTTGGCGCAACGCACTGCGTCATGGTGCAACACGCAGCCATGGCAGGTCATTGTGACCCGGGGCGATGCCACCGAGCGCTTCCGCACCGCGTATATCAACGAGCTGCAGACGGGCTCTGCGGCGCCGGACTTGCCTTTCCCCGGTGAATACCAGGGCGTATATCAGCAGCGTCGCCGTGAATGCGCACGACAACTGTACGAAAGCATCGGCATCGCGCCGGGCGACCGGGTCGCCAGCCAGCAACAGACCCTGCGCAATTTTTCACTGTTCGACGCGCCGCATGTCGCGATCATTACCAGTGATCGCACACTGGGTACTTATGGTGCAGTCGATTGCGGCGGCTACGTAGCCAACCTGCTGCTGGCAGCCGAGGCACTGGGCCTGGGGATCATTGCCCAGGCCGCGCTGGCCAGCCACGCCGGGTTTGTGCGTCGACATTTCGGCATCGACGAGGACCGGCTCGTGGTCTGTGGTGTTTCCTTTGGTTATGCCGACCACGATTCACCTGCCAATGGCTTCTACACGACGCGAGCACCCGCGCAGGAGACGCTGCTGTGGCATGACAGCTGAGATCGATTCGAGGCGCGTTTTCGACGCTTTTGCACAAACTTTGATTGACGCGCAACAGGCCTCGATCGTTGAATGGCCCTCTTCCATTAGCGCCCGACAATGCGCGCCCATTCAACTGAAAGCGAGATCATCGGTGCTTAGAAATGTGACGGACATGGATCTGCGCCTGTTGCGCATTTTCGCCATCGTCGTGAAGTGCGGTGGGTTTACGGCTGCGCAGGCCGAGTTGAACATGAGCCAATCCAACATCAGCACGCACATTTCAAGCCTGGAAAAACGCCTCGGTTATCGCATCTGCGAGCGCGGCAAGGGCGGGTTTCGCTTGACCGAAAAAGGCCAGCGGATACTCAAGGCTTCGGCAGCGTTGTTCGGCGCGGTGGATGCATTTCGCGACGAGGCACAGGACCTGGCCGGGCGCCTGGTGGGTGATCTGTATCTCGGCCTGGCCGATAACATCGCGACCTTGCCCACCGCCCGGATCGATGCGGCCATCGGCCGTTTTTATCAGCGCGACCACGACATGCACGTGCACATCTTCGTCAATTCGCCCACGGAGCTTGAGTTGGCGGTCATCGATGGGCAACTGGACCTGGCGATTTCCTATTTCAGCCGGCCGTTGCCGACGCTGGCCTACCAGCCGTTGTACAAGGAAGAAATCGGCATTTTCTGCGGGGATAGGCACCCGCTGTTCTCGGTCGATGCGCCCACTGTCGAACAGCTGCAGGCCAGTGACTGGATCAGGCATGGTTTCCTGCCGGCCGACCAGGTCCTGCCGGTGACGCCCGAGCGCGCTTCAGCCACCGCCCATCATATGGAAGCGGTGGCCCATGGCGTACTGGCCGGCACACACCTGGGGTATCTCCCGGCCCATTACGCCCGGCCCTGGCTGGCGAGCGGACAAATGCGCGCGTTGCAGCCGGCGACGCTTCGCTACGAGGTACAACACAGCATGATCACCCACGTCGGTCACCCGCAAAGCGAAGCCGTGCGTGCCTTCATCGATGACTTGCTGGCCGAGCACAACCTCTAAGCCTGTCAGCCAAGGCAGCGGGTGATGTGTTTGACCGACTGATAGGCGGCCAGGCCCCACGGTCCCAGCTCACGGCCGATGCCGCTGCCCTTGGTGCCGCCCCAGGACGTCTCGACGAACACCGCCTGGATCGAGTTGACCCAGACGTGGCCGACTTCCAGCGCCTGGGCGACCCGTTCGGCGCGAACCAGATCGGCGCTGATGACGGTAGCCACCAGGCCAAAGCGGCTATCGTTGGCCACTGCCAGCGCTTCTTGCTCCGTGGAGAAGCGACGGGTACACAACACCGGGCCGAAAATCTCTTCGGTCCACAAGCGGCTGGTCACCGGCACGTCCGCATAGAGGGTCGGGTTGACGAACCAGCCCGGGTCACGCTGCACGTCGCCGCCGGTCACGCAATGCAAGCCTTCGCTGCGAGCGATGGCAAAGTATTCCGACACTTTGGACCATTGCGCCTGACTGGTGAGTGGGCCCATATCGACTTCGCCGTTCAGTGGATTGCCGACCCGCAGTGTTTCGAATGCGCTCTTCAGGCGTTGCATCAACGCATCGGCGATGCTGTCCTGCACGAGCAGCCGCGAGGTCGCCGAGCACATTTGCCCGGCATTCCAGCAGATACCGGCGACGATCCATTCAACGGCCTGATCGAGGTCGCAATCGTCGAAAACGACAATCGCGGACTTGCCACCCAGCTCAAGCGTCAGAGGGCGGCAATGGGCAGCCGAGCTGCGCATGACCTGGCTGCCGACGGCGTTGCTGCCGGTGAATGACAGCTTGTCGAGACCGGCGTGGTTGCTCAGCGCTGCGCCGACTTCGGCTTTACCGCCGACAATGTTCAGCACGCCCGCGGGCAGGCCCAGTGCATCGGCGATGTGGCCGTAGGCCTGCTCGATCAACGGCGTGATCTCCGACGGCTTGAGCACCACCGTGCAACCGGCGGCCAGTGCCGGTGCGAGCTTCCAGGCACTGGTGACCAACGGGAAGTTCCACGGCACGATCAAGCCCACCACACCCACCGGCTCAAGGCGCGTGTAGGCATTGAAACCCGGTACGGCCAGCGGCACATCACGGTCCTGCCGGGCATCGAGTGCTTCAGCCAGGACTGCGTAATAGCGAAACGTCGCGACGGCATCGTCGATGTCCACCACGGCTTCATGGCGGGGTTTACCGTTGTTCTGCATCTGCAGCGCGATCAGTGCTTCGCGGCGCGTTTCGATTTGTTCGGCAAAACCATTCAAATAAGCTGCGCGCTGCGAGCCACTGAGGTTGCGCCAGCCGGGGAATGCCTGGCGTGCGGCGGCAATGGCTTGATCGACTTGCGCGGCACTCGCTGCAGTCAGCTCGGCAAAGGGTTGGCCCAGTGCCGGGTCGAAGACGGTGATGCAGTCGAAACCCTCACCGGCCACCCAACGGCCGTCGATGTAATGGGTGGCGGTCATGGTCGTACTCCCTGAAGCACGCCCTGTATAGCGTTGCGGAAAATCTGGCTGTAGTCGTCAGCACTGAGGACGCAGGCATTGGTGTCCGATGAGGAAATGTCGGCCAGCGCCTGTTCTCCCACCCAGGACGCGGCGTCGGCATCAAGACCGATTTCAGCCAATGAGTGAGGAATGCCGAGGCGTTTGCGCAGGTCCAGCACCCAATCGAGAAAGCCGTCGAAATCCGCTTGCTGCAACTCCAGGTAGCGCGCCAGCCGCGCGATGTCCGGGGCAATCGTTTCCCGGTTGGCCATCAGCACATAGGGCAGGAGGATCGCGTTCAACAAGCCGTGGTGCTTGTGATAGCGGGCGCCCAGCGGATGGGCGAGGGCGTGCACACCGCCCAGGCCTTTCTGAAAGGCCACGGCGGCCATGGCGGAGGCCACGAGCATGCCTTCGCGCGCGACCATGTCCTGGCCGTTGGCATGGGCATCGATCAGGTGCTGCTGGATCAGGCGAATGCCCTCCACCGCAACGCCCGAAGACATCGGGTGATACAGGGGCGAGCAAAAGGCTTCAATGTGATGGGTCAAAGCGTCCATGCCCGTGGCCGCCGTCAGGGTGGGCGGCAGGCCTCGGGTCAAAACCGGGTCGAGAATCACCGTGGCCGGGAGCAGTTCCGGGTGGCTGATCACCCGTTTGACGTTCTCTTCGCTCTGGGTCAACACGGCTTCGCGGCCCAGTTCCGAACCCGTGCCAGCCGTGGTCGGCAAGGCAATCAAAGGTGGCAGCCCCAGGCGGGGAAAGTCCGTCAGGGTGGGGTAGTGGGCGATGACCTGGGACCATTCGAACCGTTGCAGTCCTTGCCCGTCGATGGCCGCCAGGCTGATGCCCTTGGCGGCATCCATCGCGCTACCGCCGCCCAGGGCGATCAGTGAGTCATGCTTGCCGGCCTTGAACGCAGCAACGCCTTGGGCCACGTCCGCCATGCTCGGGTTGCTGGCGACTTCGCTGAACACGCTGAACGGTATATCGGCCTGGGTCAGGTGAGCCTTGAGCAGCACCAACGGTTCCAGGGACAACATGCCAGGGTCGGTGACCAGCAAGGGATTGCGCATGCCCAGCAAGGTGCAGCGCTCCGCCAACGCATCGAGCGCACTCGGTCCGCAGAAAATATCCGTGGGGTAATTCCAATAGTGAAGGGACATCTGAAACTCCAGATCGGCAAGGCGCAGGAGAGGCGCCTTGCACGGCAAGACAAGGGCGTTATTGAACGTGCAGGTGGGGGCTGACGGTGCGTTGATAGGGTTTGGCGTAGACCATGTAGATCAGGCCCAGTACCGCCAGGATCGAGAACACCAGGATCACCGCCCAGACCTGAAACCAGGGCGCACCGGGTGGGGCGAGGGATTCCCGTGGCCAGGCCACGTTAATGCTTTCGAACACCAGCCAGAAGAACGCGGCAAGGTTGATCGGCACACCCCAGCGGCCGAGGCTGAACACGCCAGGCTCGGCTTTCCATTTACCGCTCAGGCGAGCGAGCAGGGCGCAGGTCACCACGATCAGGAACACCACGAAGAAACCGCCGCTGCCAAACGCGATCAGGGTGCCGACGGCCGTTGCGTTCAAGCCCAGGGCCAGGCCGAAGCTGGCAAACAGCGTGCTGAACAGCATGGCGGCAAAGGGCACTTTGCGCTTGTCCACGCGGCGCAACAGCTTTGATGCGGGCAGGATCGAGTCCCGTGCCATGCCGAATACGGCACGACCGATGTAGGTCTGCACAGAGACGACACAGGCGATGAACGCGACCAGCACGATGCCCACGAACGGCCGTTCCGACCAGGCGCCAAAGGCATCGACGACAGCCGGGGTGACCGGGTCGACGACCTGGCCGGACACCATCGCCGCCGTGTCGGTGTAGGACAGGGTGACGGCGAACGCAGTCAGCATTACGGTCAGCCCGACCAGAATCATCGAGCGCAAGATGGCCCGTGGGGTCGATGTGCGGGCGTCGGCGGTTTCCTCGGACACTTGCGAGCAGGCATCAAAACCGAGGAACGCCCATCCACCCACGGCCATGGCTGTCAGGAAGCCCGACAGGTAGGAACCGTCGGAACCCTGCGTAGACGTCAGGCCTTCAAACACCAGCGACAACGAGTGGTTGCGGAAGAACAGCAGCAACAATACGCCGATGCCGATGGAGGCAATCGCCTCGGCGATGATGCCGGCATTGACGAAATACTTGAGCGGGTTGATCCCGAACAGATTCACCCCAAGACCCAGCAGCAACAACACTGCACCACTGAACACCTGGGCGTTGGCGGAAGGCGGTAAGCCTGTGAAAAACAGCCACAGCCAGAACCCGCCCAAATAGGCCACGGTGGTTAACGAGGCCAGTGCGGATGCCAGGTACATGAAGCCGGTAAACCACGCCCAGCGATCGCCCGCCAGGCGCTTGACCCATTGGTAGCAACCACCGGCAAGCGGGTACTGCGAGGCCAGCTCGGCATAGACCAGGGCCACCAGCAATTGCAACGCCAGGCACAACGGCACGATCCAGACCCACGAAGGACCCACACTCATGGCACCCAGCGACATGACCGAATAGATACCGACCACGGGCGAAACCGTGGCGAAGCCGACCGAAAATGATGACCACAGAGACAGCCCCCGATGCAGCTCCTGGGCATAGCCCTGGCTGTGCAGCAGGTGTTCATCGGCGCTTTGCCGTGTAGATGACATAGGAATTCCTTGAGTCGGCAGACACATTTATTTTTAGGATCGCCTTGTTCGTTCAGGCGTACCGACGAAACGAGCTCCTTCGGGAAAGGAGTGACAAGGAGCTTAAAGTGGGGAAACATCAAAGAAAATTCATATGTATTGAGGCTGACATCTGGATTTATTGATGTATTGGAAAGCCATTTCGATACCTTTGCGCCTCCCCCGTAGGAGCGTGGCTTGCCCGCGATGAACGATAACGCGGAGCACCTGAAGGCATACAGCGCGCCATCAACCTTTGATCCGGCAATCCATCAGCGTCCCGATTTCGTGCTGAACTCAATCGCAGCACTGATCAGGAGGGATCACCATGGCCACCATGAAAGCCGCAGTATGCGTCGAGAAAAACCGGATAGTGCTCGACGACAAACCCATCCCCGAAGTCGGCCCGCTCGATGCCCTGGTTCGCATAACCACCACCACGATCTGCGGCACCGACGTGCATATCCTGCGTGGCGAATACCCTGTCGCCAAAGGCCTGACAGTGGGCCACGAGCCAGTCGGCGTCATCGAACGACTGGGCTCGCAGGTGCGCGGTTTTGCCGAAGGCCAGCGTGTGATCGCGGGCGCAATCACCCCCAGCGGGCAAAGTTACGCCTGCCTGTGCGGCTGCGGTTCACAGGATGGCCCGGACACCCGGCACGGTTTTCGGGCCACCGGTGGCTGGAAATTCGGCAATATCATCGATGGTTGCCAGGCTGAATACGTATTGGTGCCGGATGCGTTGGCCAATCTGTGCCCGATACCGGACGGCCTCAGCGACGAACAGGTGCTGATGTGCCCGGACATCATGTCCACCGGCTTTTCCGGGGCCGAGCGAGGCGGGGTGGAAATCGGCGATACCGTCGCGGTGTTCGCGCTGGGGCCTATCGGGCTCTGCGCGGTGGCCGGCGCACGCCTTAAAGGCGCGACCACGATTATCGGCGTCGATGCGGTCGCCGAACGCATGAGCGTCGCCAAACAACTGGGTGCAACCCATGTGGTCAATTTCAAGGACGGCGATGTGGTTGAACAGATCATGGCCCTGACCGATGGGCGTGGTGTCGATGTCTCCATCGAGGCATTGGGCACCCAGGGTACGTTTGAGTCGGCACTGCGGGTTTTGCGTCCGGGTGGTCGGCTTTCCAGCCTGGGGGTTTACTCCAGCGACCTGCGCATTCCGCTGGACGCTTTCGCTGCCGGTCTGGGCGACTACAGCATCATCACGACCTTGTGCCCCGGCGGCAAAGAACGCATGCGGCGCTTGATGGCGGTGGTGGAAAGTGGCGGGGTGGATCTGTCGCCGCTGGTGACTCATCGCTACAGGCTGGATGACATTGAAGCGGCGTATGATTTGTTTGCTCATCAGAGGGATGGGGTGATGAAGGTGGCGATTACTCCGTAGAGCCGATTGCAACCTTTCGCCCCCACCTGCGAACCTCAACCTGATCCTTAGCCCACGGGCAGCTTCTTCAATCGATAGGCCAGCGCTGGTCGCGTTATGCCAAGTAAGCGGGCAGCTTCCGAGACGTTCTGATTCGCTCGATCCATAGCGCCCTGTAACAGCTGTTGTTCCACGTCATCCAGACTCACCCCCATATCGAGGAGCCTGTCCACCCAATCATCTGCGGGCTGAAGCTTCTGGCTGACCAGGTTACCTTCGCTCGACAGCCCAATGCTCAGTGCCTCTACAGACATGTGCGGGAAGAGCGCCTCCACCGATATCGTCTTGTTGTTGTCCGTGATGATCACACCACGCTCCAGCAGGTTTTCCAGCTCGCGAATATTGCCCGGCCAGTCATAGCGCAAGCACGCCTCGTAGGCACGATCGGATAGGCCGAGGGTCTTTTTTTCGTAGCTCTGGTGCAACTTTTCCAGGAAGTGATCAATCAAGAGGGGGATGTCTTCGCGACGATCACGCAATGCCGGAATTCGAACGGGATAGACATTCAGGCGGTAGTAGAGGTCGGCTCGAAATCTTCCATTCTTTACCGCCTGGCCCAGGTCTTCGTGTGTCGCGCCGATTACGCGCACGTCCACTCGTCGAGTCTGGCTATCGCCCACCCGTTCGAGTTCTCCCTCCTGCAGCACACGCAATAAACTCGCCTGGGCGCGTGGAGAGAGTTCGATGATCTCGTCAAGAAACAGGGTGCCTCCATGTGCCCGCTCGAAGCGGCCCATGCGAGATTGTTGTGCACCGGTATACGCGCCTCTTTCAACGCCAAACAGCTCGGCTTCTATCAGGTCCGGGCTGATTGCCGCACAGTTCATGGCAATGAAAGGACCTCCCGCACGCTCACTGCGCAAATGCAGGCTGCGGGCGATGACTTCCTTTCCGACGCCCGTTTCACCCAACAGCAACACGGATGCTTTTCCTGGCGCGACCTTGTCAATCAGTTCACAGGTCTTGCGGTAAACGGCAGATTGGCCAATCCCGTAAAACTGACCTTCACGCAACTCGAGGCGTTGATTCATGTTTTCGACTTGAAGCTGCAGGGTGCGCAACTCATCGATGATTGGATCACTCTGGAAGTAGCGCATGAAGGTATCGGCATCCTCCCACTCTTCAGCGGGTTTACCGATGATGCGACACATGCTGTCGCCACAGCCGCGGCAGCTGACTTCCTTGTAGATGATCTGACGACCCGTGAAAAATGACGAATAGCTGATCGCGTACCCGAGCAAGGTCCAGCAGACGGGTTGATCGGAATGCAGCTGCTCGCTCTGATGGTTCTCGACCTCGAACGAGTCGATCCATTCGATTTCGGCGTAGAAGGTTCCTGCCTCGATATCAATGTTCATGACGATCGGACGTACCTTGACCATACCCTTGAGCGAGTGCAGTTGAGGGCCTATCAGGAACATGTCGATGTCACTGCCGTTGGGGCGTAATTTGCGGGCCAATTCAGCATCTTTCAGGCCGGACTGATAGCCCAGCCGCAGGAAAAACCCCTTTGCACGCTCTTCGCCGATCGTCTCGATGAGCTCTCGGCGAAACGATGCCATCGATGAAACCTGCATCAGCATCATCCGCTGTTCATCCAGCCAGATTTTCCCCTCACTGCCGAGGAAGTGGATGCGATCGGTCAGATCCTTGAGCAGCGCGGAGTGCTCCGAGGCTCGGTACTTCATGGTCATGCAAACACACCCCTAAGTCTTTTTTGTTGGTGGGGATGATTCGTCACCCTACGCCCAGGCTGAGGCGCGTTTTGGGGGTGCGAACCAGAACTCTTGCTACTTGCGCTCCTTGAAAACTCCCTATCCGGAGCGTCCTGAAAACTGTCTTGAAGGCATCGCCAACACAGGGTCAAGGATAGTCCGAATGGTCATTGTCATGTATGGGCTATTTGCTCAAATCGGCAGGCCCGGGATTGATCAAATGATCAAATCGTCGCAATCAGCACTCACTCCAAATTAACCCCGGGATTAGAAAGCAGAACCCTGGAGAGTGGTTTATCTATCTGTTTTATAAGATATTTATTTTTTGTTTTTTCCTCACTGCTGTTGCTGGCACCGTTGTTGCTCCGTCTCCCTGCAGAACAACAGGGGAGTACCCGAGCATGAACCAACCTGGTAGCAACTTCGACCAAATGCCGCGCTTCATCCGAGTGCGCAGCAAGCCGGAAGATGCCTTTGTCGAATTCGATTTCGCAATCGGCTACCCGGAGCTGTTTGTCGAGCTGGTGCTGCCGCATCAAGCCTTCAAGCAGTTTTGCCAGAACAACCATGTGCAACACATGGACGCGCAAATGTCCGACGCCCTGGACGCCGATGCACGCAAGTGGCGTTACGGCGACTCCCGCGAAGCTGAATAAGCCGCCCCCCCAAACAACAACAACTACAGGAGACCGCTCCATGAGTGTCGAGATCAAGACGACGACTGTCGAGACGATCCGCAACACCTTCAGCCATACCCGTCGCCGTTTTGGCGACAAGGTTGCCAGCCGTTATCAGGAAGCCAGTTTCGACCTGGAATCGGCGACCAATTTTCATTATCGGCCGCTGTGGCAACCCGACAAACTGCTCAACGATGCCACCCGTACCGATGTGGTCATGGCCGACTGGTATGCCGTCAGCGATCCGCGCCAGTACTACTACGGTGCCTATGTCCAGGCCCGGGCCAAGATGCAGGAAAACGCCGAGCACGATTACGCCTTCTGTGAGAAGCGCGACATGCTCGCCAGCCTGTCGCCAGAAAATATCCGGCTGATCAGTACGCTGTTGCTGCCTCTGCGCCATGCGGAGCTGGGCGCGAACATGAACAACAGCAACATCGCCGCCGATGGCTTCGGCACCAGCGTCACGCAGATGCACATGTTCCAGGCGATGGATCGATTGGGCATCGCTCAATACCTTTCGCGCATAGGACTGATGCTCGATGACGGCGACGTCCAGCTTCTCGCCCAGGCCAAACAGTTGTGGCTCAACGATTCTGCCTGGCAGGGGATGCGCCGCTACGTCGAAGACACCCTGGTCATACGTGACTGGTTCGAACTGACCGTGGCGCAGAACGTGGTCAGCGATGGCCTGGTTTACCCGCTGATGTTCCACAAGCTCGACGAGCATCTGTCGGCCAACGGTGCCGGCCAGGTCGGCATGCTGACCGAGTTCATGCGCCTGTGGTTCGCCGACAGCCAGCGCTGGGTGGACGCCCTGCTCAAAACGGTGATCAACGAAAGCCCTGAAAACAAGGCAATGGTGCAAGGCTGGGTCGATCGCTGGAGCCAGCGCTCGCTTGAAGCCTTGGCCCCATTGGCAGCCAAAGGTCTCGGTGTTGCTGCACTGGAAGCCGTCCAGGCGGATTTCACCGCTCGCTTGAAAAAAATTGGCCTGACAGGAGCTGCCGCATGACTTCCCTCGTTTACATCAACCTGCAAGACACCGATTACGCACGCTCGATCGTCGAAGCCATCACGACCGACAACCCCCACGCGGTTGTCCAGCATCAGCCGTCGATGATCCGCATCGAAGCCAGTAATCGCCTTGAAATTCGTCGCGAAACCGTAGAGCAGATCACCGGTACTCCTTGGGATATCCAGGAAATGCTGATGTACGTGATCACCCTGGGCGGCAACGTCGAGGAAGAGGACGACAGTTTTTCCCTGCACTGGAACAGCTGAGTGCGGCCATCGCGCCGTTAGCGTTTGTTCGATAACAAGAATTCTGGAGAGCCAGCATGGCCGTGAAAAAACGCCTCAATGCCAAAGAAAAATATCGCTGCATGACCCGCGACCTGGACTGGGAACCCAGCTACCAGACTCACGAGGACATCTACCCCCACGAGCGTTTCGAAGGGATCAAGATTACCGACTGGGACAAGTGGGAAGACCCGTTCCGCCTGACCATGGACACCTACTGGAAATACCAGGCCGAGAAAGAGAAAAAGCTGTACGCGATCTTCGATGCCTTCTCGCAAAACAACGGCCATACCACGCTGTCGGACGCCCGTTATGTCAACGCGCTGAAGCTGTTCCTGTCCGGTGTGACACCCCTGGAGTATCAGGCCTACCAGGGCTTCGCCCGGGTTGGCCGGCAGTTCAGCGGCGCGGGTGCGCGCATCGCTTGCCAGATGCAGGCGATCGACGAACTGCGTCACGTGCAGACGCAGATTCACGCCATGAGTCATTACAACAAGCACTTCAACGGCCTGCATGATTTCGCCCATATGCATGACCGTGTGTGGTTCCTCTCGGTGCCCAAGTCTTTCTTCGAAGATGCGCGCACGGCGGGTCCGTTCGAGTTCCTGACGGCGATCTCGTTCTCCTTCGAATACGTGCTGACCAACCTGTTGTTCGTGCCGTTCATGTCGGGTGCCGCGTTCAACGGCGACATGGCCACGGTGACCTTCGGTTTCTCCGCACAGTCCGACGAAGCCCGGCACATGACCCTCGGTCTTGAGGTGATCAAGTTCCTGCTGGAGCAACACGAGGACAACGTGCCGATCATCCAGCGCTGGATCGACAAGTGGTTCTGGCGCGGCTACCGCCTGCTGACGCTGGTCGGGATGATGATGGACTACATGCTGCCCAACAAAGTCATGTCCTGGTCCGAAGCCTGGG
Organism: Pseudomonas sp. YuFO8; assembly: GCF_035065025.1. NCBI lineage: Bacteria > Pseudomonadati > Pseudomonadota > Gammaproteobacteria > Pseudomonadales > Pseudomonadaceae > Pseudomonas > Pseudomonas sp. YuFO8. Next base: position 8,924 of record NZ_JAXDEQ010000025.1, on the reverse strand, counting down.
GCGTGTACTTCGAAGAGGCCGGTGGTGCGCTGTTCAAGGACCTGGAGCGTTATGGCATCCGTCCGCCAAAGCATGTCGAAGAAGCCAATATCGGTAAGGACCACATCAGCCATCAGGCGTGGTCGATCTTCTATCAGTACAGCCAGGCAACCAACTTCCACACCTGGATGCCGACCGACGAGGAGCTGGACTGGCTGTCCTCCAAGTACCCGGACACCTTTGACAAGATCTACCGCCCACGCTACGAGCACTGGCGCGCGCTGCAAGAGAAGGGTGAGCGCTTCTACAACCCGACGCTACCGATGCTCTGCCAGATCTGCCAGATCCCGCTGGGGTTTACCGAGCCTGATGAGCTCACGACCTTGAGTCATCGCAGCGCTGAGCACGAGGGTGAGCGTTATCACTTCTGCTCCCAGGGTTGCTGCGACATTTTCGAGTACGAACCCACGAAGTACATACAGGCCTGGTTGCCGGTGCACCAGATCCTCCAGGGCAACTGCGGGGCTGGCGATGTCGAGGGAGTTGTGCGCGATTACTACAACATCAATTCCGGTGAGGACAACTTCGAGTACCTGGGCTCCGCCGAGCATCGACGCTGGCAGGACTGGCACCCGAATGATCGTAACAGCGCGCCGACTACCCCTGCCGATCCGGATCTGCGCAAGACCGGTTGAGGCCTGGCGCTGAGCGACGAAGCGGGTGTTCGCATCCGCTTGCAAACTACCTGACAAGAAGAAGGACAAGATCATGCCCGTGACTGCCATTGGTGCCTACAGCGCCCAACCCCTGGATAGCCAGGACAACTTCAATGGCCTGCAGCTGGTGTACCTGTGCTGGGAAAAACACCTGATGTTCTGCGCGCCCTTTACCTTTCCTCTGCCACCGACCATGCCATTCGCAGCGTTCATCGAGCAGGTCGTGAAGTCGTCCATTGCGCAACATCCGGATGCCCCTCGTGTCGACTTCAGCCAGGCACTGTGGCGATTGAACGACCGGCCTTTCACTCCGGACTACGCGGCCAGCCTGATCGATAACGGCATAGACCATAAAAGCCTGCTGCATATGAACACACCCGGCTTGAACGGCATTGCCGGCACTTTCAACTGAGGAACCGGTCATGAGCTACCAAGTAACCATCGAACCCACCGGCGAGCAAATCGAAGTGGAGGAGGGCCAGACCATCCTGCAGGCCGCCTTGCGTCAGGGTGTCTGGCTGCCTTTCGCCTGCGGCCACGGTACCTGCGCCACCTGCAAGGTCCAGGTGCTCGAAGGCGAGGCAGATCTGGGGGCGGCATCGTCATTCGCCTTGATGGATATGGAGAGGGATGAAGGCAAGGTTCTCGCCTGCTGTGCCATTCCTCAAAGCGACATGGTGATCGAAGCGGATATCGACGCCGACCCGGACTTCCTCGGACACCCTGTCGAGGACTATCAAGCGGTTGTCACCAGGCTTGAGGATCTGTCGCCCACCATCAAGGGCGTGCATCTGAAACTCGACCGGCCCATGGCGTTTCAGGCCGGTCAGTACATCAACCTGCAACTGCCAGGTGTTGAAGGGACGCGGGCGTTCTCGCTGGCCAACACGCCAAGGCGCGCAGACGAAGTTGAACTGCACGTGCGCCGTGTAGACGGTGGATTGGCCACCACCCTGATCCACGATCAACTTCAAGTCGGTCACGCAGTGGAATTGTCCGGCCCCTATGGCCAGTTCTTCGTACGAACATCACAAAGCGGTGATCTGATATTCATCGCCGGTGGCTCGGGATTGTCGAGTCCTCAGTCGATGATTCTCGATCTGTTGGAAGCCGGTGATACCCGCCAGATTGTGCTATTCCAGGGCGCACGCAATCGAGCTGAGCTCTACAACCGCGAGTTGTTTGAAGAACTGGCACACGAGTTCAGCAATTTCACCTACGTACCTGCGCTCAGCCAAGCGGAGGACGACGAGGAGTGGAAAGGTTTCAAGGGCTACGTCCATGACGCTGCGAAACAGCACTTCGAAGGGCGTTTCAGCAGCCGCAAGGCCTACCTGTGCGGACCACCAGTGATGATTGATGCAGCCATCACCTGCCTGATGCAGGGGCGATTGTTCGAGCGCGACATTTTCATGGAACGCTTCTATAGCGCCGCGGATGGCGCAGCCGAAAGCACCAGATCGGCGCTCTTCAAAAAAATCTGATTTCACCCTGGAAAAAACGCCAACCCTGCTGGTTTGCCGACAACCGGCAGGGTACCGGCTGACTATAAAAACAACAAAATGGTCATCAACTATGAAAGCAGTACCAAACAAGACTTGCGCTCGTCATCTGTGCCACGCCGGTTTAATTTTGCTGGCCGCCACCAGCATTGGGGTTCAGGCCACCGAGAACGGCGGTTCCTCCTACCCCATGGGTTCTGAAAACTACATGTCGGGGGCGATGCCTCCACCGGGTCTTTATTCGCAGTTCTTCGTCAATCATTACGAGGCCGATTCACTGCGTGACAATAGCGGCGCCAAAGTGCCGGTGGATTTCAGGGTGCGGGCCAACGCCATTGCGCCGCGGTTGATCTGGGTCACTGAGCAACAAGTATTCGGGGGGAGCCTGGCTTTCCACGCAATCGCTCCACTCGTGGATTTGAAAGTAGAGCTCAACGGGCAATCGCAAAGCAAACAGGGCTTGGGCGACATGATTTTTGGTCCGGCACTCGGCTTTCATCACAGCGAGAAACTTCACAGCATTGTCGCCCTGGACTTTATCGCGCCCACCGGCGAGTACGATAAAAATGACTTGGCCAACCTCGGTCGTAACTACTGGGTGATCGAGCCTGTATTAGCGGTGTCTTATATCGACCCGAACGGGCTGAACATCGATGCCAAGACCATGTATGACTTCAACCTGCGCAATAAAGCGACTGATTACCGCTCAGGTCAGGAGTTACACATGGATTACGCAGTGGGTTGGGGGCTTGGTAATGGCTGGGTCGTGGGGGTGGGGGGGTACATTTACCAGCAGACCACGGATGACCGACAAGATGGCGATACCATAAAGGACAATAAAGGCAAGGTATTCGCTATTGGCCCTTCGGTGAAATACACCAGTGATAAGGGCTGGTTCTTGACTGCTAAATGGCAGCAGGAGTCCCAAGTTCGGAACAGGGCAGAGGGAGAGGCTTACTGGGTGAAACTGACCGTGCCTTTCTAATTTACTTTCAAGTTGATAGCCGCACACCCCCGGCCCGCTATTGCGGCAACTACCGCAATAGCGGGCCGTGCAAAAGCCGTCAGTGCGAATGACTTTGGCTTACTACCACTTCGGGCGATGACCCGCAAATGCAGGGTGGCCGGCTCCAGGCAGCCGAATGAGCGGCCTAGAACACCTTGATCGGTACGTTGACGATAAGCCTGAGCTCGTCCTCATTGCCTTCCAGTTGATAGTCACTGGCACGGTGCGAGGAATAACTGGTGATCAGGCTGATGTTCCTGAAGGTTCCCGATTGCACGGTGTAGCTGGCATTGACGCCCACTTCATAGTGGCTTTCACCCTGTTGCTTGAGTACCGAGTTGTAGATGCCGTTCGGGCCACCGTCGTAATGACTGCCGTCGATGCCCATGCCCTTGATGTACCAGAGCGTAGTCTTCAGGCCCGGTAGCCCATAAGCGACCAGGTCGTTGCTGTAGAACGCCCCGATCGAGTGCTCATTGGGGCCGTTGAAGAAGGACATCATGATATTGGGCAGGCTGATGGCATTGGACTCGAAGGGATAATCGAAATATTCGTCACCCTTGATTTTCTGCAGGCCGATCTTCAGCGAGTGGTTGCGCCATTGCGGCGTGATACTCAGGCCGTAGGCCTGCTGGTCGATTTTGCCGCCGATTTCGCGACCACTGGACCGGGTGTTATAGGCATCCAGTTGCACATCGACGTTGACCGGCCCCCAGTTGGTTTTTTTGCCCAGGCCCAGATACTGGCGATCCCAGATATCGTCGAAGCGAGAGACGTAGGCGCTGCTGCGCCAGCCCGCGCTCGACAGGTAGTCGGCCCCGGCGTAAGCGTTGAAGTCACTGGTGACCAGGGGCGAGCCATAAGTGGGCGTCAAGTCCTGGCTTCCGGCTCCCGTACGCGGCGAGCCCTTGTCGAAGTAGCCAGACTTGATCGTCAAACCTTCGATGTCACGGCTTTCCAGGGTCACCCCATTGAACGATGAAGGCAAGGTTCGGGTGTCGGTGTAGGACATCATCGGCGTCCGGACTTGCTGCCTGCCCACCTTGAGCAGTGTGTCGGCAACCTTGAACTTCAGCGCCGCGATGCCGAGTTTGCTCCAGTCATCGACCACATCGCCGTCCTGGTTCACCAGCAATCGGTTACTGCCGCCTGCCGCGGCTTCGCGGCTGCGTTCCAGCGCCACGGCCGAGAAGGTCGACAGATCCAGGCCAAATTTGACCGGCCCTTGGGTAAAACCGGAAACGAAGTCGAGCCTGATGCCTTGCAGCCAGGCGGTACGGTCACGCAGCTTGCGGACCCCGTCGGGTGTTTGCAGTTTGAAAAAAGTATCCTTGTGGCCGACCTCGTGTGAGTACCACTGACGGGTATTTAGCGTCAGTGAGCTGTCTTGCACAAAACCTTGTTCCTGGGCCTGGGCCTGGGAAGAACAAACTGCGGCCGCCAGCGAGCCGACGGTGAATAACGCCAAATTACCTGTGCGATACATAGACCTTGCCTGTTGTTGTTTTTAGGGCAGATAAGAAGTAAGTCGCCGAGTCATCGTTATGGATTTTTTGCGAGGGCAGGGCGTGGCCCGACTAGCCCATCAGGCCGCAGTGGGCCTGATGGCGGTCGTTCAAAAGCGGGTTGTCGGTTTAGCGGCTGCAGAGATAATCCTTCACCAGTTTCAGCCAGCAGTCAGAGCCGATGCGAATCAGCTCGTCATTGAAGTCGTAGTGGGGGTTATGCACGGAGCAGCCATGAAACTCGCCTTCGCCGTTGCCCAGGAAGAAGTAGCAGCCCGGAACCTCGGTCAGCATCCAGGCGAAGTCTTCTGTCGCCATTATCTTCGCCGCCTGGGGCAACAAGTGACCGGGCTTGAATAGCGGCTCCAGGCTTTGACGAAGCATCTGCGTTTCCGTCGCCGTATTGACCAGCGCTGGCGCCAGCTGCGTAGTTTCAAGTTCGATGTCGACGCCGAACATCTGTTCATGACCTTGAGCGATCTGTGCCAGGCGCTGATTGATTTTGCCTTCGGTCTGCGCAGTGTCTGTGCGCACGCTGATCAGCATCGAGGCCGTGTCGGGAATGATGTTGTAGACGGTGCCGGCTTCGACCATGCCGATGCTGATCACGGCGTGTTCATCAACACACAGATTGCGAGACTTCACTGTCTGGATCGCGTTGATCATGCTGGCCAGCACCGGTATTGGATCTACGGCGCGCTCGGGCATTGCGCCGTGACCTCCACGACCTTTGATCAAAACCTTCACGCATTCCGAAGAGGCCATGGTGGGGCCGGCCTGGACCACAGCGGTGCCCAGCGGTATTCCCGGCAAGTTGTGCAAGGCAAAGATCGCGTCACACGGAAAACGCGTGAACAGACCGTCGTCCATCATGGCCTTGGCGCCGCCCAGGCCTTCCTCGTCCGGTTGGAAAATCAGGTTGAGGGTGCCATTGAAGTCGGCGGACCGGGCGATTCGCCACGCGGCAGCCAGCAGGATGGCGGTATGGCCGTCGTGGCCGCAGGCGTGCATGCGGCCAGCGATCCGGCTGGCATGGGCGAAGCGGTTGTTCTCCTGCATCGGCAGAGCATCCATGTCGGCACGCAGGCCCAGGCGACGAGTGCCGCTGCCTCGACGCAGTACACCGACCACGCCATGGCCACCGATACCGCGATGCACTTCGTAGCCCCATTCTTCGAGCTTGCTGGCCACCAGTTCGGCGGTCAGCGGGGTGTGCGCGCCCAGTTCAGGGTTCTGGTGGATGTCCCGGCGCAGCTGGATGAAAGCATCCAGGTCCAGTTCGGCCGGGGTTTGGGTTTGGGTCAATGCATTCATCAGGTCACTCCCGACCAGGGTTTTCGGGGAATACCGCCAGGCACGCCAGGCTGATGGCGCCGCCGGCGAGCAGGTACAGGGCGGGCGCCTGGGGGTTATCCAGGGCCGCCGTGAGCCAGGTGGCGATCAACGGCGAGAAGCCGCCGAACAGGGTGACGCCGAAGCTGTAGCTGACGGCGGTGCCCAGCGCCCGGCGATTTTTCGGGAAGGCTTCCATGATCAGGGCGAAGAAAGCACCCGAACCGATACAGCCAGGCAGCACCAGCATCGCGATGACGAACATCGCCACCCACAAATTTGTGCTCAAACCGAGCAGGTAGAAGGCAGGCCACGCCATCAGCACGGGCAGGGTGATGGTCCAAGCCAGCAGTTTCTTGCGCAGGCCGTGGCGATCGGCAAAGCGCCCGGCCAGGGGCGTGATGACCGCCAGGCAGGCACTGGCCACGCAGGCAATGGCCAAGGCGCTGCGCTGCGGGTAACCCAGGGTGACCGTCAGGTAGGCGGGCATGTAGAAAATGAACAGGTAGATGCCGATGGTGGCGCTGGCCATCAGGCCGATCGCCAGCAGGGTGTGCCGCAGGTCGATGTGATCACGCAACCGACCGTCGCGTTTGCTCGGTTCGGCTTCGTGGGTTTCCGGCAGGCAACGGCGGATGTACCAGCCCAGCGGTCCGATCAGCAGCCCCAGCATGAAGGGGATGCGCCAGCCCCAGCTTTCAAGGTCCTCGACACTCAACGCGTTGTTGAGCAGCAAACCGAGACCAGCCCCGACCATGGCCGCGTAGCCTTGGCTCGCAGCCTGCCAACTCACATTGCGGCAGCGATTGGCCGTGGCGCTGGACTCCATCAGGTACACCGATGCTGTCCCTATTTCTCCGCCGGCGGAAAAGCCCTGGGTCAGGCGGCCAGCCACCAGCATCAAGGTGCCGAACAGGCCTATGTCCTGATAGGACGGCGCGAAGGCGATCAGCGCGGTGCCGAAGGTCATCAGACTGATCGTCAGGCTCAACGCGGCCTTGCGACCCCGGCGGTCGGCGAAGCGACCAATCACCACGGCGCCCACCGGGCGCATGAGAAAGCCGACGCCAAAGGTGGCCAGCGACATCAGTAGCGAGGCCATGGCCGATTGTGCGGGGAAGAAGTTTTTCGCGATCACCACGGCGAAGAAGCTGTAGATCGTGAAGTCATACATTTCCAGGGCGTTGCCTAGCGCGCAGGCGACAGTGGCTTTCCTGGAACCGATCGCGGGGGGCGTCGCGGCGCAGCGGAGGGGGGGCGCTTGCAGGGTAGTCATCGGTTTTTCCTGTGACAGTTTTGTTGTGCCCCGAATATCCGGCAAACACTGTCACTGCGCACTTGCGCTTTTCTTCGAGGATTAACCGTTGGTTAAGATGCGTAGCCGCCCTTGGCAAAGGCGGCGCCAGTTCGGTGCGATATTGCCCGATTATCGATCACACGCACTGTTTGACGACAGCGGCGCCGTCTTGCTGGCACAGCGCGCAGGCGGTTGCTGCAAGTTCCGGCCCTCTATCCGGGAGGTTAGGGCGACCGGGCCCAACGGATGGGGAGAGACTTAACCGTTAGGCATATCGTTGCGTTTTTCTTAAGTTTCTCGGGCCTGCGCTAGCGCGAAGAATCCGCTGTTTGATGCTTTGAGAGCACGTCTCTGATCGCGTAATAAAGGTCACGAGCCGTTGTGGTCAGCGCATTGCGGTCGATACAGACCAGGTAAATGGGGTACTCGGGGATGATTTCTTCGATCCTGACCTGTACCAGGTCTTCATTGAGCCCCTTGGGCAGTGAATTTTCCATGCCGGCTTCGCTGAGCGTCATGAAAGCATCGGCGTGGTGCAGGAGATCAAGCGCCAACAATACCGATGAGCACTCGGTAATCCGCTGCGGTGGAGGAATCTCGTTGTCTTCGAACATTTGATAGAACTGCGACGAGTGATCGTCGATGGCATCGAGGCTGATCCAGTTGGCGAACTGCAACTGACGAAGCGAGTGGGAATGGCGCAGCGGATTGTTTTTTCGACAGACCACCAGGCCCTGCATGCGGCTCAGCGCCTCCCAATCCAGGTTCAGCCTTTGGGTATGCTGTTGCGAGGTAATGGCGAAATCCAGCGTACCGTCCCGCAGTCGCTGCAGCATCAGGTTGGGCCGAAGATCCACCAGGCGGATCCGCACACGCGGATTCCTGGTCTGGAACCCGGCAATGCATTCGCCCAGGCCTTTGAGCACCGATGTCAGGGAAGTGACACCGATGGTGACTTCACCGACCTGCATATCCTTGATGTTTTCCGCCTCCAGTTGCAGGCGTCGCATGCTCTCGACCGTCAACTGTGCATGGCGAATGATGCGGCGTCCTTCGTCGGTGAGCGACATGCCCTTGTGGGATCGCTGCAACAGGGCCAGGCCCAGTTCGCTCTCCAGATCCTTGATCGATCGGCTGATGGCGGGTTGGGTGACATGCAGAATCTGCGAGGCTTCACTGATGCTGCCGGTCTGGTGGATGGCGACCAGTGCCTTGATTTGATGGAGTTTCACTTAACGACAGGTCCTTGCAGTGCGACGAAGGTGCTGCACGTTACTGCAAGGCCTGGGCGCAAAGAAACCGCTCAGGTGAATTAATCAGAGAACAACTCGAACATCAGCTGGCGCAGCCAGCGATTGGCGGGATCCTTGTTATAGCGTGCATGCCAGAACAGGTTGATTTCGATGTTGGGCAGTTCTACCGGCGTCGGCAGCACCGTGAGCCCGAAGGGATGTTCGCAACTGCTGGCGAATCGTTCAGGCACCGTTGCCATCAAGTTGGTGCGTTGCAGGATGTGGCCTACTGCGACGAAATGGGGGACCTCCAGGCGTATATTTCGCTCGATGCCGGCCCGCGCCAGGAACGTAT
>NZ_JAXDEQ010000024.1:0-91703 GCF_035065025.1 Pseudomonas sp. YuFO8 | reverse complement strand
ACCAACTGAGCTATTCCCGCAATGGCGTCCCCTAGGGGACTCGAACCCCTGTTACCGCCGTGAAAGGGCGGTGTCCTAGGCCACTAGACGAAGGGGACACACTACAACATTCACTGCCTGCTTCGTTTCGCTGTGTGCTTTACGCTGCAAGTGGCGCGCATTCTATGGATGGATTGAGAGGTCGTCAACCCCCTGTTATAAATTTATTTAAATCAATGACTTCGGACTGCTTTTAAGGCCCCTTGCGGTTTTCCGTCGCCCGGGGTCTGGCGCCTATATTCTGACACTCGCCAAGACGTTATAGTCGACGCCATGAGTGATGGCAATATGCTCCTGAGGTGCCAGCATTTATATAAGCGGGCTGCGGCCGATAAAACCTTGGCCACGCCGAGTCAAGCAGTCGAGCGGCTCCAGTCAGCTGGAGACCAAGCCACTACACTCGCATGCAAACCCTATAAAAGAGGTCTTACCGGTGACACCACTCATGATCACCCTGCTCGTCGTAGCCGGGATTGCACTCTTGATCGCCATTGGCTACATCAACCATGTGGTGGAAAACAATAAGCTGGAAAGGGCCCGTACCAAGGTGGAACTCAATGACCGTTTGCGTCGCTGTGGTGAGATCACCGAGACGTTTCCCGGCCAGTTGATGACGCCAGCGCTCAAGCTGCTGCTGACCCGCCTGGAGCTGAATGTTTGCCAACGCCTGTTGAACCTGGAAAAGACCAGCGCCAACCTCAAGGCACGGATAACCGAACTGGAGGCCCTGGTTGCCCAGGGCCAATCGATTCCGGTCAACAACCCGCCGGCACCGATCCAGACCGAAGCCAAGGCCAAGGACGTGCGTTTCCTGCTTGAAGCCCTGCATGGCCAGATCACCCGCGCGGCACAGGATGGTTTCCTTCCCCCCAACGAAGCCAAGGGCTGGATCCGTGAAGTGCGCCATATCCTTGTGCTGCTGCACATCGAGTTTTTCAACAACCTCGGCCAGCACTCCCTGCAGCAGAACCAACCCGGCCAGGCGCGGCTGGCGTTCGAGCGTGGCGTGCAGTACCTGCGCAAGCAGCAGGACCCCCAGGTCTACGCCGAACAATTGCAATACCTGGAAAAACTCCTGGCCCGCGCCAACGACCAGGTCATGGACCGTATCGCTCCGGTGGAGGGCGATGTCAACCAATTGACCGAAGGCCTCAAGGACGTCGAGGCGGATGCGGACTGGAAGAAGAAAGTGATCTACGACTGATCACCGAGCGAACGTAGAAACAAGATCAAAAGATCGCAGCCTGCGGCAGCTCCTTGTATCTCGACTATCGCTCCATCAAGAGCGATAGTTCTCGACTGATCATCGAGGGAGGGACCTGGAAGCCGTGCAGCTCCTTAGGCTTTGTGCCTGTGATGTAGATTGTGCTCCAGCCCTCCACACTCACTCATACAGTTCGAACGGTATCTTGGGCCCGTCTCTGGCGTGAGCCCGCATTCACAAGGTTGGACGGAGTGCAGTGATGATCGCAACGGACTAATGGAGGGACGGTCATGTCCAGTTTCGTCGGCGTCGATGTCGCAAAGAACACCTTTGATATTGCTACTCATCTGCCAAATGGCGAACACAAAACCAAGGCAAAACTGGCTAACGATTCAAAGGGTTTCAAAGAGTTCGAGGCCTGGTTGGTAAAACAGGTCGAACCTTCGGCCCTGATCGTGATGGAAGCGACCAGTATCTATCACCTGGAGCTGGCCGAGTTCGTTTACAACAAGGGTTACCGGGTCTGCGTGGTCAATCCGGCCACGACCCACGCCTACGCCGACAGCGAGTTACGTCGGATCAAAACCGATAAAAGCGATGCCAAACTGATCGCTGACTTCGCCCGCGAAAAGAATGAAAGGCTTGCGCTGTGGGCGCCGGAGCCGCTCAAATATCGCCAGCTCAAAGCCCTGGTGCGCCGCCTGGATGATCTCCAGGAGATGGAGCGAATGGAGTGCAATCGTCTGGATGTGTCCGATGAGAAGGTTAAAGCCTCGATCAACTCTGTGCTGCGCCACATCGAAAAAGAGATCGCTGAAACGCACAAGGCAATCAAAAACCACATCGATGACGACCCGGATATGCGCGAGATGCGCGACTTGATCGTGACCATTGACGGTATCGGGGAAAAAACGATTGAGCGGCTGCTGGCCGAACTGGGCGACCTGCGCAAGTACGACGATCCTCGCAAACTAGTCGCTGCTGCCGGACTGAACCCGAAGCTTCACGACTCGGGCAAGCTCAAGGGGCGCACTACGATTTCAAAAATCGGCTCAGTGAGTGTGCGTGCAGGCCTCTACATGCCAGGCCTGGTAGCGTTGCAGCATAACGAGGCGATCAAGGCCATGAAAGACCGCCTGAAGGCCAACGGCAAGGCCCCCAAGCAGATCATCTGTGCGGCGATGCGCAAGCTGCTGCACTTCGTTTACGGCGTGCTCAAGTCGGGCCAACCCTACGACCCGAAACTTGCGCTTGCCCGGTGAGGTTCAAGACGGTATCTACAGTGGAATGCGATCCCTGTAGGAGCTGCCGCAGGCTGCGATCTTTTAGTGGCAGTCAGGCCTGCATCAGAGCCTGAAATGCCCCACCATCCCCTTCAACTCAACCCCCAACTGCGCCAGCTCGATACTCGACGCCGCATTGCCCTGCATCGCCAGCGAAGACTGGTCCGCACTCGCACGAATACTCGTGACGCTGCGATTGATCTCCTCGGCCACCGAGCTCTGCTCTTCGGCAGCCGCCGCGATCTGCTGGTTCATCTGCTGAATCAAGGACACGGCCGCCGCAATGCTCCCCAGCGCACTCTCGGTCTGCAGTGCATCGCTGACGGCCAGTTTCACCAACTCGCCGCTGCTCTGTATCTGCTGCACCGACGCCTGCGCCGCCGAGCGCAAGGCGCTGACCAGTCGCTCGATCTCTTCGGTTGATTGCTGGGTCCGCTTGGCCAGGGCCCGCACTTCATCGGCCACCACCGCAAACCCCCTGCCCTGTTCGCCGGCCCGGGCGGCTTCGATGGCCGCGTTGAGGGCCAACAAATTGGTCTGCTCCGCCACGCTCTTGATCACGCCGAGCACCGTACCGATGTTCTGGATTTCCGCGCTCAGGCTTTCGATACTTGAACTGGCCGAAGTGGCGGATTCCGCCAGTTGTTCGATCCGCACCATGCTCTGACGCACCACCCGTTGCCCACTTTCAACCTTGCCGTCCGCCGTTTGCGCCGCCTGGGCGGCCTCCTCCGCATTACGCGCGACGTCATGCACGGTGGCGGTCATCTGGTTCATGGCCGTCGCCACCTGCTCGGTTTCTTCCTTCTGGCTGCTGACTTCGAGGTTGGTCTGTTCGGTCACGGCGGACAAGGATTGCGCTGACGTGGCCAACTGCTCGATGCCCGCCTGCAAACCGCTGACGATCTGGCTCAGCCCTTCGCCCATCTGCTGCATGGCTTGCATCAACTGGCCAATCTCGTCTCGGCGGGTCACTTCAACCTTGGCACTCAGGTCCCCGGCAGCGATCTGCTGCGCCACACCAATCACGGTGCGCAGCGGCGCGACGATCAAGCGGGTGATCACCCACGCCGCAATCAGGCCGACCAGCAAGGCCAGCACGGAAGAACCGAGGATCAGCAGAGAGTTGTTCTTCAGCTGCGTCTGCATCGACTGGTCTTCGGCGACATAGGCCTGATCCACCCGCTCCACCACTTGGGCAGCGCGTTGATGCAATTGCTGGTAGACGGTTTTTTCCTGTTCCAGCAGGCCGGTGTACTCGGCGAGCTTGTCGCTGAAACTGGCGATATGGCCGGTCACTTCATTGAGGACGGTCTGGTAGCCCTCATCCTTTACCGTGTTCTTGAGTTGTTCGGCCTGGGTCAGCGCCTGGCTGGCCTGCTCGATCTTGCCCTGTGCGGTGCTGTCGTCGCCCTTGCGGCTCTGGTCCAGGCGCACGCGCGCTTCGTTCATGGCTTGCAGCATCAACCGCGAAACCTGGCTGACCTGGCTGGCTTGCTCGATGAATTGCGCGCCGTCCTTGCCTTCGGATTCCTTCAGCGTATAAGCGCCGTCGTCGGCGAGCCCGGCTTGCAGGACGTCGAGGTTGTTGGCCACGCTGGACACCGACCAACTGGCCATTTCCAGCGCCAGGTCCTTGGCCTGGCTGAGCGAGACAAATTCGTCAAACGCCTTGCGGTAGGCCCCCAGGGACTGCTCGACGTCATTCATCACCGGTACGTTGGCCGCCGACGCCGCCTTGAGCTGCTTTGCCAGGTCGATCAGGCCGTCAACGCCTGCGTGCAGGGCGTCGACGGTTTTCGGGCTGCCGTGCAAGGCATATTCCTGCTCCAGCAGCCGCACCTTGAGCAAGCCGCTGTTGAGCGAAGACATCTGCTTGAGCCCGTCGAAGCGTTGGCTGATGGTGTGCAGCGACCAGACACCGATGGCCGCCACCAGGGCCGTCAGCAACAGCACCAGCACAAACCCGACACCCAGTTTTTTTGCCATACCGAGGTTGGCAAAACGTCCTTGCACGGCCGAAATCATTGCACTCAGTCCCCCGCCATTATCAATAGCGGCAGAGTCGCAACGGGCCTTTGGCAACACAAGTCTCTGGCGTCGCAATAATGGCAAAAAGCTACGCCCCCGTCGTTTTCAGAACACTGGAGGTCGATCCGCAATCAAAACGCCGTAACCCCGCCATCCACGGCCAATGAGTGCCCCGTGGTGAACGCCGCGCCATCGCTGCACAGGTACAGCACCGCGCTGGCGATTTCCTCGACCTTGCCGATGCGACCCACCGGGTGCATGGCATTGGCGAACTCGCCTTTCTTCGGGTCAGCTTCGTAAGCGCGGCGGAACATGTCGGTGTCGATCACCGCCGGGCACACGGCATTGACGCGGATTTTTTTCTTGGCGTATTCAATCGCGGCCGATTTGGTCAGGCCGATGACCGCGTGCTTGGACGCCGCGTAGATGCTCATCTTCGGTGCAGCCCCGAGACCGGCCACAGAAGCCGTGTTGACGATTGCACCGCCGCCCTGGGCCAGCAACAAAGGCAGTTGATACTTCATGCACAACCACACGCCTTTGACGTTGACGCCCATGATCGCGTCGAACTCGTCGACCGTACCCTCGGCCAGTTTACCCTTCTCGATCTCGATGCCGGCGTTGTTGAAGGCATAGTCGAGACGGCCGTAGGTATTGACCACTTCATCCATCAGATTTTTTACATCGCTTTCCAGCGTCACGTTGCAACGCACGAACGTCGCTTCGCCGCCTGCCGTGCGGATCAGCGCTACCGTGCCCTCACCGCCCGCGGTGTCCATGTCGGCCACCACCACCTTCAGGCCTTCGGCGGCAAACGCCTGGGCCGTGGCCCGGCCGATGCCGGCTGCCGCGCCTGTCACTACGGCCACCTGGCCGGAAAACGTCATGCTCATTGTTCTGTCCTCGAAGAGAAGTTTGCGGGGGTCGCGTTTTTCCAGCATAGCCAGAGCCCCCGCCGCCAGGCAGCACTATCAGAAGGCCGGTTGAGTCCCCATGCATCGCAGTGATGGAACTACCGTACCAACTATCACTGCACTGGATCAGAGCGTATTCGCCGCATCAGCCGAACTTGCGACATCGACCCTGAGGGTCTATCAACAAGGTTTCATTCATCCTGAGTGCCTGCCATGACGTCCCAGACCAATCGCCAATTTCTCCTCGCCAAACGCCCGGTGGGGGCCGCGACCCGGGAAACCTTCACCTATCAGGAAGTACCGGTCGGCGAACCGGCTGCAGGCCAGATCCTGGTCAAGAACGAATACCTGTCCCTGGACCCGGCCATGCGCGGCTGGATGAACGAAGGCAAGTCCTACATCCCGCCGGTCGGTCTTGGCGAAGTGATGCGCGCGTTGGGAGTGGGCAGGGTCGTGGCCTCGAACAACCCCGGGTTCGCAGTCGGTGACTACGTCAACGGCGCCCTCGGCGTGCAGGATTATTTCCTCGGCGAGCCGCGCGGGTTCTACAAGGTTGATCCGCAACTGGCGCCGCTGCCGCGCTACCTGTCCGCGCTGGGCATGACCGGCATGACCGCGTATTTCGCGTTGCTCGACGTGGGTGCGCCCAAGGCCGGCGATACGGTCGTACTGTCGGGCGCTGCGGGAGCGGTGGGCAGCATTGCCGGGCAGATTGCCAAAATCAAGGGCTGTCGGGTCGTCGGCATCGCCGGCGGCGCGGACAAGTGCCGGTTCCTCATCGACGAACTGGGGTTTGACGGCGTCATCGACTACAAGAATGAGGATGTCGTTGCCGGACTCAAGCGCGAATGCCCGAAAGGCGTCGATGTGTATTTCGATAACGTGGGCGGCGATATCCTCGACGCGGTGTTGAGCCGCCTGAACATGAAAGCCCGGGTGGTGATCTGTGGCGCCATCAGCCAGTACAACAACAAGGAAGCGGTCAAGGGCCCGGCCAACTACCTGTCGTTGCTGGTCAACCGTGCGCGCATGGAAGGTTTTGTGGTGATGGACTACGCCGCGCAGTTCGCCGCCGCCGGACAGGAAATGGCCGGCTGGATGGCCAAGGGGCAGCTCAAGAGCAAGGAAGATATTGTGGAGGGACTGGAGACGTTCCCGGAGACGCTGATGAAATTGTTCAGCGGGGAGAATTTTGGGAAGTTGGTCCTGAAAATCTGAAGCTGTTCTGTAGGAGCCGGCTTGCTGGCGATGCGGGCGCCGCGGTCATTCAGATAAACCGCGGCGCCTGCATCGCCAGCAAGCCGGCTCCTACAGGTTTGGCGTTTAGGCGAGTTCGGCCACTACCGAAGCCAACGCCTTGGCCGGATCCGCCGCCTGGCTGATCGGACGGCCGATCACCAGGTAATCGGAACCGGCATCCAGCGCCTGGCGTGGGGTCAAGATGCGGCGTTGATCGTCCTGGGCGCTGCCCGCCGGACGAATCCCCGGGGTCACCAGTTGCAGCGACGGGTGCGCCGCTTTCAGCGCCTGGGCTTCCAGGGCCGAGCACACCAGCCCATCCATCCCGGCTTTTTCCGCCAGTGCGGCCAGGCGCAACACCTGCTCTTGCGGCTCGATGTCCAGACCGATCCCTGCCAGGTCCTCACGCTCCATGCTGGTCAGCACGGTCACGCCGATCAGCAATGGCTGCGGGCCGCTGCGCTTGTCCAGCACTTCACGGCAAGCCGCCATCATGCGCAGGCCACCGGAGCAATGCACGTTGACCATCCACACGCCCATCTCCGCTGCCGCTTTCACGGCCATCGCGGTGGTGTTGGGGATGTCATGGAACTTGAGGTCGAGGAACACTTCGAAACCCTTGTCACGCAGGGTGCCGACGATTTCCGAAGCACAGCTGGTAAACAGTTCCTTACCGACTTTGACCCGGCACAGTTTCGGGTCCAACTGATCGGCCAGCTTCAGTGCGGCGTCACGGGTAGGGAAATCCAGGGCGACGATGATGGGAGTCTGGCAGGCGGACATGAGTGGGCTCTCAGGCAAGTCGAAATCGGCGCGCATTGTAGCGGAAGCAACGGCCCTGCGGGACCCGATGATCGGTAAATCGTCGAGAACGCTCAGGCAAGACTAGTCTCTGCGGCAATTGTGTCGAGTTCGATACAGTCCACTGCTCAGCGACGGTCATCGACCCGCGCCTGGCTCTTGCTCCAGTCGGTCAACAGGCTATAAGCCACGGCCAGCAAGGTCGGGCCGATAAACAGGCCAATGAAGCCGAACGCGATCAAGCCGCCAAACACCCCAAGCAACACGATCACCAGCGGTAGATTCCCGCCCCGGCTGATCAGGTAAGGCTTGAGCACGTTGTCCACGCCACTGATGATGAACATGCCCCAGATGCCGAGGAACACCGCCATTCCGTAGTCGCCCTTCCAAACCAGCCAGGCAGTGGCCGGAATCCATACCAGCGGCGGCCCCATGGGAATCAGGCTGAGCATGAAGGTCACGATACCGAGCACCAACGCCCCGGGAACGCCGGCAATCAGGAAGCCGATCAGCGCCAGCACGGCCTGGGCCGCGGCGGTGCCGATCACACCGTTCACCACCCGTTGCACCGTCCCCGCCACCAGCTCGATGTAATACCCGGCACGGTGGCCGATCAGGCGCTCCAGCAAACCATGGACAAAGGCCGCCAACCGCGGGCCGTCGCGGTAGAAAAAGAACACGAAGACAATGCTCAGGGTCAGTTCGAGAATGCCGCTGCCAATCTGCGCGCTACGCGCCAGCAACCAATTGCCGACCTGGCCCAGATAAGGCTTGAGCGACACCATCATCGCCGCGCCCTGCTGATCGATGCTGTTCCAGATCACCACCAGCCGCTCGCCCACCAGGGGAATGCTGCCCAGCCAGGTCGGCGCTTCAGGCAGGCCGTCGACCTGCACATCCTTGATGAACGCCGTGGCGTCGCGCACATGGTCCGCCAGGTTGAACCCGAGCCACACCAGGGGTGCCGCCACCAGCACCATCCAGCCCACGGTCAGCAAGGCTGCCGCCAGGGATTCGCGGCCATTGAGCCAGCGGGTCAGCAGGCGCATCAGTGGCCAACTGGCAAAGGCCAGTACTGCGCCCCAGAACAGGGCCGACCAGAACGGCGCCATCACCCAGAAGCTCGCGCCAAACAGCACCAGGAGCAGGATCTGCACCAACAGCCGATCGTTATTGATCATCACAGTCTCGAAAAAATCATGTCAGCAAAAAGAGTAGGCGAACACGCCCCGCGTGTTCGCCGTATAACGCCTAGCGCAGCAGTTTGATATGCAGGCCGGAACCGTCGACAGCACCGGTTTCCATCCGTGCCGCACGCACGCCCTGCTCGATCAGCGACTGACGCCAAGCTTCGGCATTGGGGCCGGAGACACTGACCCGCAAGGTGGTGTCCAGGTTCAGTCCCCGGGAGATCAAACGCAGCCAGGTGTCATCGGGTGTTTCAGTGAGCTTGGGGAAGTCGAGTTCGCCGGTGCTCTTGAGCTCGCGCAGCAAGGTCGCGGAGGTCGGCAGCAAATCCCCCAGCGGGGCGACGGCGTCGAATTGTTCGACGTGCAGATAGGCTTTGCGATTACCCCGGGTGATGCTGTAAAGCGCCACCAGCGTGTTTTCCCGAGGAGCGGCCAGGCGTAACAGCAGGTACGCCTGCTCATTATCGGCGCCATAGAGCTTGGCGTTGCTGAACACTTCGTTGGCCCACAGGCTGCTTTCGCCGCAATCGCGAGCCTGGCACCAGAACAGCAACTGCGCGTCCTGCTGCTGCAGCGCTTCGCGCGCTGCGGTGAAGGCCTCGGTCGACGAATGCTCCGCCGGCAACTCGTAGGTCACCGACGTGACATTCCCACGGGCACTGACCTGGCCGTCAAAGCGCAACTGGCCGCTGATCTTGCGAATCGAGCCGAGTGGGTAGATCCGCTCCAGCTCTGCCGCAGGGCGATAGTCGACGATCTGCGCATCGGTCATGCGCGGCACGATCGGCAGGTCCTGACTGCCGGGCAGATCGGCGGCTAACGATAGAGGACTGAAACAACAGAGCATCAGCAAACTGAATGAGCGCATGGATAGACTCATCGGATCAGCACGACCTTGTGGCCAATCGGGGGCGCAGCGGTGTAGAGGTCTATCATGGTTGTCTCCCTTTTCAACCCGCCCAGCCTCGACAGTTGCCCGGCGCAAGTCAAGGAATGACGAAGAACCGATTGAAACAGTCTGCGACAAGATCCGCGCCGGCTTCATCATTCAGGTGCAAATGATGGCCGCCTGGCAGCTGTTCACGGCTAAAGGGTAGACGCTCCAGCAACTCGTGGTGCTTGGCGAGCATGCCGTCCGCGGCGACCACCAGTTTCGCCGGGCAGGCGATCCGCTGGACGAAGGCCATGGCCTGCTCGGTGGTCAGGCGCAGTGGCGACGGCAGCGTGAGGCGATTGTCGGTGCGCCAGGTGTAGCCGCCCGGCACCGGCATCAGGCCACGCTGGGCCAGCAGCTCGGCGGCTTCGCGACTGACCGCCACCAGGCCTTTCATACGTGCTTCGATGGCGCGGTCGAGGGTGCTGTAGACCGGCTTGCGCTTTTCCCGCAGGTCCAGCTGCGCCTGCAGGGCCATGCCCATGCGTTCGGCAGCGTTTTCGCCTTTGTCCGTGGGAGGAATGACGCCGTCAATCAACGCCAGGTGGGTGACACGCTCCGGAATCGAGCCGGCAATGATCAACGATGCGATGGCGCCCATCGAATGCCCAAGCAACGCAAACCGCTTCAGCCCAAGCTGCTCTGCCACTTGCAACACATCGTGGGCATAGTCCCACATGGCGTAACCGGCGCCCGGCGGGCGGTGCCCCGAGTGCCCGTGACCGGCCATGTCCAGGGCGATGATGCGCAGGCCTTTGAGCTTCGGTGCCAGGCGGGCGAAGCTGTTGGCGTTGTCCAGCCAGCCATGCAGGGCAATCACCGGCAAACCGTCTTCGGGACCAAACAAGTGCGCCGCCAGCTCGATATGCGGCAGGCTCAGGCGGACTTCTTCGACGACATGGCTCATGCGCAATCCTGCTGTTGGCGACCGTCCCAGCGGCTGAACAGGTTTTTCAGCAGCGTGGCCGTGTCCTGCGGGCGTTCCAGGGGAAACATGTGACCGCCAGGCATGCACAGTGATTCGCCCTGGGGCATGCGCCCGACCGAACTGGCATGATGGCGCATCACCACACGACTGTTACGCCCGCGCACCACCGCCAGTGGCACTTTCAGCTGCCGGGTGCTGCCAGGACTGGTGTGCGGCACGCCACGGTAGATGCTGATTTCCGTGGCCGGGTCGAAACGCAGGCGCAGCTTGTCGCCAACCTTGTGCAAACCGTGTTGCAGATAAGCGTCGAAGCATTCCGGGTCGAAGCTGCGAAACAGGGTTTTGCCGGCGAAATAACGGCGGGCGCTGTCGAGGTCGGCGAATTCTTCACGACGTCCCAGGGTGCGACCGGCAGGGGTCAGGCGGTCGATGAAACCGAAACGCTTGGCCGCGCGGATGACCCATTGATCGGTGCGGGTCAGCACCGGCGAATCGAGCATCACCACACCGCGATACAACTCCGGGCAACGCAACGCCGCGTGCAGATGCAGTACGCCGCCGAAGGAATGACCGACGCCCCACACCGGCTCCGGCTGTTGCTGCAGGTGGTGGATCAGTTCATCCACCAGGTTGTACCAGTTGTCGTCCGCCGGGAAACGCGGGTCGTGGGCGTGCTGCTCCAGATGCGTCACCTGATATTCGGGCGCCAGTGCCGCGAACAATTTGCCATAGGTACCCGAAGGAAACCCGTTGGCGTGGGCGAAAAATATCTGTTGCGACATACGGGTCGATCCATCAACGAAAACAGAGGTCGATTGTCCGCAAGACCACGTCCCGCAGCAATGACCGTAACTGACAGGAATGATGACAGTCCGGTCAAAGCCATGGCTGGCGATCAACGCGCTGGCGGATTCTCGCCCAAAGGCACCACCGCCATGGTCAGCCGCGACACGCAACTGGCTTTGCCTTCATCACTGGTCAGACGGATATCCCAGACATGGGTCGTTCGCCCGATGTGAATCGCCTTGGCCACCGCCGTCACCCGCCCGCTGCGCAGACCGCGCAAATGGTTGGCGTTGATTTCCAGGCCCACACAATAGAATTTGCTGGTATCGATGCACAGGTAGCTGGCCATGGAACCGACGGATTCAGCCAGCACGACGGAAGCGCCGCCATGCAGCAAGCCATAAGGCTGGTGGGTGCGATGATCGACGACCATGCTCGCCGTCAGGGACTCTTCATCGAAGGCTTCGAAACGAATGTCCAGCACTTCGCCGATAGTGTTTTTCTGGATGGCATTCAACTGTTCGATGTTCGGAGCGGTACGCCACAGACTCATAGCAGATTTTCCTTGTTGATTTTGTTCGTGACTCAATCCTGCCACAGCACCGCTTCGCTGTGCTCGCTCCATTCTTCGAAGCGGGCGCCGTAAGCGGCTTCGATCACGTTGCGCTTGATCTTCAGGGTCGGCGTGAGAAAGCCGTTTTCCACCGCCCAGCTGTCCTTGACCACTACCAGTCGGCGCAAGCGTTCGTGCTTGTCGAGGGCGTTGTTGACCTCTTCCAGCAGTCTTTCCAGGCTTGAATGCAATCCGGCCCGCGCCTCCTGTTGCCCGACGGCCGAGAGCACGCACAGGCCCAGCGGCGCACTCAAGCCATCACCGACCACGCACACCTGCTCGATGCGCGAATGCACCGCCAGGCGGTTTTCGATGGGGGCCGGGGCCACGTACTTGCCTTTGCTGGTCTTGAAGATCTCCTTCAGGCGCCCGGTCAGGCGCAGGTTGCCTTCGGCGTCTTCCTCGCCCTTGTCGCCGGTGCGCAGGAAGCCGTCCTCGGTGAGGGTGTCGGCGGTTTTCTGCGGCTCCTTGAAATAGCCGAGCATGGTCGCGCCGCTGCGCACCATGACCTCACCCGATTCGTCGATGCGCACCTCGACGCCCGGGCAAGGCTTGCCGATCCAGCCCGGTTTGTTCTGTCCCGGCAGGCAAATATGCGAGTAACCGCAGCTTTCCGTCATGCCGTAGACCTCCAGCACGTCCAGTCCGAGTTTGCGGTACCACAGCAGCAAGCTCAGCGGCACCGGGGCGGCACCGGACAGGGCTACGCGCAAGGCATCGAGCCCCAACCCGGCGAGGACTTTGTGCCCGACCCGCTTGCCGATAATCGGCAGGCCGAGCAGGAAATCCAGGCGCTTTGCCGGAATCTTGCTGTACACGCCCATCTGGAATTTGGTCCAGATGCGCGGCACGCCAAACAGCGCCGTTGGCCGGGCACGCCGAAGATCAGTCAGGAAGGTATCGAGACTTTCGGCAAAAAAAACGCTTTGCCCCGTATAGATCGAAGCCAATTCGACGAACATCCGTTCGGCAACGTGGCACAACGGCAAATACGACAACAATCGATCCGACTCATTCAGGCCGAACAGTTGCGTGCCGCGCGTGGTGGCGAACCCCAGATTGCCGAAGCTGTGCATCACGCCCTTGGGCATGCCGGTGGTACCGGACGTGTAGATGATGGTCGCCAGTTGATCAGCGGCGGGCTTGGGATCGTCCTGGATCGGCGAGCTGCGTTGCAGGTCGGTCCAGCTGAAATCGAAGGTGCCAGGCGGGTGCAGCGGCAGGCTGATGGTCGGCAGATCGGGATTGACGCCCCGCGACATGCCAGGCCAGTCGTCGAGCTTGCCGATGAAGGCCAGCGTCGCTTCAGAGTGTTCGAGCACCTGGGCCAACGATTCGGCGGTGAGGTTGGGGTACAACGGCACCGAGACATGCCCGGCCATCCAGATCGCCAGGTCGGCAATGATCCAGTGTGCGCAATTTTTTGAGATCAGGGCGATGTGACTGCCTTGGGGCAGTTCCCGCGACCGCAGCCAATGGGCCGCGCAACGAGCCTGGTGACCGACGTCCTCCCAGGTCAGGGTCTCGACCTGCCCACCGCCCACTGGCTGGACAAGAAAGCGCTGGCGGGGATGACGGGCCTCGCGCTCGTAGAAGATGTCCAGGGGCAAACGAGAAGCAGCAGGCATGGGACTCGCTCCTTTATTTTGGTCTGGAGCAAGCGTAGTCAACCAAGCAAGTGCTTGGTTAACTTTTTTAGAGAATCAAGGGCAAAAGATCGCAGCCGGCGGCAGCTCCTGCAAAAGGCTGCGATCCATTGCTTTTACGGGTGCTTGATACCGTTGAGCTTCATGGAGCCGACCAACAGTTCATCGCCCTTGAGTTCCGCCAGGCCGGCAGTGCCGACTCTCTCCGGCGGGTGCCCGGCACCATGTTGCAGGTAACTCAGCAGATTCCCCACCAAGGGGTTGTGACTGACCAGCAGCACGTCGCTGACCGCGACCATCTGTTCGGCCACTTTGTCCGGTTCCGTGTCAGGTGTCAGCCATTCAACAGTGCGGATTTCCGGTTCGAAACCCAACGCGTCTCGCACCAGTTGCGCGGTTTGCTGCGCTCGCAGGTACGGACTGGCGTAGATGGCGGTCAGCGGCTGGCCGATCAAATTTGCAGCGGTGCGCAGCACTTCCTCACGTCCGTGCTCCGTCAATTCCCGCTCCGAATCGTGGGGCTTGGAACCGTGTGGCACGGCTTCCCCATGACGCAATACCCAGAGTTTCATAGTTTGGGTTCCTCATCCCGGGCCGGATGTGGCGCAGGCGCCACGGCGTGGGGCGCTTCACCTTCCGGCGTACGCGGCGTCGGCCAATCGGCGAACGGCCAGGGTTTCTGGTCGCTGTGAAAACTGCCGAAACGACCGATCTGTGCCAGGAACTGGCTCAGACTGTCGCCGAAGTTCATCAGGCTGGCGCTCGGGGCGCCATAAATCAAACGATAGATCAACTGCACCAGCACCACAGCGCCAAGCATGAACTGCGCCACCTGCCACACCAGCAGGAACACCACCATCCACAGCACTCGAAGCAGAATGGACTCGTATCTGGCTTCTACTTTTTGATCACTCATGTCTCGCTCCGTTCCTGTGAAGTAGTTTTTTCAGTTGAAGCCGCTGGTAGAGATAAAGTCGACATCGGTCTTTGGCTCGCCGCGCATCAGCAGCCCGATCACCTGCTCCAGCGTGCGCCCTTCGAACAGAATGGCGTGCAGCCCGGCGACCAACGGCATGTACACGCCAACCTCCTGGGACTTGGCCTTGAGCACCTTGAGCGTATTCACGCCTTCGGCGACTTCGCCCAGGCGATTGACCGCCTCGTCGAGGCTCAAGCCCTGGCCGAGGGCGAACCCGACCTGATAGTTGCGGCTTTTTGGCGACGAGCAGGTCACGATCAGGTCGCCCACGCCCGCGAGGCCAAGGAACGTCATCGGGTTGGCGCCCTGATTCACCGCGAAGCGCGTCATTTCCGCCAGCGCCCGGGTAATCAGCATGCTCTTGGTGTTTTCGCCCATGCCCATCGCCACCGCCATGCCGGCGATGATCGCGTAGACGTTTTTCAACGCCCCACCCAGTTCCACGCCAAAACGGTCGGCGCTGGCATACACACGAAAGGTGCGGCCGTGCAACACCTCCTGGACCTCCTGGCAGAGCTCTTCGTCTTCACTGGCAACCACCGTGGCGGTCAACGCGTGCTCGGCGATTTCACGGGCCAGGTTCGGACCGGACAACACACCAATGCGTGCCAGTGGCGCGATTTCTTCGAGAATCTGGCTCATCAGCTTGAACGTGTGGGCTTCGATGCCCTTGGTCAGGCTCACCAGCATCTTGCCGCTCAAGCGATCGGCGTGCGGGGCCAGCACCGAGCGCAATGCGCTGGAAGGGAGTGCAACGAAACTCAGTTCGCAGGCCTCCAGGGTTGCCAGCAGATCGTTGACCGGTGTCACGCCGGGCAGAATCTTGATGCCTTTTAGGTAACGCGGGTTCTCGCGATTGACCCGGATGGCCTCGGCCTGTTCGGGGTCCCGCATCCATTGCAGGACTTGATGACCATTTTCTGCCAGCAGGTTAGCCACGGCGGTACCAAAACTTCCGCCTCCCAAGACCGCGATCGGGCGCTGTTCAGTCATATGCAATCCATTAATCCAATACCAGTGGCGATGCCGGCATTATACGGCGCGCCCCCGTGTCGACCAGTCCCTGCTTCAATTACCGACGTGCAGGGGAAGAAGTCCGGCAAAACCGAAGAAAATGCCTACATCGCGACTGGAAAACTCATCGGGCTCGGTTAACATGCGCGCCATCATTCGTTAACAAGAATGCGGCAATTATCAACAATAACTATAAAGAGCGTCGGATGATGTATTTCAGCGCAGAGCTGGCGTTTTAACATGCCCCATCGTCCGTCACGGAAGACGCCAACCCTTGGCCATCTGCTGGCCATGGTCTGCCTGATATTCGGTGGCTGGCTCAACAGCCTGTCGGCCCACGCCGCGGACATTCTCCTGATCGCTGTCGACGACAGCCCCGGCATGCACTCTTTTGCCCAGGCCCTAAGGCAATTGCGTCCGGCCGACAGCGTGCGCTTCCAGCCGCTGGCCAGCCTGCCGCCACCGGGCAAGCTGCCAGCGGACACCCGCTTGATCCTGCTCGACCTGCCCAGCCTCGACTGGCGCCTGCAGGACAGCCGAGGCCCGGCGACACTGGTGCTGTGCATCAGCCGCGTGCAGGCACGGCAACATCTGGGGCACGCCCTGCCCGCGCACCTCAGCCTGCTTTGGAGTGATCCGCCACTGGACCGGCAATTGCGCCTCACCCGCGTGCTGCTGCCCCAGGCCAAACGGATTGGCGTGCTGTACGACGGCCATAGCGAGTTCCTGTTGCGGGAACTGCGCCAGGCCGCCCATCCCCTCGGGCTTGAGGTAGTCACCGAGCGCTGGGACAACACCGAGGACAGTCGTCCTTTGCAGGCGTTGCTGGACAACAGCGATGCATTACTGGGTCTGGACGACCCTGGCCTGTACAACTCGAAAACCGCGAAGAACCTGTTGCTCAGCAGCTATGCTCGACAACGGGCCTTGATCGGCCCGAATGCAGGGTTCGTCAAGGCCGGGAGCCTGGCCAGTACCTACAGCGATCATGGCGACTGGCTGGCGACTCTCGATGAACTGCTCGACCAGCCGCCCGCCACGTGGCCCCGCTCGCAGTATCCACAGCGCTTCAAAGTCGCGAGCAATGCGCAGGTGTCTCGTTCCCTGGATCTTGAACAGGTCAACGATGCGTCTGTCGCAATGCTGCTGGCAGAAGGAGAACGCCATCCATGACCTTCCGTCGCCGCTGGGACATCAGTACCCGCACCCAGATCATCAGCCTCGGCCCTGCCCTGCTGCTGACGTTGCTGTTGATCAGCTTCTTCACTTTCGTGCGGATCCAGGACCTGCGCCAGGAGCTCAACCATACCGGCCAGTTGATTGCCAACCAATTGGCACCGGCCACCGAATACGGGGTGATTTCGGGCAATAACGAGGTCCTCGAAAGCCTGCTCAAGGCCACACTGGCCACGCCCAACGTGCGGTTCCTGGAGGTGCAGGACAGCGCCAACCGGATTCTGGTGTACGTCGAACAACCCTCGGCCAGCTACCAGCAGCCGCATCAGGTCGAAGTGTTCCAGGCCCCCGTGCGGCTGCAACGGATCGCCCTGCACAATGATTTTTTCCAGGACCGCAAAGCGGCCCCAACGACTCCCGCCGAGGATTACCTGGGCCGGGTGATCGTCGGCCTGTCCAATGATGCATTCAGCCAGCGCCAGCAGGAGATCCTGCTCAAGGCTGGCATCCTGGCGCTGTTCGCCTTGCTGTTTACCTTCCTGGTCGCCCGACGCCTGGCCTCGAGCCTGTCGCAACCGCTGCGCGATATCGGCAATGCGGTCAAGGCGATCCAGGCCGGCGACTATAAAACGCCGCTGCCTATCGTCGACGACACTGAACTCGGCGCCCTGTCGCAACACATCAACAACCTTGCCAGGGGCCTTGAGCAAGCCAGTCACGAACAACATCAGGCCATGGCGCAGCTGATCCAGACCCGCGAGGAAGCGGAAAAAGCCAACAACGCCAAGTCGGATTTCCTCGCCATGATGAGCCACGAACTGCGCACGCCGATGAATGGTGTGCTGGGCATGCTGCAGTTGCTGGAAACCACCGAGATGACCGAAGAGCAGTTCGAATACGCCGCGCTGGCTTCGGAATCCACCGAGCACCTGCTTAAAGTCATCAATGACATCCTGGATTTTTCCCGTATCGAACGTTCGGAACTGGAACTGGAACATATTCCCTTCAACCTCGCGGACCTGATCGCCAGTTGCGCCCAGTCATTCCAGCACAGCGCCGTGCAACGCGGGCTCGATCTGCAGTTGCAGATTCCGGTGGACATGCGCGCGCTGCAGGTTCAGGGCGATCCGACGCGCATCCGGCAAATACTGGTCAATCTGGTCGGCAATGCACTGAAGTTTACCGAGCAGGGCCGGGTCTCCATCGAGCCGCAGTGGCAGTCCCTGGATCACGAACTGCTGTGGTTCACCTGCACGGTACGCGACAGCGGCATTGGCATTCCCCCCGAGAGCCTGGAATTGATGTTCGACGCGTTTCAGCAAGCCGACAGTTCCATTTCAAGACGCTACGGTGGCACTGGCCTTGGCCTGCCGATTGCGCGAACACTCGCCGAACGCATGGGCGGCACCTTGCGCGCCCAGAGCGAACAAGGCCGTGGTTCGATGTTCACCCTGGAAATTCCGCTGGCGTTGTCTCAACAGGCCTTGCCGGCGCGGGTACCGCGCGTATCGACCCACAAGGGCGACGGCGAAGGGCGCAATGTGCTGCTGGTCGAGGAC
Organism: Pseudomonas sp. YuFO8; assembly: GCF_035065025.1. Taxonomy (NCBI): domain Bacteria; kingdom Pseudomonadati; phylum Pseudomonadota; class Gammaproteobacteria; order Pseudomonadales; family Pseudomonadaceae; genus Pseudomonas; species Pseudomonas sp. YuFO8. The sequence continues at coordinate 73,367 of NZ_JAXDEQ010000024.1, read as the reverse complement.
AATCCGGTCAACCAGACGGTGATCGAAGCCATGTTGCGCAGCCTGGGCTTTACTGTCAGCGTCGCCGCCGATGGCGCACAGGCGGTGCGCAGTGCCGAGAGCCTGATTTTCGAAGCCATATTGATGGACTGCCGATTGCCGATCATCGACGGCTATGAGGCCACCCGCCAGATCCGTGAACTGCCCGGCTGCACCGACTTGCCGATCATTGCCCTGACCGCCAACGCCTTGCAGGGAGATCGTGAAGCCTGCTTGTCGGCAGGAATGAACGATTACCTGGCCAAGCCCTTCAAACGAACTGATCTTCAGCAAATTCTGCAGCGATGGGTGCAGTAGTACAGGCCTTTCGAGCATCTGCGACTGGCGTGAAAGGCGAAAGTGCGGCAGTCTTAGGCACCCGTACAAGTCCGAAATTGGGCTTGATTAAAAATTTCAGTGCACAAGTGTACATTCATGTCCTTGGTACTGTGACTTTCACTACAACGCAATAGTCTATGAGTAGGCTGCCGGTTCGAGGCATGAATGCTTCGATCGGCCGGGAAGATTTGCCCCACCTGCCGCATGGGACTATTGAGGAGCTCGCATGACCAAACAAAACGCCTTTACCCGGGAAGACCTGCTGCGCTGCAGTCGCGGTGAGCTGTTCGGCCCAGGTAACGCGCAACTGCCCGCCCCGAACATGCTGATGGTCGATCGCATCACCCTGATCAGCGAAGAAGGTGGCAAGTACGGCAAAGGTGAATTGGTCGCCGAGCTGGATATCACTCCGGACCTGTGGTTCTTCGCCTGCCACTTCGAAGGCGATCCGGTGATGCCGGGCTGCCTGGGCCTCGACGCCATGTGGCAACTGGTCGGCTTCTTCCTGGGCTGGCAAGGCCTGCCGGGCCGCGGTCGCGCCCTGGGATCGGGCGAAGTGAAATTCTTCGGCCAGGTCCTGCCGACCGCCAAGAAAGTCACCTATAACATTCATATCAAGCGTGTCCTCAAAGGCAAGCTGAACCTGGCCATCGCCGACGGTTCGGTGACTGTCGACGGTCGCGAAATCTATACCGCCGAAGGCCTCCGGGTCGGCGTGTTCACCTCCACTGACAACTTCTAAGGGTTATCCGCATGCGCCGCGTCGTTATCACTGGTCTGGGCATTGTTTCGTGCCTGGGCAATGACAAAGAGACCGTCTCCGCTAACCTGCGTGCAAGCCGCCCTGGCATCCGGTTCAACCCGGAATATGCCGAAATGGGTCTGCGTAGCCAGGTTTCCGGCTCCATTGACCTCAACCTTGAAGAACTGATCGATCGCAAGATCTATCGCTTCGTCGGCCACGCGGCAGCTTATGCCTACCTGGCCATGAAAGACGCCATCACTGACTCCGGCCTGACCGAAGAGCAGGTGTCCAACCCGCGTACCGGCCTGATCGCCGGTTCCGGTGGCGCATCGACCCTGAACCAGATGGAAGCGCTGGACATCCTGCGCGAGAAAGGCGTCAAGCGCGTCGGCCCATACCGCGTAACGCGGACCATGAGCAGCACCGTATCCGCCTGCCTGGCCACGCCGTTCAAGATCAAGGGCCTGAACTACTCCATCGCGTCTGCCTGCGCCACCAGTGCTCACTGCATCGGTACCGCCATGGAACAGATCCAGATGGGCAAGCAGGACATCGTTTTCGCCGGCGGCGGTGAAGAAGAACACTGGAGCCAGTCGTTCCTGTTCGACGCCATGGGCGCCCTGTCCAGCAAGCGCAACGACACCCCGGAACAAGCCTCCCGCGCCTACGACGCCGACCGTGACGGTTTTGTCATCGCTGGCGGTGGCGGCATGGTCGTGGTTGAAGAGCTGGAACACGCCCTGGCCCGCGGCGCAAAAATCTACGCGGAAATCGTTGGCTACGGCGCGACCTCCGACGGCTACGACATGGTTGCCCCAAGCGGCGAAGGCGCGATCCGCTGCATGCAGCAGGCGCTGTCCACCGTCGACACCCCGATCGACTACCTGAACACCCACGGCACTTCGACTCCGGTCGGCGACGTCGCGGAAATGAAAGGTGTGCGTGAAGTGTTCGGCGACAAGGCTCCGGCCATCAGCTCCACCAAGAGCCTGTCGGGTCACTCCCTGGGCGCCGCCGGCGTTCACGAAGCGATCTACTGCATGCTGATGATGGAAGGCAACTTCATTGCCGGCTCCGCCAACATCGACGAGCTGGACCCTGAAGTGGCTGACCTGCCGGTGCTGACCAAGACCCGCGAAAACGCCACCATCAACACCGTGATGAGCAACAGCTTCGGTTTCGGCGGCACCAACGCCACGCTGGTACTGAAGCGCTGGGAAGGCAAGTAATTCCCCGCTGCTGAGCCGCACATGAACACGCCCCGACTGGTTCGGGGCGTTTTTTTTGCCTTAGGTAAATGGAGCAACTCTGCGCTCCATGTGGGAGCGGGCTTGCTCGCGAAGGCGGCGGCACATTCAACATTAATGGCGCCTGACACTCCGTCTTCGCGAGCAAGCCCGCTCCCACCGGGTCAGCGTTTTGCCCACAAGGCTTGGGCATGGAGATGAAGCTTTTGTCATGAAACTTAAGGCCCTGCGACTGAATGTCGCGGTTTCCGTGGGCTGCAGGACTGTTGCCGTTTTTGCAAGAAACCCTTTCCAAACTCAGTCGTTTACTTAGCAAGCTACCAAACTCTATAACAGAGTCCTGCACATGCCTTGCTGCAGATAACAGAGATTGGAGCTAGCAGATGACTGTAAAAGTAACTGAACGCGACGATTCACGTATGTCCCACGAAGGCGTAGCCGCCGGTGTGCGGATCTGGGATGTGTACCAACAAGACCTGCTGGTCGGGATGTTCCACTCCGAAACTGACGCCCACAGTTACAAGGCCGAACTGGAAACCCTGGAGCAGCAACGAGAACTACGCTCCGCCTGAGCAATTGTAGGAGCGAGCTTGCTCGCGATGGACTGAAGAGCGCCGCGTTTAGCCAGTAAACACGCGTTATCGTTAACGACCATCGCGAGCAAGCTCGCTCCTACATCGCTTACCACATCAGATCGTCAGGGATCTGATAGGCCGCGTACGGATCGTCCTCGGCGGCGACTTCTTCGGTCTGCACATTCAGCTGCACGATACGTTGCGGATCGCGCTCCTGGATCTTCAGGGCCGCTTCCCGGGGGATCACTTCATAACCGCCGGCGTGATGCACGATGGCCAGCGAACCGTTGCTCAGCTTGTTGCGCATCAGGCTGTTGACCGAGAGACGCTTGACCTTCTTGTCGTCGACGAAGTTGTAGTAGTCCTCGGTCGTCAGTTTCGGCAGGCGCGTGGCTTCGATCAATTGCTTGACCTGTGCTACGCGGGCTTTCGCCTCGGCCTTTTCCTGCTGCTGACGGTTGAGCTCCTGATCGCGCTTGACCTTCTCGGCCATCGCTTCCTGAGCCGCACGCTGCTGGGAGTCGTCCAGTTCGATCTGGCCTTTGTGGGCCAGGCGCTGCTGCTTCTGTTTGTCTTTGCTGACCTGCTTGGCCTGCTTCTGGTTGACCAGCCCTGCTTTGAGCAACTGGTCGCGAAGGGAAATGCTCATGGTGCTTATTACTCACTTAGGCAACTGCTCAACCGCAGCTGGGCACATTCTTTTCCTGGCGTTTGGCTTCACCCCACAGGGCGTCCAACTCTTCGAGGGTGCAATCTTCCATGGGACGGTGGGTGTCGCGCAATGCCTGTTCGATAAAACGGAAGCGTCGTTCGAACTTGCCATTGGCGCCACGCAGCGCGGTTTCCGGGTCGACCTTGAGATGCCTGGCCAGATTGACCACGGAAAACAGCAGGTCGCCGATCTCGTCGGCCACGGCCTCTGGATCGTTTTCCGACATGGCCTCGAGGACTTCATCGAGTTCTTCACGGACTTTATCAAGCACCGGCAATGCATCGGGCCAGTCGAAACCGACCTGCCCTGCTCGCTTCTGCAATTTTGCCGAGCGGGACAACGCCGGCAACGCTGCCGGGACATCATCGAGCAAGGACAGCTGTTGCGGTGCGCTGGAGCTCTCTGCGCGCTCCTCGGCCTTGATCTCTTCCCAGCGCTGCTTGACCTGTTCCTCACTCAGGCGCGGGACATCCATAGGCGCGTACAGATCACCCGTGGGGAATACGTGTGGATGACGGCGAATCAACTTGCGCGTGATGCCATCGACCACGCCAGCGAACTCGAAGCGTCCTTCCTCCCGGGCCAGCTGGCTGTAATAAACCACCTGGAACAGCAGGTCGCCCAACTCACCCTGCAGGTGATCGAAGTCACCGCGCTCGATGGCGTCGGCGACTTCATAGGCTTCCTCGAGGGTGTGCGGGACGATGGTGGCGTAGGTTTGCCTGATGTCCCACGGGCAACCGTACTGCGGGTCACGCAGGCGGTTCATCAGGTGCAGCAGGTCTTCAAGTGAATACATCTGTCAGTCTCTGCCCGCTCCCTGTGGGAGCGAGCTCGCTCGCGATGGACGTTAACGATGACGCGTGCAGTCTGGATAAACGCGCCGCCCTCTGGTTCTTCGCGAGCAAGCTCGCTCCTACAGTAAAGCTCGACTCAAGGGGTTCGGTTACGCCGGGTTTCGATGATGTTCGGCAGCTGGGAAATCCGCCCAAGCAACCGCCCAAGCGCGTCCAGCCCCGGAATCTCGATGGTCAGGGACATCAGCGCGGTGTTGTCCTCCTTGTTCGAGCGGGTATTGACCGCCAGCACGTTGATCCGCTCGTTGAGCAGCACCTGCGAGACGTCACGCAGCAATCCGGAACGGTCGTAGGCACGGATGACGATGTCCACCGGATAGGTGAGCACCGGTACCGGCCCCCAGCTGACCTGAATGATCCGCTCCGGCTCGCGCCCGCCTAACTGCAGCACCGAGGCACAATCCTGGCGGTGGATGCTCACGCCGCGGCCCTGGGTGATGTAGCCGACGATTGCATCCCCCGGCAGCGGCTGGCAGCAACCGGCCATCTGGGTCATCAGGTTGCCCACGCCCTGGATCTGAATGTCGCCACGCTTGCCTGGCTTGTAGCCGGTAGCCTTGCGTGGAATCAGTTCCAGCTGTTCGTTGCCGCGTTCCGGCTCGACCAGTTGCTGCGCCAGGTTGACCAGTTGCGCCAGGCGCAAATCGCCGGCACCGAGGGCAGCGAACATGTCCTCGGCGGTCTTCATGTTGGCCTTGTCGGCCAGCTTGTCGAAGTCCACCTGCGGCAGGCCGAGGCGATTGAGTTCGCGCTCGAGCAGGGTTTTACCGGCGGCGACGTTCTGGTCGCGCGCCTGCAGCTTGAACCAGTGAACGATCTTCGCCCGCGCCCGCGAGGTGGTGATGTAACCCAGGTTCGGGTTCAGCCAGTCGCGGCTCGGCGTGCCGTGCTTGCTGGTGATGATCTCGACCTGTTCACCGGTTTGCAGGCTGTAGTTGAGCGGCACGATGCGCCCGTTGATCTTGGCGCCGCGGCAGTTGTGACCGATCTCGGTGTGGACGCGGTAGGCGAAGTCCAGTGGCGTCGCGCCCTTGGGCAAATCGATGGCGTGACCGTCCGGGGTAAAGATGTAGACCCGGTCGGGTTCGATATCGACCCGCAGCTGTTCGGCCAACCCGCCAATGTCGCCCAGCTCTTCGTGCCACTCGAGCACCTGACGCAGCCAGGAGATTTTCTCTTCGTAGTGATTGGAGCCGGACTTGACGTCGGTGCCCTTGTAGCGCCAGTGCGCGCAAACGCCAAGCTCGGCCTCTTCATGCATGGCGTGGGTGCGGATCTGCACCTCCAGCACCTTGCCCTCAGGCCCGATCACCGCGGTATGCAATGAGCGATAGCCGTTCTCTTTCGGGTTGGCGATGTAGTCGTCGAACTCTTTCGGGATGTGCCGCCACAGGGTGTGGACAATGCCGAGCGCGGTGTAGCAGTCGCGCATTTCCGGCACGAGTACCCGCACGGCGCGCACGTCGTAGATCTGGCTGAACTCCAGGCCCTTGCGCTGCATTTTGCGCCAGATCGAATAGATGTGCTTGGCCCGACCGCTGATGTCGGCATCGACGCCGGTGGCCTGCAATTCGTTCTTCAGCTGACTCATCACGTCGCTGATGAAGCGCTCGCGATCCAGACGCCGCTCGTGCAGCAACTTGGCGATCTGCTTGTATTGGTCAGGCTCGAGGTAACGGAAGGACAAGTCCTCCAGCTCCCACTTGATGTGGCCGATACCCAGGCGGTGGGCCAGTGGCGCGTAGATGTCGAACACCTCGCGAGCCACGCGGTTGCGCTTCTCGTCGTCGGCGGTCTTCACCGCACGGATCGCGCAGGTGCGCTCGGCCAGTTTGATCAGGGCCACGCGCACGTCGTCGACCATGGCCACGAGCATCTTGCGCAGGTTTTCCACCTGGCCCTGGGTGCCCATCACCATGGATTTGCGCGGGCTCAAGCTGTCACTGATCGCCGCCATGCGCTGCACGCCGTCGATCAGTTTGGCGACCACCGGGCCGAAGCGCTGGCTGACCGTGGGCAACGGGATCTGGCCTTCGCGTACGCCCCGGTACAAGACCGCGGCCACCAGCGAATCCTGATCGAGCTTGAGGTCGGCGAGGATCTCGGCGATCTCCAGGCCCGTGCGGAAACTCGAGTTGCCTTCGGTCCACAGATTCTTAGCCGCATTGGCTTGTTGTTCGGCCTCGCGAGCGAACTCGCAGGCTTCTTTCAAGGCTTCGCGATCCAGTGCCAGATCGACACTGACCGCGTGATCGAGCCAAGCCTCGAGATTGATACTGCCGTCGGTGTTGATCGGCTGGTGTGCTCTCACCTGTACCATCTTGCTTACCTTCCCTACGACGCAGATTCAATGCGTCAAATCACTGACCTTCGTTGCCCATGAGCCCACATCGGGCTGGTACGCGGCTGCACGGGCGGGCCAGTCGGACCAGACGAGCGTCCTAGCTCGCTTCAAATAACGCCATGGCCTCGACATGTGCCGTCTGAGGAAACATATCGAGAATCCCGGCACGTTTTAACCGGTAGCCCTGCTTGATCAATTCGACCGTGTCGCGCGCCAGGGTCGCAGGGTTGCACGACACATACACCAACCGCTCGGCCCCCAGGGACTTGAGCTTGCGCACGACCTCGAAAGCGCCGTCACGCGGTGGGTCCAAGAGTACCGCACAAAAGCCTTCGCCGGCCCATTCGGCATCGGTCAAAGGCTGGGATAAATCGGCCTGAAAAAATTTCGCGTTATGCAGATTGTTGCTGATCGCATTCGCGGCGGCGCGATCGACCATCACCTGCACCCCCTCCACCGCCACGACTTCGCGAACGGCTTTGGCCAACGGCAAGGCAAAGTTACCCAACCCACAGAATAGATCGAGAACGCGTTCATCGGCTTGCGGTTTCAGCCATTCCAGCGCCTGGGCGACCATCGCTTCGTTGACCCCGGCATTGACCTGGATGAAATCCCCCGGCCGGTACGCCAGATTCAGATCCCACTGTTCAAGACGATAGCCCAGGGACTGATCGGCCTCGACCGGATGCGGCTCTCCGTCACCGTGCAACCACAGCTGGGCGTGATGGAACGCGCAGAAATCCTTGAGGATGGTCATGTCGCTTTCGGACAACGGCGCCATGTGGCGCAGCAATACCGCCAACGATGAACCGCTGAACAATTCCACGTGACCCAGTGCTTGAGGTTTACTCAAGCGCCGCAGCATTTCCGGCAAGCGGGCCATGATCGGTTGCAAGGGCTGTACCAGCACCGGGCAATCGTCGATGCCGACAATGTCCTGGCTGCCAGCGGCACGGAAACCGACTTCGAGTTTTTTCGCCTTCATGTCCCAACGCACCGCCACCCGGGCGCGACGGCGGTAGGCGAATTCCGGACCGCTCAATGGCGCGGCCCACTCTTCGGGCTCGACGCCTGCGACCTTGGACAATTGCTCGGCGAGCATGCGCTGTTTCAGGGCGAGTTGTTCGTTATGGGGCAGATGCTGCACGCTGCAGCCGCCGCAACGGCCGGCATGGGCACAGGGTGCGGGGCGACGCAGTTCGCTGGCCTTGAACACCCGCTCGGTACGCGCTTCGACCACTTTGCCGTGGGCGCCGAGCACCCGCGCCTCGATCTCTTCACCGGCCAGTGCGCCGATGACGAACCAGGTACGCCCTTCGAAAAACGCGATACCACGACCGTCATTGGCCAGGCGCTCGATGCTCAGGCGCTGCTTTTTGCCGGTCGGGACTTGCGGGGCCTTGCTGCCGCCGGTGGGCTGGAAGCGCAGGCCTCTCTCGTGCTTGGCCATCAGTTGGGCGCGTCGAAAATGCCGGTCGACAGATAACGGTCGCCACGGTCGCAGATGATCGCGACGATCACCGCGTTTTCAACTTCTTTGGACAGGCGCAGCATCGCTGCCACCGCCCCGCCCGAGGACACGCCACAGAAGATGCCTTCTTCGCGGGCCAGGCGCCGGGTGACGTCCTCGGCTTCGCTTTGCGCCATGTCGACGATACGGTCGACGCGCTCGGCTTGATAAATTTTCGGTAGGTATTCCTGCGGCCAACGGCGGATGCCGGGAATGGCTGAGCCTTCCATCGGTTGCAGGCCGATGATCTGCACGCTGTCGCTCTGCTCTTTCAAGTAGCGCGAGACGCCCATGATCGTGCCGGTGGTGCCCATGGAGCTGACGAAATGGGTGATGGTGCCCTGGGTCTGGCGCCAGATTTCCGGACCGGTGGTGGTGTAGTGCGCCTCGGGGTTGTCACCGTTGGCGAACTGATCCAGCACCTTGCCACGGCCTTCGGCCTCCATGCGCTGGGCGAGGTCGCGGGCACCTTCCATGCCCTCCTCCTGGCTGACCAGGATAAGCTCGGCGCCATAGGCAGTCATCGCCGCCTTGCGTTCGGCGCTGGAGTTGTCCGGCATGATCAGGATCATCTTGTAACCCTTGATCGCGGCGGCCATGGCCAGCGCAATCCCGGTATTACCGGAAGTCGCTTCGATCAGCGTATCGCCGGCATGGATCTGCCCGCGCAACTCGGCGCGGGTGATCATCGACAGCGCCGGACGGTCCTTGACCGAACCCGCCGGGTTATTCCCTTCGAGCTTGAGCAAAAGGGTATTGCTGGTGGCGCCGGGCAGGCGCTGCAAACGGACCAGCGGAGTGTTGCCGACGCAATCGGCGATGGTTGGGTACTGCAAGGTCATGGCGTATTCGCAATCCAGACTGCGGGGGCGCCTATCATACCGGCAAACCTTCCAAGGCCATATCACGCAAAGTGCGGTGCTTATGGCTTGTGGGAATAAGGGTGGCTTACAACGCAAAACTTGAAGCCGCTTCTCCGTCCTCTCCTTGCGGTGTATTCGGAGCCGACAAAGCAGAAATCGCGGCCAAGCTCACTCAAGAACTGCTTGAGGCGCCCCAGCAAGCCCCGATGCAGATCGGTTTCGGCGTGAGCGCCGGGCAAGTCGAGAAATTCGACCATGTAGGCGTCGCGGAATATCTCTAACGCGCAGGGGTGGGTTTGTTTCAGAACCGCGGAAACTTTGGCCGGCTGGGTCACACTGCGTTCAAACAGCGCTGTCTTGAACTGTCGCTCCAGTTCGCGCTTTGACCATTTTTCCTGAACGGCCATTCGCAGGTAAAACTCGCGCTCTTCCGGGCGTTTGCTCTGGCCGAAGATGATCACGTTGTGGGACCAGGACAATTGTCGCGCCAGTGGTGCGACTTTTTCTTCTGCGCAGTAAATCTCATAAAACTGGCGCATGCGGAACAAATTCGAGCGAGTGAAGCCGCGCAAACCGGGCTGAGTCTGAGCCAGATGCACAGCCAGTTGACCGACCACGGAATCACCCCATTCGGCATTCTCCAGCTTGCGGCTGATATAGGCACCCACCTGCCAGTACAACTCGATCAGCTGGGTATTCACCGCCTGCATAGCCTGGCGCCTGGCACTTTGAATCAGCGCAAGCACTTCATTGAAACGATCGTCGGTTTTGCTTGCGGGAGCGAAGGGTACGGTCATGCCTGGATCCTTGTACACGAGTAAAAGCGTGAGCTTAAACCGCCAGGGATGCTTGAAATGACCGGTGATACCCTTTGGGAAATGTCGTACAGAAACTCGGGAACGCTCCCGCAAAATCAGAGCGTTGTAGGAAGGGAGAGCCTGCTCGCGTAGGAGTCATCACTGACAGCTCCATCATCCGCCACCAACCGCATATTAATCCGCAACCCGCTCCCGGTGTTCTGCGCCCAGAGCTTTCCGCCCTGACGCCGCACTGCATTCCGGGCAATACTCAAGCCCAGGCCAAATCCACCGTCCCCCGGCCGCGAGCCGTCGAGTCGGGTGAAGGGCAAGAAGATTCGCTCTAGATCAGCCTCCGCTACGCCGCCGCCCTGATCCTCCAGCCACAGGTGCCAGTAGTCGCCATCGCGCTGTCCGCCAAGATGGACAATGCCACCCTTGGGCGAATGTCGAATCGCATTACGCAGCATGTTCTCCAGGGCCTGGGCCAGGGTATTGAGGTGGCCGCGCACCCAGCAGGAGGCGTCCACCGAACATTGCAATTGCCCATCCGGCCAGCAACTTTCGTAGCAGGCGTTTTCCGTGAGCATTTCCCACAAGGCCTGGACCTGAATCGCTTCGTCCGGCAATCGCGTGCGTTCGGTGTCGAGCCAGGCCAATTGCAGCGTGTCTTCCACCAGCCGTTGCATGCCGTCGACCTCGCGGCCGATGCGCTCGCGCAACTGCTCCAGGCCCTGCTCGCTTTCACTGGCCACCCGCAGGCGGCTCAACGGCGTGCGCAATTCATGGGACAGGTCGCGTAATAGTTGTTGCTGCAGCGCCACGGTGGTTTGCAGGCGTTCGGACATGTGATCGAACGCCCTGCCCAGTTCTCCCAGTTCGTCGGCGCGATTGGTGGTGCGGCGCGACAGTCGCACGTTGAGCTGATCGGCACGCCAGGCGTTGGCTTGTTCGCGCAGGTGATTGAGCGGCACCACCAGCAAGCGGTACAGGCCGACGCACAACAGCAAGGTGAACAACCCGGGAATCACGCCGTTAGTGATCACCCGCCAGAACACCCGATAGCGTCCCGGCACAAAGCGTTGGGGCAGTTCGATCACCAGGCTGCCGACGGAAGGGTCGCCGGGAAACGGCACCCGCATCCACGGCCGGCCTTTCTTGTGGATGGGCCAATCCAGGCCGCGCAGAAACGTCAGGTGTTCAATTTCATCGTCCGTCAGCGCAAAGCTGCTCAAGGACTGCAGGTCACCGCCGATGACGCCAACCCAGCTCTTTTCCCTTTGATGCATGGTCTGCAGCCAGTCATCGACCCCCTCGGTCCGGCGCTGTTGCCACGCCTGTTCCGCCTCGGCGGCATAACGCGTCAAGGTGCCTCGGGCCTCGTCCGAGAGGAACTGGTTGCGCTGCTCCATGTAGCGGCCCCAGGACCAGCTCAACCAGATCATCAGCAGACAGAACGCCACCAACAGGCAGGCCAGTTTCCAGAACAGCGAATGCCGGCCCGGCAAGTTACATTTCATCGCCGGCACTCAGGATGTAGCCCTTGCCCCAGACCGTGCGCACTTCCCGCTCGGTATAACCGATGGCCTTGAGTTTGCGGCGAATCTGGCTGATGTGCATGTCCAGGCTGCGATCGTGGGCGGCATAACCTCGTTGCAGGACCTGCTGATAAAGGAAGGCCTTGCTCAATACTTCATCGGCGCTGCGGCTCAGGGTTTCCAGCAGGCGATATTCACTGCGGGTCAGGCCGGCAGGCTGCTGCCGATAAAATACGTCGCAGCGCTCGTCGTCGAAACGCAGGCTGTCCACCTGGGCCACCAGCGCCACCGGCGTCGGCCGGCGATCGAGCGCTACCCGGCGCAGGATGGCTTCGATACGTACGCGCAACTCGGCCATGCTGAAGGGTTTGGGCAGGTAATCATCGGCCCCCAGTTGAAAGCCGCTGATGCGATCGGCCTCGGCGCCGAGTGCCGACATCAGCAACACCGGGGTGGAATGGCTGCGGCGCAGTTGCGTCAGCGCCGCCAGCCCGTCCAGCCCCGGCAACAGGATGTCCATCAACACCACATCGAAGGCTTGCTCGCGGGCCATGTCCAGGCCTTCCTGGCCATTCTGGCACCAGGTTACCTGAAAGCCGCTACGGCCCAGATGTTCATGGACATAGGCACCGAGTACGAGATCGTCTTCGATGGCGAGGATACGGGGATGGCCAGCGCTGATGGTCGTCATTATTATCTGCAAATAATTCTCAGTTGTTAATTATTCAAGATTGCCTCGCCCGGGGCAACCCGAGGGCTTGCGCAAGACGCAAAAGCCCACGAACAACCGACGAGTGACGACATCAATTACCGAGGATCGCCCGCGTGCAAATCGCTACACTGCGCAAGTGGCGCGTGCCGGACGCATGCGCTGCCCTATAAATAGCCGGTTGCAGGAGAGAGGCGTGCTGACGAAACTGGGAATCAAAGGCCGCGTGCTGTTGCTGACGCTGCTGCCGACCAGCCTGATGGCATTGGTCCTGGGCGGCTATTTCACCTGGATGCAGCAATCGGACCTGCAGACCCAACTCCTGCAGCGCGGCGAAATGATCGCCGAGCAACTGGCGCCGCTGGTGGCGCCCGCCATGGGCCACAACAACAACGAACTGCTGGAACGTATCGCCACCCAGTCCCTGGAACAGCCGGACGTGCGCGCCGTGACCTTCCTGGCCCCGGACCGCACGCCGCTGGCCCACGCCGGGCCGATCATGCTGACCCAGGCGCCCATGGGCGAAGGTTCGCAAATGCTGCGCCGCAGTGGCAGTGAAGCCACGCGTTACCTGCTGCCGGTGTTCGGCAAACACCGCAACCTGGCCGGCGACGTGATTCCCGATGAAGCCGACCGCCTGCTGGGCTGGGTCGAACTCGAGCTGTCCCACAATGGCATGCTGTTGCGTGGCTACCGCAGTCTGTTCGCCAGCCTGCTGATGATCGGCGCCGGCCTCGGGGGCGCGGCGCTACTGGCCTTGCGCATGGGCCGCACGATCAATCGGCCGCTGACCCAGATCAAACAGGCCGTGGCCCAACTCAAGGACGGTCACCTGGAAACCCGCCTGCCGCCCCTGGGCAGCCAGGAGCTGGATGAATTGGCCTCCGGCATCAATCGCATGGCCGGCACCCTGCAGAATGCCCAGGAAGAACTGCAACACAGCATCGACCAGGCCACCGAGGACGTGCGCCAGAACCTCGAGACCATCGAGATCCAGAACATCGAACTCGACCTGGCGCGCATGGAAGCCCTGGAGGCGAGCCGGATCAAGTCCGAGTTCCTGGCCAACATGAGCCATGAAATTCGCACGCCGCTCAACGGCATCCTTGGCTTCACCCATCTGCTGCAGAAAAGTGAACTGACCCCGCGCCAGCTCGATTACCTGGGCACCATCGAAAAATCTGCCGACAGCCTGCTGGGCATCATCAACGAGATCCTCGACTTTTCGAAGATCGAGGCCGGCAAGCTGGTGCTCGACCATATTCCGTTCAATCTGCGCGACCTGCTGCAGGACACATTGACCATTCTCGCCCCCGCAGCCCACGCCAAACAGCTGGAGCTGATCAGCCTGGTGTATCGCGACACACCCCTGTCGCTGGTGGGCGATCCGTTGCGGCTCAAGCAGATCCTGACCAACCTGGTCAGCAACGCGATCAAGTTCACCCGCGAGGGCACCATCGTCGCCCGGGCCATGCTCGAGGAAGAACACGAAGACAGCGTGCAACTGCGCATCAGCATCCAGGACACCGGCATCGGCCTGTCGAGCCAGGATGTGCGCGCGTTGTTCCAGGCCTTCAGCCAGGCCGATAACTCGCTGTCGCGGCAACCCGGCGGCACCGGCCTGGGGCTGGTGATCTCCAAGCGCCTGATCGAACAAATGGGGGGCGAGATTGGTGTCGATAGCACCCCGGGCGAGGGATCGGAGTTCTGGATCAGCCTGAACCTGCCCAAGGCCCGCGACGATGCCGAAGACCTGCCGAGCGCGCCGCTGCTCGGTCGGCGGATTGCCGTGCTGGAAAACCATGAGCTGGCGCGCCAGGCGTTGCAGCATCAACTGGAAGACTGCGGCCTGGACGTCACCCCGTTCACTACCCTGGAGAGCCTGGCGAACGGCGTCACCGGCGCGCATCAGACCGATCAGGCGATCGAACTCGCGGTGCTCGGGATCACCAGCAACGATATGCCACCGGAACGCCTCAACCAGCACATCTGGGACCTCGAGCACCTGGGCTGCAAAGTGCTGGTGTTGTGTCCCACCACCGAACAGACGCTGTTCCACCTGTCGGTGCCGAACCCCCACAGCCAGCTCCAGGCCAAACCGGCTTGCACCCGCAAGCTGCGGCGTGCGCTGTCCGACCTGGTCAACCCGCGGCAGTTGCGCAGCGAAGCCAGCGAGCCGGTGTCCAGCCGCGCGCCGAAGGTGCTGTGCGTCGACGACAACCCGGCCAATCTGCTGCTGGTACAAACCCTGCTCGAAGACATGGGCGCCAAGGTGCTCGCCGTGGAAAGTGGTTATGCGGCGATCAAGGCGGTGCAGAACGAGACGTTTGACCTGGTGCTGATGGACGTGCAAATGCCCGGCATGGATGGGCGCCAAAGTACCGAGGCGATCCGCCAATGGGAAAGCGAGCGGCATTGCACGCCGCTGCCGATCGTAGCCCTCACGGCGCATGCCATGGCCAACGAAAAACGCGCCTTGCTGCAAAGCGGCATGGACGATTACCTGACCAAGCCGATCAGCGAGCGGCAATTGGCGCAGGTGGTCCTCAAATGGAGCGGGCTGGCACTGCGCAACCACACACCGGACCGCGCAGGCGACAGCCACGGCAGCACCTACGAGTTGCAGGTGCTCGATCACGAAGAAGGCTTGCGCCTGGCTGCCGGCAAGGCCGATCTGGCCGCCGACATGCTGGCAATGCTGCTGGCGTCGCTGGAAGCCGACCGTGAAGCCATCCGCCAGGCCCAGCAAAGCAACGACCACAACGCCCTGATCGAGCGGGTTCATCGCCTGCACGGCGCGACCCGTTATTGCGGCGTACCGCAACTGCGCGCCGCCTGCCAACGCAGTGAAACCCTGCTCAAGCAGAAAGACCCGAAGGCCTTTGGCGCACTTGAAGACCTCGACCGGGCGATCAATCGCCTGGCAGCCCAGGCGCGCATCAACGCCTGATGCACATTCCAGGAGGACCACATGCGCACGATACTTTTCAGCAGCCAGACCTACGACCGCGACAGCTTTCTCGCCGCCCACCTGCCGCCCGGTATCGAGCTGCACTTTCAGCCGGCACGCCTGAGCCTCGACACCGTGGCGCTGGCAGAGCATCACGAGGTGGTCTGCGCCTTCATCAATGATGACCTCGGCGCCCCGGTGCTCGAACGCCTGGCCGCAGGCGGCACACGCCTGATCGCCCTGCGCTCGGCCGGCTACAACCATGTCGACCTCGCGGCGGCGAAGCGCCTGGGGCTGGCGATCGTGCGCGTCCCGGCCTATTCGCCCCACGCCGTGGCCGAGCATGCCGTCGCCCTGATCCTGGCACTCAACCGCCGCCTGCACCGCGCCTACAACCGCACCCGCGAAGGCGATTTCAGCCTGCACGGGCTGACGGGGTTCGACCTGGTGGGCAAGACCGTCGGCGTGGTCGGCACCGGGCAGATCGGCGCGACTTTCGCGAAAATCATGCACGGGTTCGGCTGCCAGTTGCTGGCCTACGACCCGTTCCCCAATCCCCAGGTCGAAGCCCTTGGCGCCCGCTACCTGGACTTGCCGCAGTTGCTGGCCGAGTCGCAGATCATCAGCCTGCACTGTCCGCTCAATGCCCAGAGCAAGCATTTGATCAACCGCCAGACCCTGGCGCACATGCAGCCAGGCGCCATGTTGATCAACACCGGCCGCGGCGGCCTGGTGGACACCCCGGCGCTGATCGATGCCTTGAAGAGCGGCCAACTGGGTTATTTGGGACTGGATGTGTATGAAGAGGAAGCCCAACTGTTCTTCGAGGACCGTTCCGACCTGCCGTTGCAGGACGATGTACTGGCGCGGTTGCTGACCTTCCCCAACGTGATCGTCACGGCCCACCAGGCCTTCCTGACCCGTGAAGCCCTGGGGGCGATTGCCGCGACCACCTTGCAGAACATCGCGGCGTGGGCGGCCGGGTCGCCAGAGAATCAGGTCGAGGGTGATTGAACCTGATCGAAGGTCATATGCCTGCGGCATGCTTCGCGTAAGCCCGTGCTAGCATATCGCGCATATTTGGAGGACCCATGGTCGAACACGATTTCCGCTACACCCTGATGAACCCGCAACACACCCTCACCGAATGCCGCGCCCTGGTGCCGGGGCGTTATCAAGTCACCGGCAACGGCGGCTCGATTCGTAATAACGACGTGCTGGTCGTGACCCTCAAGGGCGCCAAGGACTTGTCCATGCGCCTGACCGTCGAAACGGTTCGCCACCTGATCAACCCTCCTGGCCAATGGGTCGCGGTGGCCAGTGGCCCGGTGTTCGGCGAACTGGCGATCCATACCTGGCAGGTGAATTGCGACAGCTGCGCCAAAGAACTGAGTTTCGAGTTCGCCGTGGACGCCAAGCTTGGCAACAAGGCTGAAAAGCCTGCCGCCACCGCGCGGATTGCCGAGTTGGGCTGGACCACCGTTGGCGAAAAGCACCTGTGCCCCAAATGCCAGGAGCCTGCGTGATGAAACGCCTCGCCCTGACCGCGATGGTCGGTGCCAGCCTGGTGGGCTGCGCCGCCGAACCAGTGCAACTTGAACAAAACCGCAGTTACATCCTGGAGTGGATCGGCGAGCGTCCGTTGATGGATTACAGCCACCTGACCATCACCCTGGGTGAAGACGGTCGCGCCTACGGTAACGGCGGCTGCAACCACTGGTTCGCGCCGTACACCCTGGAAGGCCACAAGCTGAGCTTCGGCAAGATCGGCAGCACCCGCAAACTCTGTGCGCCGGCCCTGATGGAGCAGGAAAAACGCTTCCTCCAGGCACTGGAAGGCGTGCAGCGCTGGGACGTCTCGTCGATCGACCAGATGCGTTTCTGGCCTGCCGAAGGCAAGCCGCTGCGCTGGTGGCTGGAAGAGGGTTGATCCCTCTGAACCTGTAGGAGCCGGCTTGCCGGCGAAGGCGTCTTTGACCATTTCGCTGGACTGTCGGGCCTCTTCGCTGGCAAGCCAGCTCCTACACGGTTTGTCGTTGCCACCCGCCTAATTTTTCGCCTGTAATGCTTCGAGCTTGGCCACCACCCCCGCCGCCGTCTGCTCGCCCATCAACTGCTCCCGCACCTTGCCCTTGTTATCGATGATGTAGGTCACCGGCAACGCCTCGCTGCGCGGCAGTTCGAACAACTCGGAAGGGTCCTGCGCCAGCACGGTGAACTTGATTCCGAGTTTCTCGCTGGCACTTTTCAGCTCTTCGCCCTGCACGTTGTCGAAGTTGACCCCGAACACGCCAATCCTCTTGTCCTTGAGCTGCTCGGCCAAGGTGTTCAATTCCGGAATCTCGGTCCGGCACGGGCCGCACCATTCGGCCCAGTAATTGATCACCAGCCATTTGCCGTCCAGACGCTCGGCGGCGACCTTCTGTCCGTTCTGATCGATCCCGTAGTCGTTACCGCAGCCCCCCAGCATCAACGCCCCGATAATCGTCAATGCCGCTGCCAGTCGCCTTGTCATGTCGTGTTCCTTGTCAAAAATTGAAAGCGCCTGCGACCCGTCGCCTGCCAAGGTTCAGGATTAAGCGCTGCCCAGTTAGAATAGCCGCCACCTTACGCAAGATGCGACCCGCTCATGACCGATCTGACGCTTTATCACAACCCGCGCTGCTCGAAATCCCGCGGTGCGCTCGAACTGCTGCAAGCCCGCGGCCTGACCCCGACGGTGGTCCGCTACCTGGAAACGCCGCTGGACGCCACGCAAATCCAGAGCTTGCTGGGCAAACTCGGGATCAGTGCGCGGCAACTGCTGCGCACCGGCGAAGACGAATACAAGACCCTGAACCTGGCCGACAGCAGCCTGAGCGAGGCGCAGTTGATCGCCGCCATCGCCGCCCACCCGAAACTGATGGAGCGACCGATCCTCGAAGTCGGCGACAAGGCCATCATCGGCCGTCCGCCAGAGCAGGTCCTGGAGCTGTTGCCGTGAGTGCGCCGTACATTCTGGTGCTGTATTACAGCCGCAGCGGTTCGACCAATGAAATGGCCCGGC
This sequence comes from Pseudomonas sp. YuFO8, assembly GCF_035065025.1. Classification (NCBI taxonomy): domain Bacteria; kingdom Pseudomonadati; phylum Pseudomonadota; class Gammaproteobacteria; order Pseudomonadales; family Pseudomonadaceae; genus Pseudomonas; species Pseudomonas sp. YuFO8. The sequence goes on along the minus strand of NZ_JAXDEQ010000024.1, from coordinate 55,117 downwards.
AGATTGCCCGTGGCGTCGAACAGGCCGGCCTTGAAGCCCGACTGCGTACGGTACCGGCGATTTCCACCGAATGCGAAGCCGTGTCCCCGGATATCCCGGACGAAGGCGCGCTCTACGCCAGCCTCGATGACCTGAAGAACTGCGCAGGCCTGGCGCTGGGCAGTCCGACCCGCTTCGGCAACATGGCGGCGCCGCTCAAGTACTTCCTCGACGGCACCAGCAACCTGTGGCTGACCGGCGCCCTGGTCGGCAAGCCTGCCGGTGTGTTCACCTCCACCGCAAGTCTGCATGGCGGGCAGGAAACCACCCTGCTGTCGATGATGCTGCCGTTGTTGCACCACGGCATGCTGATCACCGGCCTGCCCTACAGCGAGTCGGCACTCCTGGAAACCCAGGGCGGCGGCACGCCGTACGGCGCCAGCCATCATGCCGGTGCCGATGGCAAAAGCGGCCTGGATACCCACGAAGTGGCGTTGTGTCGCGCACTCGGTATGCGCTTGGCCAAGACTGCTCAGAAACTGGAGGGTTGAGGGTGGCCAAGAAGCCGAAGGTCCTGCCCGCTATCGAATGGCTTGAGCCACGGGTTCGGGTCATGCGCGTCATCAGCCTGCTGTGTTTCCTTGGCCTGGTGGGATTGCTCTGCGTTTACTACCTGATGGTCGCTGACCTGCACGGTGCGCGGCCGTGGGTGATTCTGCTGATCGAGCTGGTGCCGTTGTTGCTGCTCGCGCCGGGGATGATTGTCGGCAATGCCCGGGGGCATTCATGGATGTGCTTTGTGGTGAACCTGTATTTCATCAAGGGCGCATTGGCCGCCTATGACCCGAACCGGCAGTTCTTCGGTGTGCTGGAGATGGCCGCAAGCCTGGCGGTGTTCTGTTCGGCACTGTTGTATGTGCGGTGGCGGTATCAGTTGAACCGCAAGTTGGCTGGCGAGGGCGAGATCTCCGTCGCCTGACAGAATGCAATCGCCAGCAGGCTGGCTCCCACAGGGGACTTGTGTCCTGCACAGATCCAATGTGGGAGCCAGCCTGCTGGCGATTGGAGCCACGCGGTCTCAATGATTGACGGTGTAAGCCAGCATCATCGAGATCTGGCTCATCGGCCGCCCGCCACTTTCCTCATGCCACTGGTTGAACACTTCCTGCACCAACGCCAGGTCGCGCAAGCTGGTCGGCACCTTGTCGACGATCTTCTGCGCATTCAACGCCGCCACCACGTCATAGCTCGGCACAAAGGTGTCCTTGCCGACCATGCGCAAGAATCGCGGCGCTGACAGGCCGCCCAACTGATGGCCGCGTTTTTTCAGGAAGGTCCAGAGCCCGACGATATCGGTCACTGGCCAATCGGCAATCAGCGCGCCGAAGCTGCCCTTTTCATGGGCCACGTCGAGAATGAACTGCGCATTGCGCGGCACGCTCTTGAGCTTGCCCAGATGGCGGATGATCCGCGTGTCCTGCATCAGCCGTTCCAGGTGTTCGGCGCTCATCAGCACGACTTTTTCCGGGTCGAATCTGAAAAACACTTCTTCGAAGGCTGGCCACTTGGCGTCCACCAGGCTGTGCTTGAGCCCGGCGCGGAAGACCCGCAATGCCATGGTCGAGAGGTAGCGGTCATCGCTGATCTTGCGCAATTGCGCCGGGGTCTTGGGCAGGGGCAGATGGGCTTCCAGTTCAGCGGCCGAACCGAAGCGGTTCAGACAGTATTCGTTCAGCCACTTGTAATCGCGCATGCCCTCTCCTGAGGATTGAAAAATGAACTGCCAACTGGTGACAAAACCTGTGGGAGCCAGCCTGCTGGCGATGAAGCGGTGTCAGACAACAATGAAGCGCCTGACACTCCGCCATCGCCAGCAGGCTGGCTCCCACAGTAATCGGGTTTAGAGGTTGACCACATTGACGAAACGCGAAGCGGCGCTTTCGTCGATCTTGAGGCTGGTGAAGTCGAACAGGTTGCGGTCCGCCAGTTGCGACGGGATCACGTTCTGCAGGCTGCGGAAAATGCTTTCGGTACGGCCGGGGGTCTTGCGCTCCCAATCCTGCAGCATTTCCTTGACCACCTGGCGCTGCAGGTTTTCCTGGGAGCCACAGAGGTTGCACGGGATGATCGGGAACTGCTTGAGGTCCGAGTAGGCCTGGATGTCCTTCTCGTTGCAGTAGGCCAACGGGCGGATCACCACGTTGCGCCCGTCATCGGCGCGCAATTTCGGCGGCATGGCCTTGAGCGAACCGTTGAAGAACATGTTCAGGAAGAACGTCTCGACGATGTCGTCGCGGTGATGGCCGAGAGCCATCTTGGTCGCGCCAATTTCGTCGGCAAAGGTGTAGAGCGTACCGCGACGCAGGCGCGAGCACAGGGAGCAGGTGGTCTTGCCTTCCGGGATCAGCTCCTTGACCACCGAGTAGGTGTCTTTCTCGACGATGTGGTACTCGATCCCCAGTTCCTTGAGGTAGGCCGGCAGCACATGCTCGGGGAAACCCGGCTGTTTCTGGTCCATGTTCACGGCCACGATCTCGAACTTGATCGGCGCGACCTTCTGCAAGTGCATCAGCACATCAAGCATGGTGTAGCTGTCCTTGCCGCCGGACAGGCAGACCATGACCTTGTCACCGTCTTCAATCATGTTGAAATCGGCGACCGCCTCACCGGCCTGTCGGCGAAGGCGCTTTTGCAGTTTGTTCTGGTTGACCGTAAGAGTGCCCATGACGCGAAATCCGTGAGGTGTGACGAAAGGCGCGCATTTTACGCAAAAACCCATCAGGAACGAAGTACCCCGACGGATCGCGTGCCCTACAGATGCAACAGCGATTACCCGGGTGCTTTACAGCGCAATTTGCTCTAAGCCCTACCCCCTGTGGGGTTAAGACCTTCCTATACTGCGTCATAAGGTCGCAATCACATACAGACCTATTACTTACTTGGCCACATTGGCCCGTAGGGCGCTCCACTGGGGGGCGACGGTAAAAACAAGAGGAGTGACTGGCATGATCCATCACGTAGTGGGGCTCTTCACCCACCCTGACCAAGAATGGAAAGAGATTCGTGGCGATCAGGAAGAAAGTATCAGCCACATGTACCTGACCCACACGCTGATCCTGGCGGCGATACCGGCGGTATCGGCCTTTATCGGGACTACGCAGGTGGGCTGGGTCATCGGCAATCGCCCCCCGGTGATGCTGACCGTGGAAAGCGCACTATGGATGACAGTCATGTCGTACCTGGCGATGCTTGGCGGCGTAGCGGTAATGGGTGCGTTCATCCACTGGATGGCCCGCACCTATGACGCCAATCCGAGCCTGGCACGCTGCATCGCGTTCGCAACCTATACCGCTACACCGCTGTTCATCGGCGGCCTGGCGGCCCTGTACCCCCACCTGTGGCTGGGGATGGTCGTTGGCACTGCGGCCATCTGCTACACGGTCTACCTGCTGTATGTGGGGCTGCCAACCTTCATGAACATTCCATCTGACGAGGGCTTTCTGTTTTCAAGTTCGGTGCTCGCCGTAGGCCTGGTGGTGCTGGTCGCCATCATGGCGTTCACCGTGATTGTCTGGGGACTCGGCGTGGGGCCGGTCTATACCAATTAACACTCACCACAAAAAAATCAGATCTGCCGACACAGGCCGCCGCAAGGCGGCCTTTTAATGCCCGCGCCACAAGAGCGCCGAAGACCATTCGGCGCTTCGCAGATTCGCAAGGCACCGGGCTTGCGGCATACTGGACTGCTCTGGAGATCCATCAAGCATGCCCGAGCAACTCAATACCCGCGTCGAAGACTGTTTTCAACAAGCCGAATCCTTTTTCAAACGACCTTTCAAACGTCCTGTGGTGAGCTTCAAGCTGCGCGGGCAAAAAGCCGGTGTCGCGCACCTGCACGAGAACCTGCTGCGTTTCAATCCGCAGCTGTACCGGGAAAACACCGAAGATTTTCTCAAGCAGACCGTCGCCCACGAGGTCGCGCACCTGATCGCCCATCAACTGTTCGGTGACCGCATCCAGCCCCATGGCGAAGAGTGGCAACTGATCATGCGCGGCGTGTACGAATTGCCCCCCAACCGTTGCCACACCTACGACGTCAAACGCCGCAGCGTCACCCGCTACATCTACAAGTGCCCGTGCGCCGACAGCGATTTCCCGTTCTCGGCGCAGCGTCATGGTTTGGTGCGGCAGGGGCGGCGGTATTTGTGTCGGCGGTGTCGCAACACCTTGGTGTTCAGTGGGGAAATGCGCATCGAGTAGTGAGATTTGTGGTGTCTGGGTCGACCTCTTCGCCAGCAGGCTGGCTCCCACAGGGGAAGATCCATTGTGGGAGCCAGCCTGCTGGCGATGGCGGCCTGACAGGCGCTAGAGAATTACCTTGGCACGCCGAAGTTCCTCAATCCGCTCTACACCAAACCCCAACTCCCCCAACACCTGATCGGTATGCTGCCCCAGCGCCGCGCCAATATGCCTGGGCTCCGGCAACCCGCTTGAAAACTTCAATGGACAAGCCATCTGCGCCTGACTCGAACCATCCCCCCGCGGCACTTCAGCCACCAGTTCCCGCGCCTGCAACTGCGGATGCCGCACCGCCTCACCCAGGCTCAAGACCGGCTCGACACACGCATCGAGCTCGGCGAACAGTGCGCACAACTCGGCGAAGTCATGCTTTTCGAACTCAGTCTTCAACGCCTCCTTGAGCTGGCGTTGCTGTGCAGGCTGCGCAGATAACCCCAGGCTCGCCCACTCCTCCAGCCCGAGCGCCACACACAACTGTTTCATGAACCCCGGTTCCAGGCTGCCCACCGACAACCAGCGCCCATCCTGGGAGCGGTAATAGTCATAGAAGCTGCCGCCATTGAGCACCTGGTCTTCCCGACCCGGTTCGATCCCACAAGCCAGGTACCCGGCACCCGCCATGGCGTTCAGGCTGAACGCGCAATCGGTCATGCTCACGTCCAGATGCTGGCCCTGCCCGCTGTACTGGCGTGCGATCACGGCCGCCAGCAGGCCGATGACCCCGTGCAGCGAGCCACCGGCGATGTCTGCCACCTGCATGCCCAGCGGCAGCGGGCCACTGTCGGCGCGTCCGCTGTAGCTCGCAAGCCCGGCCAGGGCAAGGTAGTTGATGTCATGGCCGGCGCGGTCCTTGTAGGGGCCGGTCTGACCGTAACCGGTGATCGAAACATAGATCAGCCGGGGATTGATCGCTTTCAGGGCCTCATAGCCCAGCCCCAATCGCTCCATGACGCCGGGGCGGAACTGCTCCAGCACGATGTCGTAGTCCTGCAGCAATTGCGTGATCACTTCCAGCGCTTCGGGCTGCTTGAGATCCAGGGCCAGGCTGCGTTTGTTGCGATTGAGGTAGGCATGGCTGGCCGAAACGCCCTGATCGTGGGGCGGCAGCACGCGCAGCAGGTCCATGCGGGTGGGTGATTCGATGCGCAGCACCTCGGCGCCCATGTCCGCCAGCAATAGCGAAGCGAACGGACCCGGCAGCAGTGTCGAGAAATCCAGAACCTTGAGTGATGCCAGTGGACCGAGCATGAGAATTCTCCCTGGATGATGCCCCAGCCTAGGCAGACAAGCGCTTTGCAGCAATCACCTTATGCGCCACATGCAATGACCGTTGTGCTCAAATCCCGGGCATGAAAAAACCCGCCGAAGCGGGTTTTTCATTCAACAAGACTTACCTGGCGTTGGTCGGGGCTACCTCTTCGACGTGGCCCAGAACATCGTCTTTAGGCTCGTCGGCAATGCCGCGACCGCCAGACGCCAGCTCGGATTGCAGCACGTCGGTGTCCAGTTCCTTGACCCACTTCGCCACGACGATGGTGGCAACGGCGTTACCGACCAGGTTGGTCAGTGCACGGGCTTCGGACATGAAGCGGTCGATACCCAGGATCAGCGCCAGGCCGGCAACCGGCAGGTGGCCAACGGCGGACAGGGTCGCCGCCAGTACGATGAAGCCCGAACCGGTAACGCCCGCAGCCCCCTTGGAAGACAGCAGCAACACCACCAGCAAGGTGATCTGGTGGGTGATGTCCATGTGGGTGTCGGTGGCCTGGGCAATGAACACAGCCGCCATGGTCAGGTAGATCGCCGTACCGTCGAGGTTGAACGAGTAGCCGGTCGGGATCACCAGGCCAACCACGGACTTCTGCGCCCCCAGACGCTCCATCTTGATCAGCATGCGCGGCAGCACCGACTCCGAAGAGGAAGTACCCAGCACGATCAACAGTTCTTCACGGATGTAGCGGATCATCTTCAGCACGCTGAAGCCGTGCAGGCGGGCAATCGAACCCAGCACGATCAGGATGAACAGCAGGCAAGTGATGTAGAAGCAGGCCATCAACTGACCCAGTTGCACCAGCGAGCCGACACCGTAGGCACCAATGGTGAAGGCCATGGCACCGAAGGCACCGATCGGCGCGAGCTTCATGATCATGTTGATGATGTTGAACATCACGTGGGCGAAACGATCGATGAAGTCCAGCAGCGGCCTGCCGTAGGCACCCAGGCGATGCAGGGCGAAACCGAAGATCACCGAGAACATCAGCACTTGCAGGATGTCACCCGTGGCGAATGCGCCGACGATGGTGGACGGAATCACATTGAGCAGGAAGCCGATGACGCTTTGGTCAGCGCCAGCAGCGACATACTGGGCAACCTTGGAGGCATCCAGGGTGGTCACGTCGATGTGCATGCCGTTACCCGGCTGGACGATGTTGACCACCACCAGGCCCACCAGCAGCGCGATGGTCGAAACGATCTCGAAGTACAGCAATGCGTAACCGCCGGTCTTGCCGACCGACTTCATGTCCTGCATGCCAGCGATACCGCTGACGACGGTACAGAAGATGATCGGCGCGATGATCATCTTGATCAGCTTGATGAACCCGTCACCCAGCGGTTTTACGGCCACACCGAGCTGTGGATAGAAGTGACCGAGCAAAATACCGATGACAATTGCAACGATCACCTGGAAATACAGGGATTTGTACAGTGGCTGACGAGTCGTCATTGCAAAGTTCCTCAAGAGTGCGCGGCGACAACATCCGACTGTTGCCCACCCCAACTCAATTGCGAACCCTCCTGCACTGGAGGGATTTGTTTTTTCGAGCTGCGCGACGGCAGGCATCTACGGGTTCTATCGCAAGGCTCGTGCCACCTTGTAGGAAAAGCCTGAAAGCCTTATGGCATCAAGGGTTGCAGGTTGGTGCGGGTCAACACACGACGACTGCGCAGTGGCGGATTTCCGCCCAGCCGTCGAATCACATCCTGTAATCTGGCGGATATCCGCCTTGTTCATGCCCATGCAGCGCGGCTACCATCCGTCGTTCTATGGACGGACTTGCCTCTATGCGCGAACGCACCATTGCCAGTCATTTCGCCCGTGCCGCCCTCGGTGGCGCGCAACGGCGTGGCTACGATTATTCGATACTGCTGCAGCAAGTGGGGATCAGCCCCGAGCTGCTCGACGAGCCTCGAGCGCGCATCCCTCCAGAACAGTTCACCCGGCTGATACAGGCACTATGGCTCGCGCTGGACGACGAATACCTGGGTTTCGGCCGGGGCATCAGCAAGCCCGGCAGCTTCGCGATGATGTGTCATGCCGTGATCCATTGCCGCAATCTGGATAAGGCACTGCATCGCGGATTATTGTTTTATAGCCTATTCCCGGACGCCCCGCGCCTGACGCTGACCCGCGAAGACGAAATGATTCGACTGAGTCTGGACGATTCGCAACTCTGGGACCCGGAACATTTCCTCAGCGAATGTCTATTGGTGATCTGGCATCGCTTCGCCAGCTGGTTGATCGGCCAGCGTATTCGACTGGAGCACGCCACGTTCAGCTACCCGCGACCGGAACATGGCGCCGAATACGAGCTGCTGTTCTCGTGCCCGCTCGAGTTTTCGGCACAACAGAGCAGCCTGCTGTTCCACGGCCGCTACCTGAACATGCCACTGCTACAGGACGAACGCACGCTCAAGCAGTTCCTTGAACGCTCGCCTGCCGATCTGTTATCGCGCCCGGACGACGGCCATAGCCTGAGCAGCCAGTTGCGACGCCTGCTCAGTCGCGACCGCTCCCCCTGGCCGGACCTGGAGGCCGTGGCTGAGCACCTGCATATCAGCCCGCAAACGCTACGTCGGCATCTGCGTGAAGAAAACACCAGCTTTCAGGAACTCAAGGACCAGCTACGCCGCGACATTGCCATTTATCACCTGGGCCGCAACGACTTGCCCTTGCAACAGATCGCCGAGCAATTGGGGTTTTCCGAGCCCTCGGCGTTTCACCGGGCATTCAAGAAGTGGACCGGGCTGACGCCGGGGGCTTACCGGGCCAGGGATTTGTAGGAGCCGGCTTGCTGGCGATAGCGTCTGTACGATCGCCATCGCCAGCAAGCCGGCTCCTACAAGATCACGCCAGCGGAAAATGAATACGGAAGGCGGCACCGCCCAAGGGCGAGTCGCCCAGGGTGAGTTTTGCGCTATAGCTTTCGATGATGTCCTTGACCACCGCCAGGCCAATACCCTGTCCTGGATGCTGACGGTCCAGGCGTTCACCGCGCTGCAGGATCCGCGTGCGCTGATCAAGCGGGACGCCTGGGCCATCGTCTTCTACGCATATCTCGATACCATCGAGGGTATGCATGCTGATGCGCACTTCGCTCAGGCACAGTCGATAGGCGTTCTCCAGCAGATTGCCAAGCATTTCCAGCAAGGCGCCCTGCTCGATAGGGACCAGACACTGCGGCGGCAAATCGAAGGTAACCTGTACCTGTTTGTCGCGATAGACCTTGTCCAGCGTATCGCAAAGGCTCTGCAACACCGGTTGCAGGCGTACCTGATGGCGCACCAGTCCGCTCTTGCGCAGGCTGGCGCGTTGCAATTGGTAACCGATCTGTTGGCTCATGCGCTCGATCTGGGTCTGCAGCACCCAGGCCTGATCCCTCTCCTCAGGGCGTTGCGCCATGCCTTCGCTGACCCCCTGCAATACCGCCAATGGGGTTTTCAGGCTATGGGCCAGATCGTCGAGGGAATCGCGATAACGGCTACGCTGTTCACGCTCGCTGTGCAGCAATCGGTTTAAAGAGCCGGTCAGGCGCAGCAGTTCACGTGGGTGTTGCTCGCTCAGGCTTTCACGGGTGCCGCTTTCGATCTCGTCCAGTTCCTGGCTCAGCCGGCGCAACGCCTGCAACCCCCAGGACAAGCCGCCCCATAGCAATGCCAGAAGCACCAGTAATGCCGCGCCGAAACCCAGGTAAAGGTTTTCCCGCAGGCCGCCGAGCGTAGCATCGTATTCACGCGCCGGTTGCAACGCGACGAAGCTGAACGCCGCGTTTTTGCCGCCGAGCAGTTTGACCTCGACGTCATAGACGAAGAATTCCTGGCCCGTGTCCTGGCGAATCCTGGCAAATTCATTACCGCGCCCGTCGTAACGCGGCTTGTAATTGATGTTCTTTACCAGGGTGTCTTTCGAGCGCCAGACTAACTGACCTTCGCGGTTATAGATGTAACCGAGCAAGTTGCCATCGGCCAGGTTGAAGCGCTCGTCGGGCAACTGTTCTGGCATCAGCAAGCGGTCGTCCTCGACCCGTGCAGCAGAGATCAACGTGGTGACGTCCGACGCCAGTCGCTGCTCGATGGCGTCCTGCAGCGCCAGGCTGAACGCTCCCTGCATCGCCGGCAGCAACGCCAGCATGAACAATACTGCGAGGATCGTGGCGGCGAGCATCAGGCGAACGCGAAGAGAACCGATCAAGTGCAACGCTCAGTGAACAGATAGCCCAGGCCACGCACCGTTTCGATTGGCTTGAAACCGGACGGACCTTCAAGTTTTCGACGCAGACGGCCGACCAGCACTTCGATCACGTTCGGATCGCGCTCGTCATCGTCCGGGTAAAGCTGCTCCATCAAACGGTCCTTGGGGACCACCTGCTGATGATGGCGCATCAGATACTCGAGAATCCGGTACTCATACGCGGTCAATGCCAGTGGTTGCTCCTCAAGGGACGCCTGCTTGCGATTAAGGTCCAGCAGCAGCGGCCCGGCAACGATCGTTGACTGGGTAAATCCGCTGGAGCGGCGCAACAAGGCATTCAGCCGAGCTTCCAGTTCTTCAAACTGGAAGGGCTTGACCACATAGTCATCGGCACCGGCAGCAAGGCCTTCAACCTTGTCCTGCCAGTTACCGCGTGCAGTGAGGATCAGGATCGGGAAGGTCTTGCCTTGCGAGCGCAACTGACGGATCAGATCCAGCCCGCCCATGCCCGGCAAGCCGAGATCGATCACCGCCAGGTCGTGGTTGAACTGCTCGGTCTGATACAGCGCATCGACGGCGTTGGCCACGGACTCGACCACATGGCCGCTGTCCGTCAGGCGGGTTTGCAAGTGATGACGCAACAGCGCTTCATCCTCGACAACCAGCAATTTCATGTCGCTCTCCCAGGCAAATCAAATACCCCGGAGGCACGATCGACGCACCTCCATGACTAACAGGCTGCGCCGGAACAATCTCCTGGATTGATCCGGCGCAGCCTGCTGCACACGCTTTTCAGAAAGCATAGTTGGCTGAAAGGTAGGTCTGTGCGCTGCTATTCAAACTCAGCGATCCCTGCTTGCTACCACCTTGTGCGCTCATTTCGGTGCTGGCGTTGCTGCGCAGGTAACGGTACCCCAGTTCAACTGAAGTGTTTTGCGAAACCTGTTGCAGAATGCCTGCCTGTGCGCCAATGGTGTAACCGAAGTTGGTGTCGCGACTGAAGCCTGATGACTCCTGGGTCAATTTGGTCAACCCGGCGGAGGCACCGCCGAATAGCCTGGTGTCAGCACCCAAGGGATGGAACAGATCGTAGCTGCCCAACAGGTTCTCCTGACGCAGTTTAATGCCATTGTGCGAGCCCGACACGTTATCGTACGTGGCGTAGTAACGGCCTTGGCTGTTTTGCTGCCCCACACGCAAGCCCCAGGTGTGGTCCTTGGCAATCACGCCGTCGGCGTTCGGACGGTTGAGATTATCGTTCAAGGCGCTGGACTTTTTGATCTTGTCGCTGGTCTGCCCATAAGTAAGGCTGGCGAAATTGTCGTTGGCACCGAATGCGGCAGTGCTCGCGCCGAAAACGGTGAATGCCAGCAGCAGTTTTTTGATTCCAGTCATGGGTGAAGCTCCTCATAAGTTCGTGCTTGAGTTCGTGTTGTTTTGGCTACGGAGCAAGACTACTCACGCCGCCCTGAACTCACCCTGAACGCGCGCTTAACCTGAGCTGAACCATATCCACCCAGCTGTTTTGATGATTTTCCAGCAGGAAATCCCCCAGGACTACCCAGCATCAAGGCAACCCGGCAAAATGCCCGACATGAATCCTGTCCCCGCCCTGCCCGTCTTCTGCACGCCCCTCGACACCCATTGGCCGCTGCCGCTGGTGCTGCCCGATGCGGTGCTGTTGAGTACCCACTTCGATACGTCGCAACTGCTCAGCGATGATTTCCAGCGCAGCGCCATCGAGGCGCCCGCGAGCATTCAGCGCTCGGTCGCCAAACGCCAGGCAGAATTTCTCGCCGGGCGGATCTGCGCCCGCGCAGCCCTGCAACAACTGGAAGGCCTGAACTTCAGCCCGGCCATCGGCGATGACCGGGCGCCTGTCTGGCCTGCGCACATTACCGGTTCGATCACCCACAGCACCGGTCGGGCCGCGGCGATCGTGGCGAAGAAAAGCCATTGGCGCGGGTTGGGGATGGACATGGAAAACCTGCTCAATGCCGAACGTGCCGAACGGCTGGCCGGGGAAATACTCACCCCGGCGGAACTGCAGCGCATGGCCGCCGGTCATCGCGATCAGCTCGCGTTGCTGGTCACCCTGACGTTTTCAGTGAAGGAGAGCCTGTTCAAGGCGCTCTACCCGATCGTGCGGCAACGTTTCTACTTTGAACACGCCGAGGTGCTGGAGTGGACCGAGTCAGGTGAGGTGCGGTTGCGGTTGCTGACGGACCTGTCCGGTGAATGGCGTAACGGCACCGAGCTGGAGGCGCAGTTCGGGGTCAAGGATGGGCAGTTGTTGAGTCTGGTCAGTATCAAGGCCTGAAAGATATTTGCTGTTTGTCAGGCCCTCTTCGCTGGCAAGCCAGCTCCTACAGGGGATTTGGGGCGCGGGGTCTCAGCGTTTCTCCTGATTGCGCGGCCAGCTCAGGCTGAAACATGCGCCGCCCAGGCTTTTGCTCTTGCCGATCAACGCCCGACCGTCGTGCCAATGGATGATCCGCCGCACGATCGACAATCCCAAGCCATGGCCGCCCGAGGCCCGGGTGCGGCTGTCGTCGAGGCGCAGGAATGGCGTGAAAATTTTCTCCCAGGCCATTTCCGGCACACCCGGCCCGTCATCTTCGACATCCACCCGACAACGTTGCTGCCCCACCTGATAGCTGATGGTGACTCGCGATTGAGCGTGGCGCATGGCATTGGTCACCAGATTCTGCAGCGCCCGGTGCAGGTAGCGCGGCTCGGCCTCGACCCAGGCGTCGTCGCAGTCGGCGGCCGACAGGCACAACCCTCGCTGCACCGTGACCTCGGCGCGCAAGGGCGCCAGCTCATCGATCACCTGATTGACCAAGGCATCCAGATCGATACGCTGAAAATTCAGGGCTGGCGAGCCTTGCTCCAGCCGCGCGTAAGTCAGCATCTCGTCGACCAGGCGGTCGAGGTCCTCGATATCGTGGTCCATGCCTTCGCAGTATTTTTCCAGGTCTTGCGGGGTCTTGGCCGAGCCGATCATTTCCAGGCCAAACCGCAGGCGGGCCACCGGCGTGCGCAATTCGTGGGACACGGCACGCACCAGCTCTCGCTGAATGGCCAGCAGCTGTTGCAGGTGCTCGGCCATGCCGTTGAACGCCGACGCCAGTCGCCCTACCGAGTCTGCACCCCGCGCCGGCACACGGGTTTCCAGGCTGCCCTTGGCGATCCGCGTGGCCGCCGCTTCCAGCCCGCGCAAGCGGCGCTCCAGTTGCCGCACCAGCAGGTAGACGATCAAACCGATCAGGCTCAGCCCCAGTGCGGCAATCAGCACCAGCCACTCCGGCGGATAAGGATTCATCTGGTACAACGGGCCGATTTCCAGCACCCAGGGCGTGCCGACCATGCCGGCGAACACCCGGATCGAATCGCCCTCCTTGCCCAGCGCCATCACGGTGTCACCCTCGGACACCCGACGGCTCTGGTCTTCGTCCATGTCGGCGTCTTCGACCGTGACCAGGCGCAAATCGAAGCCAAACCCCTTGTCCTGTTTCAATTGCGCCAGACGCACCGGTTGCTCGCCCACCGGGTAGCGCACCAGTTCGTCTGCCAGCAGATAGATAGTCGCCCGGGCGAGTTGTTCGCTGATCTGCTGGACTTCACCGGTGAGAACAAGCTGCTCCTGGTCGCTGACCAGTCGATAAACCCTGGCCGCATGCGGGCCGGTCTGCTCCACCAGGGCCTGGCCGCGCAATACCCGGGTGCGCTGGGTGAGGTCGAGGTCGGTCTGGGCAAAGGTTTTCAGCGCGAGCGGAATCCCCAGCAGCCGCTCCCACACCAACAGGGCCCGGCGGCGTTCGGTCTGGTTCATCGGTTGCAGGTTGTCGGCCATCAGCGAAAACGTGCCGTGAGCCAGGCGTTCGCGGTACTGCTCGCCGCGCACCTCATTGAGCAGGTGCAAAGCCAGCACACCGAGCACCGCCACCAGTATCAGCGCGGCACACATGCCGCCGTAGATCCGCAGGAAGATCGAGTTCACAGGGTCGGGTCTACGCAGGCCTCGGGGACAAACAGGTAGCCTTTGCTGCGCACGGTCTTGATCAGCCGCGGATGGTCCGGGTCATCACCGATCTTCGGGCGGATGCGCGAGATGCGCACGTCAATGGAGCGGTCCTGGCCGTCATAGCCGATGCCGCGCAACGCGGTGAAGATTTCTTCCCGGGACAGGATGCGCCCCGCGTTGGCCACCAGCAGCCAAAGCAAATCGAACTCGGCGCTGGTCAGTTCGATGCCGTTGTCGTGCAGCCAGGCTTCGCGCAATGCGTTATCCACCACCAGCGGGCCGAACTGCAGGCGCCGTTGTTTTTCCGGGACGACCTCCGGCGCTTCACTGCGGCGCAGCAAGGCCTGGATGCGCGCCAGCAGCAAACGCGGGCGCACCGGCTTGCACACGTAGTCGTCGGCCCCCAGGTCCAGGCCGAGGATCTGGTCGGTGTCGTCGGTGCGCGCGGTGAGCATCAGGATCGGGCCGTCATACCGGTCGCGAACCTTGCGGCATATGCTCAGGCCGTCTTCGCCCGGCAGCATCAGGTCGAGAATCACCAGGTCCGGTTGTTCCTTGATGATGCGGGCCGCCGCCAAGGCACCATTGCCTTCAATCGAGACACTCAGGCCATTGGCTTGCAGGTAATCGCGCGTCAGTTCGGCCAGACGCTGATCGTCCTCCACAATCAATACCTGCCAGGCTTCTTGCTCCACCGGTGACCTCTACTTGCCAGAACGCTCATAAGGAAGGATCCGCCCGTCTTTTTGTAATGATAGGGGTGGATAAATTGCATACATGCTGACCGATTGTATAAACGTCGCCCACGCAGAACACAAGCCGGTAAATGCGTTCGGACACCCAGGTTTTTTGTGATAGGGTTCGCGCCCTTAAAAACCTGATCAGTCATTTTCGTTCGTTAAAAATCACTGAAAAAAGCTTCAATCCAGCTAGGTCGCGGCCTACACGCCGGTTCCCTCTTTCACACACAATTTACGCACAGTTTATCCACAGGCAGCACGTTGCATTCGCCCCCCAAAACGCATTATCTTGTAGCCAGCGCGTTATAAAATCCCTACATGTAGGGTTTTAAGCTAAAAACCAAACACAAACCGGACAGCAATTTCAAGCGCTTTTCATGCGTCTTTCCGGTTGAACCAAACGTATTTTTCGAAGACCAAACCGCGCGTGCGGATGGCTACTGTATTTCGACCCAAAATGGTGAAAACGGTACGGGTGTTGCAGTCATTACTGACACTTGGAAAGGAATGCGGTATCGAGCAAAGGCTCGCACCTGAACTTCGGCACGGACGGCCTCATTAGCCTTTTTCCTACTGTCCCGAAGTTGTTATGCCCGACACCCACGTCGGTTGTAGTGCTTCAGGACAGAACGGTGGGCACCGTAAAGGTGCCCAAACAAACATAGAGAATGTGGAGACACCCCCATGCAAACCGACACAACTCGCGAGAACCCGCAGGGTACCTTGCCGCAGGCCGCTGATTCGAATTCGGATCTGTCCGCCACCGCGCCTGGTCAATTGCGCGTGATCAAGCGTAACGGCACTGTCGTTCCTTACACCGATGACAAGATCACCGTCGCCATCACCAAAGCGTTTCTCGCAGTTGAGGGCGGCACCGCTGCCGCTTCGTCGCGCATCCACGACACCGTGGCGCGCCTGACCGAACAGGTCACTGCCACCTTCAAGCGTCGCATGCCATCGGGCGGCACCATCCACATCGAAGAAATCCAGGACCAGGTCGAACTGGCCCTGATGCGTGCCGGCGAGCAGAAAGTGGCCCGCGACTACGTGATCTACCGTGACGGTCGCTCGAAAGAACGCGCCGCCCACGCTCCGGTCGAAGCCGCTGTCGACGCTCACCCGTCGATCCGCATCACCCGCGCCGACGGCAGCCTGGCACCGCTGGACATGGGCCGCCTGAACACCATCGTCACCGAAGCGTGCGAAGGCCTGGAAGAAGTCGACGGCGACCTGATCCAGCGCGAAACCCTGAAGAACCTGTACGACGGCGTGGCCCTGACCGACGTCAACACCGCCTTGGTGATGACCGCCCGTACCCTGGTCGAGCGTGAGCCGAACTACTCGTTCGTGACCGCCCGCCTGCTGATGGACACCCTGCGTGCCGAAGGCCTGGGCTTCCTCGGCGTCGCCGAGAGCGCGACCCACCACGAGATGGTCGACCTGTACGCCAAGGCCCTGCCTGCCTACATCGCCAAGGGTATCGAATTCGAATTGCTGAACCCGGTCCTGGCCGACTTCGACCTGGAAAAACTGGGCAAGGCGATCAACCACGAGCGCGACCAGCAGTTCACCTACCTGGGCCTGCAAACCCTGTACGACCGTTACTTCATCCACAAGGATGGCGTGCGTTTCGAACTGCCGCAGATCTTCTTCATGCGCGTGGCCATGGGCCTGGCGATCGAAGAGAAACAGAAAGAAGACCGTGCGATCGAGTTCTACAACCTGTTGTCGTCCTTTGACTACATGTCTTCGACCCCGACCCTGTTCAACGCCGGTACCCTGCGTCCACAGCTGTCGAGCTGCTACCTGACCACCGTGCCGGATGACCTGTCGGGCATCTACCACGCGATCCACGACAACGCCATGCTGTCGAAATTCGCGGGTGGCCTGGGTAACGACTGGACGCCGGTGCGTGCACTGGGTTCGTACATCAAGGGCACCAACGGCAAGTCCCAGGGCGTCGTACCGTTCCTGAAAGTGGTGAACGACACCGCCGTTGCCGTCAACCAGGGTGGCAAGCGCAAAGGCGCTGTGTGTGCCTACCTGGAAACCTGGCACATGGACATCGAGGAGTTCATCGAACTCCGCAAGAACACCGGTGATGACCGCCGTCGTACCCACGACATGAACACCGCCAACTGGATCCCTGACCTGTTCATGAAGCGCGTCTTCGATGACGGCAAGTGGACCCTGTTCTCGCCGTCCGAAGTACCGGACCTGCACGACCTGACCGGCAAGGCTTTCGAAGAGCGCTACGAGTACTACGAAGCGCTGACCGAGTACCCGGGCAAGGTCAAGCTGTTCAAGACCATCCAGGCCAAGGACCTGTGGCGCAAGATGCTGTCCATGCTGTTCGAAACCGGCCACCCATGGCTGACCTTCAAGGACCCGTGCAACCTGCGCAGCCCGCAGCAGCACGTCGGCGTGGTCCACAGCTCGAACCTGTGCACCGAGATCACCTTGAACACCAACAAGGACGAGATCGCCGTTTGCAACCTGGGCTCGATCAACTTGCCGAACCACATCGTCAACGGCAAGTTGGACACCGCCAAGCTGGAACGCACCGTGAACACCGCCGTGCGCATGCTCGATAACGTTATCGACATCAACTACTACTCGGTGCCACAAGCGAAGAACTCCAACTTCAAGCACCGTCCGGTCGGCCTGGGCATCATGGGCTTCCAGGACGCCTTGTACCTGCAGCACATTCCTTACGGTTCCGACGCAGCCGTCGAGTTCGCCGACAAGTCGATGGAAGCGGTCAGCTACTACGCGATCCAGGCATCCTGCGACCTGGCTGACGAGCGTGGCGCCTACGAGACGTTCCAGGGTTCGCTGTGGTCCAAGGGCATCCTGCCACTGGATTCGCAACAAATCCTGATCGAAGCCCGTGGCCAGAAGTACATCGATGTCGACCTGAAGGAATCCCTGGACTGGGCACCGGTTCGCGCCCGTGTACAGAAAGGTATCCGTAACTCGAACATCATGGCCATCGCACCGACCGCGACCATCGCCAACATCACTGGCGTTTCGCAGTCGATCGAACCGACCTACCAGAACCTGTATGTGAAATCGAACCTGTCGGGCGAATTCACCGTGATCAACCCGTACCTGGTTCGCGACCTGAAGGCTCGCGGTCTGTGGGACTCGGTCATGATCAACGACCTGAAGTACTACGACGGTTCGGTGCAGCAGATCGAGCGCATCCCGCAAGAACTCAAGGAGCTCTACGCGACTGCCTTCGAAGTGGACACCAAGTGGATCGTTGACGCGGCCAGCCGTCGTCAGAAGTGGATCGACCAGGCTCAGTCGCTGAACCTGTACATCGCCGGTGCTTCGGGCAAGAAGCTGGACGTGACCTACCGCATGGCCTGGTACCGTGGTCTGAAAACCACTTACTACCTCCGTGCCCTGGCCGCGACCAGCACCGAGAAGTCGACCATCAACACCGGTAAGCTGAACGCTGTTTCCAGCGGCGGCAACCACGGTGATGATTCGGTCCTGGCAGCTCCAGCAGGTCCAGCTCCAGTGCCGAAGGCTTGCGCCATCGACGAGCCGGATTGCGAAGCTTGCCAATAAGCTGAACCGGTAACACCAAACCCCCGACAGGCCCCTGGCTTGTCGGGGGTTTTCTTTTGCCCATGAAAAAGATCGCAGCCTCGATCCCTGTAGGAGCTGTCTCGCGAAGCGAGGCTGCGATCTTTTGATCATCGAGTAGGAGGCGGATTTACATCCGCCGTCCTCTCACACCACCGTACGTACGGTTCCGTATACGGCGGTTCAGGTTACACGGCTAAGCCGGTTTATCGTATCCAGTATCGAGACCAAACCGAGTCGATCCCAGAGTTTCTTCGGCAGCGCCTGATTCATATGTGACGCTCCCGAGTTCCACCAAGGGCCCTGCCCATTGGACGCCGATCTACGAGCGCGTCCTTCGTCGATCCCCAGACGCATCAGGTTACGCGCCCTGGTTGAGGGCTGCTGCCATTGGCGCCAGAGCATGCAGCGCAGTTTGTGGCGCACCCAGCCGTCCAACTCCTCAAGGGGTCGCTTGCTTTGACTGAGCTTGAAGTAACCAGCCCACCCGCGCAGTACAGGGTTGATCCGCTCGATGACGCTCGCCATCTTGCAGCCCTGCGCTCCGCGCAGCAGGTCTCTAAGCCGGTCGCGCAAGCGTCCCAGGCTCATCAAAGCTACTCTCAGTCTCGGCTGCTGATGCCAGCTCATCCCGTAACCCAGGTAATCGCACATCCAGGATCCGGCTACCCGGCTCTTGTCCCGGTTCAGCGTCAATTTAAGGCGCTGGTTCAGGAGCCGCTCCACGCCGGCCATCACTCGTTCGCCCGCACGGCGACTGCGCACATAAATGTTCGCATCGTCGGCGTAGCGCACGAAGCGATGGCCCCGTCGCTCCAATTCGCGATCGAGTTCGTTGAGCAGGATGTTCGACAGCAACGGCGAGAGCGGGCCGCCTTGCGGCGTCCCTTCCTGCCGTCGGCTGGCAAGACCACCTGACATCGTCCCCGCTTCGAGGTAGCGACGGATCAGCGTGAGCACACGTTTGTCTTCGATTTGACGCTCGATGTAGGCCATCAATACATCGTGGTTGACCCGATCAAAGAACTTCTCCAGATCCAGTTCCACGCACCAGCGGTGACCCGCTGCCACGTGGGCACGGGCTGTTTCGATGGCTTGATGAGCGCTTCTGCCCGGACGAAAACCGTAGCTGTAGTCCGAGAACAACGGATCGAAGATCGGCGTGAGCTGTTGCAGCAGGGCCTGTTGGATCAGGCGATCCACGACGCAGGGGATTCCCAGCTGTCTTGTTCCGCCTTTGGGTTTGGGGATTTCGACGGCGCGTACACCTTGCGGGTGATACTCGTCGGCCAGCAACCGAGCCTTGAGGATCGGCCAATACTGTTTCACGTAGCCCGCCAATTCGTCGACCGTCATGCCATCGGCACCCGGCGCGCCCTTGTTGCTGACTACGCGTTGATACGCACGCTTGAGATTGGCGGGTGCAAGCACCCGCGCCATCAGCGTGTCCGGCTCCGCGTTCGTCCACGTCACAGACGCCGTCGATGCTTGCGCCCTGTCAGCCGTCATCCTCGGATACCGTCCGGGACCTGGGGTAACAGTTTTCTCTTGGAGAATATTCTGCGTTTCAGCATTCGACGAGACTCTGACGCCTACTGGCGGCATAACCTGTTCGGCCCTTCATCGACCCGGTTTCGGCGATTACTACGGCTTCGGCTGACTTCTGCACGCTCATCCCGTCGCCTCTCGACGCTCGGTAGCACAGTGGCAAACGTGCAGATCTCCCAGGGTAATTCGCGCGACCTTCCTGCTTATGCCTGTCGGATATACGTCACAGCGTTCCGTGCAAGTATTGGGCTTTGGCAATTTTGGCTACCTTACCCCGCTGCACCGCCTAATCCGCTTCCTGTTCGTCAGGCCAGCATTTTGCCTCGGGCTTCCTTCAGATTCGCAGTCGCCCGCGACACCCTTGCCTCTGGCTAACACTTCCCCTTGCCGGGTGTGTAGAGGACTTTCACCTCCAAGTCACCAGCGTGGCCACCACAGCCAAGCTGGTTGCGCTTGCGCGCAACGCGCCATGCCTGGCGCACCAAAAAAAAACCCCTCTTGCGAGGGGCTCCTTGTGCAGGCTTTCAACCACCCCGCATCAAGCCATCTGAATGATGGTCTGCATGATGGTGCTCTGGGTCGAGATGGTCTTGGCGTTCGCCTGGTAGTTGCTCTGCGCCTTGATCAGGTCGACCAGTTCGTTGGTCACGTTGACGTTGGACTCCTCCAGGGAGTTGGAGTGGATTTCACCCAAACTCCCGGTTTGCGGAGCATCGTAGCCCGGAATACCCGAACTGTAGGTTTCTTTCCAACTGGAGCCGCCCACTGGCTGCAGACCTTGCTCGTTGGTGAAACTGGCCAATGCGAACTGACCGATCGGCTTGGTCTGGTAGTTACTGAAGTTGGCCAGCATGACGCCGCTGCCGTCGATGGTCAGGTTGGTGATCTCGCCAGTGGCGTAGCCGTTTTGTGCCGGAATGGAACGCGCGGTATCGGCGTTGAACTGGGAGGTGCTGCCCATGGCGATGGTCAGGCCCGCCGGGTCGGCGGATGCGCCGTTGGCTGCCCAGACACCATTGGTCACTTTGCCCGGAACCCAGTTGGTGATCTTCAGATCAGGGCTGACGACTGGAGGAGTACCCGGAGTGGTAACCGAAACCAGCTTGCCGCTAGTATCGAACGCCATGACGGAAGCCACCGGAGGGGTCGTCTTCGGGTCGCTGCCATCAGGATTTCGACCATCAATCAGGGTGTAGGTGCTCCAGGTATTCGGACCAGTCTTGACCATGTACTGGTCCATCGAATGCTGGTTGCCCTGGGTGTCGAAAACCGGGGTAGTGAACTGCTTGCTGTAGGATGCCGTCTTGCTCGGGTCGAACGGGTTTGCCACGACGTCGATCACATCGGACGTAGAGTTCAAGTTGATCGTCGACGATACGGTCGTGGTGGCTTTCGGCGCCAGGTTCGACGTATCGATACGCAGGTCGGTCAACACGCCGTTGATGATCTTGCCGTCGGCATCCACACCGTAACCCTGCACTCGCGCCGAATAATCGGTGTTGGTGACGTAGCCGTCCTTGTCGACCTTGAACGTACCGGCACGGGTATAGGATAACGAACCGTTGTTGTTCAGTACGAAAAAGCCCGAACCGTTGATGCCCACGTCCAGCACGCTGCCAGTGCCGCTGCTGACATCGCCCTGGGTAAATTGCTGGGAAACGTTGGCCAGGCGCACACCGCTGCCGACGGTCTTGTTACCTGTGCCCAGTTTGGTGGACGAGTACACGTCCGAAAATTCCGCACGGGACGATTTGAATCCGACGGTTGCGACGTTGGCGATGTTGTTACCGGTTACGTCCAGTTGCTTGTTGGCGGCATAGAGACCGCTAAGGCCGATGTTGAAAGACATAGTCCACTCCGTTGTGCCGGGTTAGTCGGCTCTATATACCAATGGTTTGCACTTTGGACAGGGCGATACTGCCCAGCCCAGCCAGATTGAGCATCAATTCACCGCCGGTCTGGCTGAGAGTCACGCTGGTGACGGTTGCTGGCAGGTTGGTGATCAGCGCAACGCTCTGTTCATCGATGGTGGTCGCTGCGGCAAAGGTGTAAGTCCCCACCGGGGCCACGTTACCGGCATCGTCCTTGCCATCCCAGGTGAAGCTGGCATTGCCGGCCTTCTGATCAGTCAGCTCGATAGTGCGAACGACCTTGCCATCCTTGTCGGTAACTTTCACCGTGGCCGAGGCTACGGATTGAGGCAACACGACCGCCCCGGTCATGCCCTTCGTTGTATCGACCACTGCCTTGTCGCCCGGCGCAATGACCGAACGGCCAACCAGTGACGAAGCTTGCAATGCCTGTGATGAGCCGAAGGCGCCAGCAATGCCGCTCACGGTACCGTTGAGCGTGGTGATGCCTTCAAGGCTACTGAATTGTGCCAACTGCGCCACGAACTCGCCGTTGTCCTGCGGTTCCAGCGGATTCTGGTTTTTCAATTGCGTGACCAGCAATTGCAGGAACGCATCCTTGCCCAAGGCCTTTTTACCCGAAGCGCTACCCGCCGCTGACGCCAGACTATCGTCTGTCTTGGTCTTTACCGCGGAGTTGGCCAGGATATCGTTGATATTCAAACCACTGGTGGTATCGGTAACACTCATCTGAGTCGCCCCTTATCACTGACCGAGGGTCAGGACCTTCTGCATCATGGTCTTGGCGGTATTCATCATTTCGGCGTTGGTCTGGAACGAACGGCTCGCGGAAATCATGTCAGCCATTTCTTCCACCACGTTGACGTTCGGGTAGTAGACATAGCCCTTGGCATCGGCGGCCGGATGGTTCGGCTCATAGCGTGCTTCAAGGTTGCTCTGGTCTTCGACCACGCCCAGCACCTGAACGCCTTGACCGGCCGCGTCCTGGTTCTGGAACAGAGAATCGCTGCCACCAGCCTGGCCGCCCTGGAACATGGTGGCGAACACCGGGTGACGCGCACGGTAGGTCTGGTCGATGCTCGAGGAGACAGTCTCGGCGTTGGCGATGTTCGAGGCCACGGTGTTCAAGCGCGTGGTCTGGGCACTCATGCCGCTACCGGCAATGTTGAAAACACTGGACAGGGACATGACTTACTCTCCGCGCAGGGCTGACACCAGCCCTTTGAATTTGCTGTTGAGCAGGGTGAAGCTGGCCTGGAAGTTGACCGAGTTTTCCGCGTAGTTCGACTGTTCCAGCTGGGCGTCCACGGTGTTCTGGTCGATCGACGGTTGCATCGGCGTGCGGTACATCAGCGACTCGTCGCCATTGCCCAAGCCCTGGGCTTCGATATGACGGTTGTTGGTCATGTTCAGGGCGAAGGTGCCGTTTTTGGCCTTGTCGTTCTGCGCCTCGAGTACTTTCGAGAACTCCAGGTCCCGCGCCTTGTAGTTCGGGGTGTCGGCGTTGGCAATGTTGTTGGCCAGGACTTCGGCACGCTGGGCGCGGAAGCCCAGGGCCTTTTCGTGAATACCGAGCGCTTTATCGAAGCTGATGCTCATGTCGGGAAACCTTTGGGTGACCTGATTTTTCGTAGGATGGACATAGCAAGCGTCATGCCAATCCAGAAAACCCCGTAAACCGGGGCTTTGCTGGCATTGGCCCCGGCGGCAACGACAGAAAAGCGGCAACCGGCTTCCGCTGGATGCCGCTTTTCTGCCGCTTGCCTCTGCTTACGAAGACGCCAACCTACCCTGTGGGAGCGAGCTTGCTCGTGATGACGGTGTGACAGTTCGCATTGATGTCGACTGACATGACGCCATCGCGAGCAAGCTCGCTCCCACAGAGGTCATGCGGTGCCTGTGAGAAATCATCAGGGACAAAAAACGGGAGGCCCTGAGGACTCCCGTTATTTTTGCAACACCAACGATTCATTTCGCCTGGTAAATAATCCCCGGGCTGCACTGGACCATCTGGTAATGATCCGGCAATCCGTTCAACGCTTCTGAAGCACCGAGGAACAGATAACCGCCGGGCTTCAACGTGCTGTGAATACGCAACAGGATGTCCTTCTTCACTTCGGCGGAGAAGTAGATCAGCACGTTGCGACAGAACACGATGTCGAACTTGCCAAGGCTCGCGTAGCTGTCCAGCAGGTTGAACGAACGAAACTCGACCCGGCTCTTGATTGGCGCCTTGATCGCCCAGCGCCCCGGCCCTTTCGGGTCGAAATAACGCTGCAGGCGTTCGGGAGACAGGCCGCGACCTATGGCCAGGCTGTCGTACTCGCCCGTCTTGCAGTTGTTCAACATGGTGCCCGACAGGTCGGTGGCCACAATCTGCACGCCCATCCTCAACTGCCCTGGATTGAACCGCTCGAACTCATCAATGGACATCGACAGCGAATACGGTTCCTGACCCGACGAGCACGCCGCCGACCAGATCCGCAGACGCTGGCCGGGACTGGCCTTGATCGCTTCAGGCAGCACCTTGTTCTTCAATACTTCAAACGGATAGGTGTCCCGAAACCACAAGGTTTCGTTGGTCGTCATCGCATCCACGACCATCTCGCGCAATCCGCTGCGCGGCTGGGTCTGGATGCGCTGGACCAGTTCACCCAGGGACTTGATGCCCTGCTGCTCCATCAGTTTGTTGAGACGGCTGGAGACCAGATACTGCTTGTTTTCACCGAGCAAAATGCCACAGGCTTTTTCCAGGAACACCCGGAACTGTTCGAAATCCAAATTACCCGTAGACAATGCTGCCGCCTCTAAAATCGTGTGACTGCCGGGGGCCGAACGCCCCTAGCTGATGTCTGCTGCCTTGATCCGGTCGACTACCCGGGATGCCAGGTCATCAGGACGGAACTTGGCCAGGAAGTCATCGGCACCGACCTTCCTCACCATCGCCTGATTGAACACACCTGACAACGAAGTATGCAGGATGATATGAAGCTTTTGCATGCGCGGGTCGTTGCGGATCTCGGCCGTGAGGGTGTACCCGTCCATTTCCGGCATCTCGATGTCGGAAATCATCATCAGGAATTCCTCTTCCGGCCGCTTGCCCTCGTCGACCAGTTTGCGCAGGTAATCCAGCGCTTGCCGGCCGTCGTTCAACGCCACCACTTCAACACCGACCGTTTGCAGGCAACGGGTGACCTGCTTGCGCGCCACCGACGAGTCATCGACCGTCAGCACGCGCAAGGAGAGCGCCTTGTGCTGGGTCTCGACATCCACCACCCCGGCTGAAATCGCTTCCGGGGTCGGCGCTACTTCCGCCAGCACCTTCTCGACGTCGATGATTTCGACCAACTGGTTGTCGACCCGAGTCACCGCCGTCAGGTAGTGATCGCGCCCCGTGCCCTTGGGTGGCGGATGAATCTCCTCCCAATTCATGTTGACGATGCGTTCCACCGAGCGCACCAGGAATCCCTGGGTCTTGGTGTTGTACTCCGTGATGATCACGAAAGGGTTGCCCTTGTCCTTCAAGCCACCGGAACCGGTCGCCATCGCCAGATCAAGGATCGGAATGGTCGCCCCCCGAATATTCGCCACGCCACACACGACAGGACTGGACTTGGGCATCAACGTCAGCTTGGGGCATTGCAACACCTCCCGCACCTTGAACACGTTGATCCCATACAGCTGCTGGCCGTCGAGACGGAACAACAGCAACTCAAGGCGATTCTGCCCCACCAGTTGCGTGCGCTGGTTTACCGAATCCATTACACCAGCCATGCCTGACTCCTACGCCAACGCCAAGTGTTGTTGCGACGCGCCTTCTGCACTAAACGGCACGGCGCTTGCTTTTTATCTGTCATGAACACAGAACCGACATTTTTCCGCCGCCTGACCACTCCCTGCCGCCAATGGCTCGGGATGTTGTCGGCTGTTTGCCTGTTCAACGCTGGCAGCCCTGCCCTTGCTGACGCGGTTACCTTGCCTGACATGCTTATCGGCGTCACCCAGGGCTTTCTTGAATTCACCGTAGAGGACTATCTGGCGACGAGTCAAACCCAGGGTCGCTACGAAATCCAGGTGAACCCGCTCGATCCGCGCCTGCGCATGCCCATGTGCGACAAGGAATTGACAGCCACCCTGGAGAGTCCAGCCAAGCCTTTGGGCCGCGTAACGGTCAAGGTTCGCTGCGAAGGAACATCCCCCTGGACCGTGTTCGTACCCGCTCAAGTACGCCTGTTTCGCGAGGTCGTCACCACCACCCGGCCCCTGCGTCGTGCCGGCATTGTCGAACCGCAGGACGTCATGCTGCGTGAGCGCGATATCAGCCTGCTCAACCAGGGTTACCTGACGGACGTGGACCAGGCCATCGGGCAACGACTTACCCGACCAATGGTCAATGATCAGGTCATCAGCCTGGTGCACATCGAACAGGCGGAAGTCATACGCAAGGGTGACCAGGTGGTGATTACCGCCCGCAGCGGTACGCTCAGCGTGCGCATGCCCGGCGAGGCATTGGCCGGTGGCGGCCTGAGCGAACAGATTCGAGTCAAGAACCTCAATTCCAAACGGGTCATCAAGGCGCAGATCATCGCGCCGGGCCAGGTGGAAGTGTCCATGTAGGGCTCACTGGGGGTGAAGAAGTGGCGCCGACCTCGACGCTTCCCTAAACTGTGTGCCAGGCACGGCAAGCGCTGGCGCGCGCAAGCTCATTTTGATAAATGAGCCTAAAGTTTTTCAGGAAACGGCCGAAAACATGGCAAGCGTCCAAATTCCCAGAGGTTTTTTACCATGGTCATCGATTTCAGCCGATTGAACAGCTCCTCGTCACTCACGGGCAGTACACGTACCACCGCCAAGGAAACTGCCGAAACCGGCAAGTCTGCCGAGCCCAATACCCCGGCCGAACAGGCCAATACCGTCAAAAGCGGCGAATCGGTACATCTGAGCAATGAGGCGCAACAGTTGCAGAAGATCACCGATACGCTGCGCGATCAGCCTGCCGTCGACAAGTCCCGAGTGGCCGAGTTGAAAGCAGCCATCGCCGATGGCAGCTATAAAGTCGACAGCAACCGTGTAGCCAGCAAACTGCTCAACTTCGAAGCCCAGCGCTAAGCCTCGGCCCGCGCCAGGCTTTTGGACGCTTAAACCCCAAGGCCAGCCATGCACGACACTAATTTACTGCAACTGATCACCGACGACCTTGCTCCAGCGCAACGCTTGCTGGAGTTACTGCGCACCGAATCCCTCGCCCTGCATGGCCGCGACATGCAGTTGCTGGAAGAGATTCTGGCGCAGAAGCAGGCAATGATCATCGAGCTCGAACAGCATGGCCGCAAACGCAGTGAGCTTCTCGCCAGTCTCAACCTGCCAGCCAATCGCAGCGGCCTGGAGCAACTGGCCAGCCAATCGAGCGTTGGCGAAGCGCTGCTGGCGCAAAGTGATGTGTTGACCGACCTTCTGGCTCAATGCCACGCCGCCAACGCCAACAATGGACAATCGATCCTGGCACAGCAGGCTGCCACGGCTACCCAGCTGAGAATCCTTAATGGCGGTGAACAACCCGCGCTCTATGACGCCAGTGGATCATTCTCCAGGCTTGTGAAACCACGTCCGCTCAGTCAGGCTTGAGCCTGTCGATAAGCACGCTCTATCAAGACGCGAAACATACTGGCAAAATGCCGCACGCCGTAGTCAAAATTTGTCTGGAGATTGATTAACCGTGTCCAATGCCTTAAACGCGGAAGATGCGCCGCAGCCACCCAAGGTGCTCAGCACGCCCCTGGAAATCTCCGGCAATTTGCGCCAGCTGCTAGACAGCCATGACCCGCTGATCATCACGTTCCACGAGCGCAGCCAGCGCTTCCAGAGTTATCTGGTGGACCTGGACCGCGAACGCAACATGATTGCCCTGGACGAAATGATTCCCCGAGATGGCGAACGCTTCCTGCTGGCCGGCGAACCTTTCAAGGTCGAAGGATTTCATGAAGGCGTGCGCATCGCATGGGAAAGCAATGGCCCGCTGACCATCGACGAATCCAACGGCAGCCGTTGCTACCGTGGCACCCTGCCCGATGAGGTCGTTTACCACCAGCGCCGCAATGCCTTCCGGGCCGCGTTGAAACTGGCCCAACTGGTCAACGTCAATCTGGACGGTGAAAAACTCAAGGCATCGATCAGTGGCAAGCTGCTGGACATTTCCGCCACCGGCTGCAAGTTGCGCTTCGAGGGCGACATCACCGGCAGCCTGCAACTGGGTCAGGTCTACGACCGATTCAACGCCGACCTGCCCTTCGGTAAAATGACCGCGCCGGTCGAACTGCGCTACCTGCACTTCGAAGAAAAGATCAACACCACCTTTGCCGGCGTTCGCTTCCACAACATGAGCGGGCTGGTGCAGCGTCAGGTCGAGCGCTTCGTCTACCAGCTGCAACGCGAAGCGCGGCGCTTCGACAAAGACGACTTCTGAGACAAAGCTCTCAAGGCAAAAACGGGCAGCCCCTTGCGGTGACTGCCCGTTTTTTTTACCTGAATGTCATGGCCTGGCTTCGGTAAAACTCTGCTCCCTGCCCGAATCCGGTTCTTGCGGCGGCTGATCGGTTCCCGGTTCCGGTTCTGGTTCGGAACCAGGCTCTGGTGCAATCGGATTCTGCATCTGGTCCTGCACCACCTGCTCATCCACCCTCGGATCGAGTGCCGCCACCAGTGGCGAACTCGACATACTGTCCGGCATGGCGACGTGATGCAGCGGTGCGTCGTCCACCTGATGCAGGTTGGTCACCGCTTTCGGACGAATTCGCCACACCAGCACCAACGCAAAGAAACTGAAGAACGCATAGAGCATCTGGCTGCCGAACAACTTCATCAGCACACCCGCCACCAGCGGCCCGATACTGGCGCCCACGCCGTAGGTCACCAGCAACATCGCCGTCAGCGATACCCGTCGATCGCCCTCGACATGGTCATTGGAGAAGGCCACGGCCAACGGATAGAGGCAGAACTGCACCAACGAACAGAGGAACCCGGCGATGAACAGGACTTCCAGCGGCACCCGCTCCATGATCGCCAGCGGCAAGGCGGCCAACGCCAGGCTGAATGCAAAGCAGCGGATCAACAGCGCCCGGTCATAGCGATCGGACAACCATCCCAACGGCCACTGCACCACCAACCCGGCAAAAATGCAGCTACCCATGAACAGGCCGACCTGCTCCGTCGACAACCCTTGCTGAGAGGCGTACAGCGGCGCCAGACCGTAGAACGAGCCGACGATCAGCCCTGCCCCCAGGACGGTACTCAATGACTGCGGCACGCGCTTGATAAAGAACCGCGGCTCCATCGGCGCGGGATGCAAGGGCGCCGGGTGAATCCGCCGGGTCAGGGCCACCGGTACCAGGCAGAGGGTGAAACACAGGGCCACCAGCATCAGCAGTTCCAGGCCCAGCCCCGGGTGCATGACCAGGATCAACTGACCCAGCACCAACCCCAGGTAGGAGGCGATCATGTAGCCGCTGAACACCAGTCCGCGCTGCTTGGCTTCGGCCTGCTCGTTCAGCCAGCTCTCGATGACCATGTACTGGCACATCATGCCAAGACCGACGATCACCCGCAGGAACAGCCACGCCGGCAACCAGTTTACCAGGCCATGGCCCAGCACCGCCGCGCCGACGATCCCGGCACAGGCCGAGTAGGCTCGTATATGCCCGACCCGCGCAATCAACCGATGGCCGATCTTGCCGCCCAGCACCAGGCCGAAATAGTTGGCGGCCATCAATGCACCGACCCACAGGCTGTCGACATGATCGGCAGCCAGGCGCAACGCCAGGTAAGTACTCAACAGGCCTGAGCCGATCAACATCATCAGCGAAGCGAAGTAAAGCGCTCGAAAGGACTTCCAGATTTGGCGCAACGAGCGGCTCCTTGCAGTGAGTGACGGGCTATTCAAACGATAGCCCGGTGTCGATATTTCGTCAGGCCTGGGCGGCCAGGACGCGCCGCTCCCAGGGAGTGATTTCATCCTGGAAACTGGTCAGTTCCATGGTCTTCGAAGCGATGTAGCCTTCGATGAACTCCTTGCCGAACAGTTCCATTGCCAACTGGCTACGTTTCAGACGCTCGAGCGCTGCATGCAAGGTACAGGGTAATGAAAGTTTATCCGGCACCTCGAACTCCCCCTGGATCGGCTCGTCGGGTTCCAGCTGGTGCTGGATGCCGTACAAGCCGCACGCCAGGCTCGCTGCAATTGCCAGATACGGATTGGCGTCAGCCCCCGGCAAGCGGTTCTCGACCCGACGAGCGACTGGCGAACTGGCGGGAATACGCAATCCGGCCGATCGGTTGTCATGGGACCAGCAGGCATTATTCGGTGATGCGAAGGGATGGTACAAGCGCTGGTACGAATTCACGTTCGGCGCAAACAGCGCAGTGAAATCCGCCATGCCGGCTTGCTGACCGCCGATGAAATGACGGAAGGTCGCGCTCGCTTGACCGTTTTCGTCGGTGAAGACATTCCGACCCGTAGCGACCTCGACGATGCTCTGGTGAATGTGCATCGAACTGCCGGGCGTATGCGCCAGTGGCTTGGCCATGCAAACCGCGATCAGGCCGTGCTTGAGCGCGACTTCCTTGAGCAAATGCTTGAACAGGAATGTCTGGTCGGCCAGCAGCAAGGGATCGCCGTGCAGCAGGTTGATCTCGAACTGGCTGACGCCCATCTCGTGCATGAAGGTATCGCGGGGCAGGCCCAACGCCGCCATGCATTCATAGACCTCGCGGAAGAACGGCCGCAGGCCATTGTTGGAACTGATACTGAACGCCGAATGCCCGTCCTCGCGACGACCGTCCAGGCCAGTGGGTGGCTGGAACGGCTGGGTCGAATCGGTATTGGGCGCAAAGACAAAAAACTCGAGCTCGGTCGCCACCACCGGCGCAAGGCCAATGGCCGCGTAACGCGCGATGACCGCCTTGAGCTGGCCGCGTGTGGAAAGGCTGGAACTTTCGCCCGTCAATTCGTCCGCATCACAGATGGCCAATGCCCGAGGGTGTTTGCTCCAGGGCAGGCGGTGGATCTGCGCCGGGTCCGGGACCAGTGCGAGGTCGCCATCATCGCAACCGTAAAAACGCGCCGGCGGATATCCGCCCATGATGCATTGCAGCATCACGCCCCGTGCCAACT
Source organism: Pseudomonas sp. YuFO8 (assembly GCF_035065025.1). Lineage (NCBI taxonomy): Bacteria > Pseudomonadati > Pseudomonadota > Gammaproteobacteria > Pseudomonadales > Pseudomonadaceae > Pseudomonas > Pseudomonas sp. YuFO8. The sequence goes on along the minus strand of NZ_JAXDEQ010000024.1, from coordinate 24,420 downwards.
GCAGACGGCGTCCTTCGAGGAAGCCTTCGGCAGTCATCACCTTGCCCCGTGGTACGCCATTCAAATCCGGCGTGACGCATTCGATCTCATCAATGCCGGTCAATCGCTGCGCGAGTGAACCCAGGCCATCGGTTGTCATGACGCAATCCTTGTTTTTATACGAGCCGCGAGCGGCAACTCGTACAAAATAGGCTCCGCGTGTTCAGAATATCAAGCACGTTACGCAAATATGTAGGAGCTGTTGGAGGCTGCGATCTTTTGATCTGTTTTTTAAAAGATCGCAGCCTCCGGCAGCTCCTACGGAAGATAAAGCCTGAAGACACCGCCGCCCAGAGGGCCGCCATTGCTGATTTCCGTACGTCCGCCTACGCCGTTACGTTGATGCAACGCGGCGATCCGACCAGCAAAGTACAGACCCAGGCCGGTGCTGCCAGTGCTGTGATTGATACCCTGAACGTACTCGGCCTGGCGCTCGATCATCTGCGGGGGATAACCGTCACCGTCGTCGTTGATGGTCAAGATCAGTTGCCCGGCTTCGTCGCTGGCGCTGATCAACACCGCATGTCGGGCATAACGGATCGCGTTGTTGATGGTGTTGGCCAGTACCGAAGCGATCAGCTCACGGTCGAAGAAACCCAGGGGGCTCAAGGGATCGACTTCAAAGGTGGCGGCAATACCGCGACTGGCGAACACGTCCTGATGGCAAGCCAGTTGCGCTTCGATGAAGTCATCGAGTTCGTGGTAGGCCGGCTGCAGGGGCATCTGGTTGACACCCAGTTTGTACAGGCCCAGCAGCTGCACCAGCATGCCATTGAGGTGCGCAAACTCGAATTCAATCACACCCTGCTCCGGGGTGTGGCGCGCTGACACCGGCAAGTTCGCCAGGCATTGGCTGTGGGCCTGCATCAGCATGGCCAGCGAGTTCTTCATGTCATGTACGGTAGAGGCAATCACCGTCGAGAAATCCAGTGCCTGTTGCTGCTCGTTCATTCGCCAAATGCCTTGTTCTTGAGCTTTTTATAACGCGCAAAACGCGCGTCGGTGTCCGGCATCAAGCCGACCATTTTCAGGCAGGCCCGACATTCCACCATTTCCGCCGAGGGGGCAGTGGTATCGGTGCCGTGCAGCAACGCTTGCGCGAGGTTCAACGCGATACTGATGTTCTTGGGCTGCAGCGCCAGGGCTTTGCGGAAAATTCCCCGGGCCTGCACCAGGTCACCGGTCTTGTACACGCGCACGCCCTGGCGATTGAGATCGGCCGCAACGTTACCGGAGTTTAGGATGCTCGGATCGTCGGTCAACTTGGCAATGCCCTTCATCACCGCAGGATCGTCGCCGTAGATCTCCGCGCAGTTTTTCAACATCGAAGCGCCCGCACTCGCCTGACCCAGCATCTGCAATTGTTTGGCCACCAACAGCGCCGCTTCGGCACTCATGAACTGCTCCATGCCATCGAGCCGCATGATCGCTTGTTCGGTCAGTTTTTCCGCGGTTTCGGCGTCGTTGATCAGCAGACTGGTCGCCTTCATCAATCGCGCCCTGATTTGCAGACCAGGATCGGACGGATTTTCCTTGGCCACAGCACTCAGGGTCGTGTTGATTTCCAGACGAGTCCGGGTATCCAGGCCTTTTTCACTGCCCTTGCTGATCAATGCGTGAGCCAGTCCAAGGTTGCTTTCCGCATCCTTGAAACGTGACTGGGCCCCCTGGGCAACCGCCTGGCGGTAGGCTCTGGACGCCGTGTCAAAATCTTCATTGGTCATGGCCAGTTTGCCCAGCTGCGCTTGCCTGCGCACGGCCAGTGGTGACAAGCGAATCGCCTCCTCCAGGACGCGTTGGGCGGCCTTGGTATCCCCTTCGGCAACCAGCACCTCGGCCATGCCATCATAGAGCGCGGGCATCATCGGGAACACTTTCAGCGCTTTTGCGTAGAGGGCTTTTGCCTGGGTGACCTGACCGCGCTTGAACAGCAACTTGCCCAGCCCGGCAAAGGCCCAGGGCAAGGGCCGGTCGGCAATGATGCCGTCGTAGAGACGCTCCAGCACCTCATTCTGATTGAGGTCACGCAGGGCATCGGCGCGATAGCGCAAGCACAACGGCGAATAGCGGATGTCCTGTTTGCACAAGGCGATACAGGCATTGAGTACTTCAACCGGCTTGCCCCGGTCCAGGGCCTGCAGTATCGGCTTGAGCAACGTCTTGCGCTGCACCAGTCGCTCCAGGCGCTGGGCCAGGCCGGAACGGTTGAAGGGCTTGGTCAGGTACGCATCAGGTTCGTGTTCCAGGGCGCTGAGCACCATGGCCTGGCTGGTTTCAGCGGTGACCATCACGAATACACTTTCGTGACTGATCAGTTTGTCGATCATCAGGTCTTCGAGCACCTGCTGACCGTTCTTCTTGCCATCGCCCAAGTGAAAGTCCTGCAGGATGAAATCGTAGGATTTCTGCGAACACATCTTCAGCGCCTGTTCGCCAGTGTCAGCCGTGTCCACATCCTTGACACCAAGCTCGCGCAGCATCGACCTGACCGAACTGCGGAAATCCGAGAAATCATCGACGATCAGAAAACTCTTTTGGTGATACGACAGCATCCAAGATTTCCAGGCAATTTAAGAAGAAGAACCGAAAGGCGAATGCACGAACAAGATCAGCTTCACTGCCCTTTATGGCGCGCAGATGATAGCTGTTCGCCATCATCCATCAAGGGATTTCTGTTGAAACCGTGATGAGCATCGCTGCGACCTTCTGGGTTATCGGCCAGCAGTAGGGATCTCTTGAATGATGTGGGAGCGAGATTGCTCCTACAGGGGGAGGAGCCAGAAAGACAAAACCCCTACCTGCATGCGCAGATAGGGGTTTTGGAATTTAATCTTGACGATGACCTACTCTCACATGGGGAAACCCCACACTACCATCGGCGATGCATCGTTTCACTTCTGAGTTCGGGATGGGATCAGGTGGTTCCAACGCTCTATGGTCGTCAAGAAATTCGGGTACTGAACCGTTTTTCAACGTTTCAGCAAATTGGGTATGTGACAGCTGGTGTTTTGTGAGTATCTCGAACTTTCGGTTCTTTCGTCTTCACACACCGCAATCTGGTCTCTCTCGAGTTCGCAAATTGCTTGGGTGTTATATGGTCAAGCCTCACGGGCAATTAGTATTGGTTAGCTCAACGCCTCACAGCGCTTACACACCCAACCTATCAACGTCGTAGTCTTCGACGGCCCTTCAGGGGACTCAAGGTCCCAGTGAGATCTCATCTTGAGGCTAGTTTCCCGCTTAGATGCTTTCAGCGGTTATCTATTCCGAACATAGCTACCCGGCAATGCCACTGGCGTGACAACCGGAACACCAGAGGTTCGTCCACTCCGGTCCTCTCGTACTAGGAGCAGCCCCTCTCAAATCTCAAACGTCCACGGCAGATAGGGACCGAACTGTCTCACGACGTTCTAAACCCAGCTCGCGTACCACTTTAAATGGCGAACAGCCATACCCTTGGGACCGGCTTCAGCCCCAGGATGTGATGAGCCGACATCGAGGTGCCAAACACCGCCGTCGATATGAACTCTTGGGCGGTATCAGCCTGTTATCCCCGGAGTACCTTTTATCCGTTGAGCGATGGCCCTTCCATACAGAACCACCGGATCACTAAGACCTACTTTCGTACCTGCTCGACGTGTCTGTCTCGCAGTCAAGCGCGCTTTTGCCTTTATACTCTACGACCGATTTCCGACCGGTCTGAGCGCACCTTCGTACTCCTCCGTTACTCTTTAGGAGGAGACCGCCCCAGTCAAACTACCCACCATACACTGTCCTCGATCCGGATAACGGACCTGAGTTAGAACCTCAAAGTTGCCAGGGTGGTATTTCAAGGATGGCTCCACGCGAACTGGCGTCCACGCTTCAAAGCCTCCCACCTATCCTACACAAGCAAATTCAAAGTCCAGTGCAAAGCTATAGTAAAGGTTCACGGGGTCTTTCCGTCTAGCCGCGGATACACTGCATCTTCACAGCGATTTCAATTTCACTGAGTCTCGGGTGGAGACAGCGCCGCCATCGTTACGCCATTCGTGCAGGTCGGAACTTACCCGACAAGGAATTTCGCTACCTTAGGACCGTTATAGTTACGGCCGCCGTTTACCGGGGCTTCGATCAAGAGCTTCGCGTTAGCTAACCCCATCAATTAACCTTCCGGCACCGGGCAGGCGTCACACCCTATACGTCCACTTTCGTGTTTGCAGAGTGCTGTGTTTTTAATAAACAGTCGCAGCGGCCTGGTATCTTCGACCGGCGTGGGCTTACGCAGTAAATGCTTCACCCTCACCGGCGCACCTTCTCCCGAAGTTACGGTGCCATTTTGCCTAGTTCCTTCACCCGAGTTCTCTCAAGCGCCTTGGTATTCTCTACCCAACCACCTGTGTCGGTTTGGGGTACGGTTCCTGGTTACCTGAAGCTTAGAAGCTTTTCTTGGAAGCATGGCATCAACCACTTCGTGTTCTAAAAGAACACTCGTCATCAGCTCTCGGCCTTGAAATCCCGGATTTACCTAAGATTCCAGCCTACCACCTTAAACTTGGACAACCAACGCCAAGCTGGCCTAGCCTTCTCCGTCCCTCCATCGCAATAACCAGAAGTACAGGAATATTAACCTGTTTTCCATCGACTACGCTTTTCAGCCTCGCCTTAGGGACCGACTAACCCTGCGTCGATTAACGTTGCGCAGGAAACCTTGGTCTTTCGGCGTGGGTGTTTTTCACACCCATTGTCGTTACTCATGTCAGCATTCGCACTTCTGATACCTCCAGCAAGCTTCTCAACTCACCTTCACAGGCTTACAGAACGCTCCTCTACCGCATCATCCGAAGATGATACCCGTAGCTTCGGTGTATGGTTTGAGCCCCGTTACATCTTCCGCGCAGGCCGACTCGACTAGTGAGCTATTACGCTTTCTTTAAAGGGTGGCTGCTTCTAAGCCAACCTCCTAGCTGTCTAAGCCTTCCCACATCGTTTCCCACTTAACCATAACTTTGGGACCTTAGCTGACGGTCTGGGTTGTTTCCCTTTTCACGACGGACGTTAGCACCCGCCGTGTGTCTCCCATGCTCGGCACTTGTAGGTATTCGGAGTTTGCATCGGTTTGGTAAGTCGGGATGACCCCCTAGCCGAAACAGTGCTCTACCCCCTACAGTGATACATGAGGCGCTACCTAAATAGCTTTCGAGGAGAACCAGCTATCTCCGAGCTTGATTAGCCTTTCACTCCGATCCACAGGTCATCCGCTAACTTTTCAACGGTAGTCGGTTCGGTCCTCCAGTCAGTGTTACCTAACCTTCAACCTGCCCATGGATAGATCGCCCGGTTTCGGGTCTATTCCCAGCGACTAGACGCCCTATTAAGACTCGCTTTCGCTACGCCTCCCCTATTCGGTTAAGCTCGCCACTGAAAATAAGTCGCTGACCCATTATACAAAAGGTACGCAGTCACAGAACAAAGTCTGCTCCCACTGCTTGTACGCATACGGTTTCAGGATCTATTTCACTCCCCTCTCCGGGGTTCTTTTCGCCTTTCCCTCACGGTACTAGTTCACTATCGGTCAGTCAGTAGTATTTAGCCTTGGAGGATGGTCCCCCCATATTCAGACAAAGTTTCTCGTGCTCCGTCCTACTCGATTTCATGACTAAGAGATTTTCGCGTACAGGGCTATCACCCACTATGGCCGCACTTTCCAGAGCGTTCCGCTAATCTCAAAGCCACTTAAGGGCTAGTCCCCGTTCGCTCGCCACTACTAAGGGAATCTCGGTTGATTTCTTTTCCTCAGGGTACTTAGATGTTTCAGTTCCCCTGGTTCGCCTCTTGCACCTATGTATTCAGTACAAGATAACCATCTTATGATGGCTGGGTTCCCCCATTCAGACATCTCCGGATCAAAGTCTGTTTGCCGACTCCCCGAAGCTTTTCGCAGGCTACCACGTCTTTCATCGCCTCTGACTGCCAAGGCATCCACCGTATGCGCTTCTTCACTTGACCATATAACCCCAAGCAATCTGGTTATACTATGAAGACGACATTCGCCGAAAATTCGATTGTGCTCTAAGAGCAACTCACAAATTTTACCTTAGCCTGATCCGTTACCAGTGAAAGTAACGTTCAGTCTATCTTTCTATCACATACCCAAATTTTTAAAGAACGGTTCTGAAAAAGATCAGAGCTAAGTATTCGAAGCGAATATTTAGCTCTGCACTTTTACAAACGCATGAATCAAGCAATTCGTGTGGGAGCTCATGGAGCAGCTGAGTCGTCGATTAAGGAGGTGATCCAGCCGCAGGTTCCCCTACGGCTACCTTGTTACGACTTCACCCCAGTCATGAATCACACCGTGGTAACCGTCCTCCCGAAGGTTAGACTAGCTACTTCTGGTGCAACCCACTCCCATGGTGTGACGGGCGGTGTGTACAAGGCCCGGGAACGTATTCACCGCGACATTCTGATTCGCGATTACTAGCGATTCCGACTTCACGCAGTCGAGTTGCAGACTGCGATCCGGACTACGATCGGTTTTGTGGGATTAGCTCCACCTCGCGGCTTGGCAACCCTCTGTACCGACCATTGTAGCACGTGTGTAGCCCAGGCCGTAAGGGCCATGATGACTTGACGTCATCCCCACCTTCCTCCGGTTTGTCACCGGCAGTCTCCTTAGAGTGCCCACCATTACGTGCTGGTAACTAAGGACAAGGGTTGCGCTCGTTACGGGACTTAACCCAACATCTCACGACACGAGCTGACGACAGCCATGCAGCACCTGTCTCAATGTTCCCGAAGGCACCAATCCATCTCTGGAAAGTTCATTGGATGTCAAGGCCTGGTAAGGTTCTTCGCGTTGCTTCGAATTAAACCACATGCTCCACCGCTTGTGCGGGCCCCCGTCAATTCATTTGAGTTTTAACCTTGCGGCCGTACTCCCCAGGCGGTCAACTTAATGCGTTAGCTGCGCCACTAAGAGCTCAAGGCTCCCAACGGCTAGTTGACATCGTTTACGGCGTGGACTACCAGGGTATCTAATCCTGTTTGCTCCCCACGCTTTCGCACCTCAGTGTCAGTATCAGTCCAGGTGGTCGCCTTCGCCACTGGTGTTCCTTCCTATATCTACGCATTTCACCGCTACACAGGAAATTCCACCACCCTCTACCATACTCTAGCTTGTCAGTTTTGAATGCAGTTCCCAGGTTGAGCCCGGGGCTTTCACATCCAACTTAACAAACCACCTACGCGCGCTTTACGCCCAGTAATTCCGATTAACGCTTGCACCCTCTGTATTACCGCGGCTGCTGGCACAGAGTTAGCCGGTGCTTATTCTGTCGGTAACGTCAAAATTGCAGAGTATTAATCTACAACCCTTCCTCCCAACTTAAAGTGCTTTACAATCCGAAGACCTTCTTCACACACGCGGCATGGCTGGATCAGGCTTTCGCCCATTGTCCAATATTCCCCACTGCTGCCTCCCGTAGGAGTCTGGACCGTGTCTCAGTTCCAGTGTGACTGATCATCCTCTCAGACCAGTTACGGATCGTCGCCTTGGTGAGCCATTACCTCACCAACTAGCTAATCCGACCTAGGCTCATCTGATAGCGCAAGGCCCGAAGGTCCCCTGCTTTCTCCCGTAGGACGTATGCGGTATTAGCGTCCCTTTCGAGACGTTGTCCCCCACTACCAGGCAGATTCCTAGGCATTACTCACCCGTCCGCCGCTGAATCAGAGAGCAAGCTCTCTTCATCCGCTCGACTTGCATGTGTTAGGCCTGCCGCCAGCGTTCAATCTGAGCCATGATCAAACTCTTCAGTTCAAACATCTTTGGGTTTTGAGAAAACCCTAAACTTGGCTCAGCAATCGTTGGTTACATCTTTGATTTCTCGCGGAGTAACTTGTGATGCTGATAATCTGTTGACTAGCAGTCTGACTCCACAAGCACCCACACGAATTGCTTGATTCAGTTGTTAAAGAGCGGTTGGTTAAGATCTTTCGTCTCAACCGAGGCGCGCATTCTACAGCAGCCTCATTTGCTGTCAAGTGATATTTTTCAGAAGTTTTCAAGGAATCCTTAACAACTTCAACCACTTGCGCTTCAGATCTCTCGTCAGCGGGAGGCGAATTCTACAGCGTTACACGCTGCTGTCAACACCTCTTTTTCAACTTCCTTTTGGCTTCGATGAACTGAAGCAACCTGCCGTCAAAACTACGTAACTCGTTGTTTACCAAGGAGTTTTCCGTTTCGACTGCGCCGGAAGTGGGGCGAATTATAGGCTTCCAGAATCTGCCGTCAAGCACTGATTTGCTTTATCTATCGTGAGGAACAAAAACACTGCTTATATATAGATGCGCCGGCAGCGTTTGCGCAGTATATTGCTCAACACAAAATATAACACTTCAGCTCCATACCTCGGACGGTGCCTCTCAATGAACGATCAGCCGCGCAGCCTTGCCTCGACCCTGTTTTCGGTCGGCCTGCTATTAATAGCCATGGCATCGATTCAGTCGGGAGCCTCACTGGCCAAAAGCATGTTCCCCATTATCGGCGCCCAGGGCACCACCACCCTGCGCTTGACCTTCGCCAGCGTGATCATGGTGTTGCTGCTGCGCCCATGGCGGGCCAGGCTCACCGCAAAATCACTGCGCACCGTGATTGTCTATGGCATGGCACTGGGCGGCATGAACTTCCTCTTCTATATGTCCCTGCGCTCGGTTCCCCTGGGTATCGCGGTCGCGCTGGAGTTCACCGGACCATTGGCCGTTGCCATCTATGCTTCACGCCGCGCCATCGACTTCCTGTGGATCGCCCTGGCCGCTGTCGGCCTGCTGCTGTTGATACCGACGGGCGCAACGGCGCAAGGCATTGATCTGCTGGGGGCCGGTTACGCATTGGGGGCAGGTGTCTGCTGGGCGCTGTACATTCTTTTTGGGCAAAAGGCCGGTGCCGACAACGGCGTGCAGACCGCCGCCCTGGGCGTTGTGATTGCCGCACTGTTTGTCGCCCCGATCGGCATTGTGCATGCCGGCGCGGCGCTGTTGACTCCGGCATTGATTCCGATCGCCCTCGGGGTTGCCGTGCTGTCCACGGCCCTCCCCTATACGCTGGAAATGGTCGCCCTCACCCGCATGCCGGCCAGGACCTTCGGCACATTGATGAGCATCGAGCCGGCGGTGGGTGCCTTGTCCGGTCTGTTGTTCCTGCAGGAATTCCTGTCTCTGTCACAGTGGATGGCCATCTTGTGCATCATCCTGGCTTCCGTGGGCGCCACCATGACCATGGGCAGTAACGCCAAGCCCGCCGTTGCAGCCGATTGAGGGGCGGATTTGCATAGACTCTGGTAATTGCCGCGCAATTAGGCCATGTTTAGGCCCGCAACCCAGTGCCAGAAATGGATTTTTTCAGGACAGGGGCCTCAAAACGCTTCATGCGTAAAGCGAACACTGCCAGACCGGGCGGTAGATCCGGGAACGCTACAAGGATAGCAATGAAACGAATTTTGATACTGATCGCCGTTCTTGCAGTTGCGGGCTGCGCGGCGACCGCCAAACCCCAGACCAAACACGGCAAGAAAGGAATCCATATCAACTGTTCGGGGCTGTCGTCCTCATGGGACCAGTGCTACTCCAGCGCCGCCCACTCGTGCGCCCCCAAGAGCTACAAGGTCATTGCCAAATCCGGCGACGCCGTTGAAGAACCGGGTGATTATCTGTTCGGGATCAACCCCGCGGGCTACACCAGCCGCAGCATGATCGTCATCTGCAAATAATCTGCAGCCATCCTGTCAGGCCCTCGGGCCTGCCAGCTGGCGGCCAATCTCCTCATGACTGGACTTCAGCACCTTGCGCTGCAGCTCCGGCGTGGCGAGCATTCGCGCCACCACCAGTGCACCGACGCATTGCGACAGAATCGCCCAGGCCAGGCTGTCGCTCTCCAGCACCTGCGCCCAACGCTCCTGAAGCTGGCAGATCCAGTGCTCGGCCTGCTGCCTGATCAGTAGATCCGAGCGGGCAATTTCGGCTCCCAACGCCGGTAATGCACAACCGATTTCCGGGTGCTCGACGTGAGACATGCTCAGGTAGAGCTTGAGGCAACGCTCGAATTTTTCGCGATCCTTGTCCGCCCCCAGCCGCTCCAGGCTTTGCCGCAGCTCACGCTCGACAATGGATGCGAACAACTCGTCCTTGGACGCGAAGTGACTATAGAACGCCCCGCCACTCAAACCGATGGCCTTCATCAAACCATCGACACCTACCGTGGAAAAACCCGATTGCTTGGCCGACACCGCGCTGCTTTGCAGCAGTTTCTCTCGGGTTTCCAGCTTGTGACTGGCTGAATAACGCATTGTCCTTACCTCTGGTTCGATCATCTTGACGCCTGTCGAATCGTAGCATAACGTTCGTTTAGTTAACGATCGTTTACTAAAGAGATCCAGGCAATGAATAACAAGAAGGTCGTACTGGTTGTCGGCGCGGGGGATGCCACGGGTGGCGCCATTGCCAAACGCTTTGCACAGGAGGGATTTGTTGCCTGCGTGACCCGGCGCAGCGCGGACAAGCTCCAGCCTCTGGTCGATGCCATCAATGCAGCCGGCTGTGAAGCCCACGGCTTCGCCTGCGATGCCCGCAAGGAAGACGATGTGGTTGCACTGGTCGAGCAGATCGAAAGCGAGATCGGCCCGATCGAAGCGTTCGTGTTCAATATCGGCGCCAACGTGCCTTGCAGCATTCTCGAAGAAACCGCCCGCAAGTATTTCAAGATCTGGGAAATGGCCTGCTTCTCAGGCTTTCTCAATGGCCGGGAAGTGGCCAAGCGCATGGCCAAGCGGCAACGGGGCACGATCCTGTTCACCGGCGCTACCGCCGGTTTGCGCGGCGCCGCAGGTTTTGCGGCGTTTGCCGGCGCCAAGCACGGGATCCGTGCGCTGGCACAAAGCATGGCGCGCGAACTGGGGCCGATGAATATTCATGTCGCCCACGTCGTCGTCGACGGCGCCATCGATACCGATTTCATCCGTGACAGTTTCCCCGAGAAGTACGCCACCAAGGATCAGGACGGCATTCTCGACCCCGAACACATCGCAGAGAACTATTGGTACCTGCACAGCCAGCCCCGCGACGCCTGGACCTTCGAAATGGACCTGCGCCCCTGGAGCGAACGCTGGTAACCCCTCCCCTACAACAACAAAAAGAGTGCATCGACCATGAGCAAGATCGTGGAGTTCTATTTCGACTTGGGCAGCCCCGCCACCTACCTGGCGTACACCCAACTACCGAAGATCTGTGAGCAGACCGACAGCCAGCTGATCTACGTGCCCATCCTGCTCGGCGGTGTGTTCAAAGCCACCGGCAACGCTTCCCCGGCGACCATACCTGCCAAGGGTCGCTACATGTTCATAGACCTGGATCGTTACGCCATTCGCTATGGCGTGCCATTGAAAATCAACCCGCACTTCCCGATCAACACACTGGTGCTCATGCGTGCCGTGACAGGTGTGCAGTTGCGCCAACCCGAGCGCTTTGCCGCGTTCATCGATTGCCTCTTCAAGGCACTGTGGATCGATGGTCGCAACCTCAATGATCCGGCCACTGTCGGGGCAGTATTGAGCGAAAACGGTTTCGACCCGGAAGAAATCCTGGCCCTGAGCGCTGACGAAGAGGTCAAGAATGCCCTCAAGGAAACCACTGAAAAAGCCGTGCAACGCGGCGTGTTCGGCGCACCGAGCATGTTTGTCGGTGATCAGCTGTTTTTTGGCCAGGATCGGTTGGATTTTGTCATCGAAGCCCTGAGTTAAAACCCGAGGCCCGGGCGCTGGAGACGGCGCCCGAGCTCAAGTCAATCAGATGGCCGCAGTACGGGTGTTCAACCACTCCAGCGCAGCGCCGTCGAGCAACGGGCTCAAACGCTCGCGCACTTCGGCGTGGTAAGCGTTGAACCACTGCTTTTCTTCCTCGCTCAGCAACGAGGTTTCCAGGCAGCGTGTGTCAATCGGGCACAGCGTCAGGGTTTCGAAACTGAGGAATTCGCCGAATTCGCTGGTGCCTGCCTCGCGGTTCATCGCCAGGTTCTCGATGCGCACACCCCAGCGGCCTGGACGATAGGTGCCGGGTTCGATCGAGGTGATCATGCCTGGCAGCATCGCGGTTTGCGGCGCGGGTGCAGCCTGGTAGGCAATCACCTGCGGACCTTCGTGAACGTTGAGGAAGTAGCCGACGCCGTGACCGGTGCCGTGGCCATAGTCGACGTTTTCCGCCCAGATCGGTGCCCGGGCGATGGCGTCCAGCAGTGGCGACAGGATGCCTTTGGGGAACCGCGCACGGGACAGCGCGATCACGCCCTTGAGCACCCGAGTGCAATCGCGTTTCTGTTCCTGCGTCGGCGTGCCGACCGCAACCATGCGCGTGATGTCGGTGGTACCACCCAGGTACTGGCCGCCGGAATCGATCAGCAACAAGCCGTCACCTTCGATCACCGCGTGCTCTTCTTCGGTGGCGTGGTAATGCGGCATGGCGCCGTTCGCGTTGAAGGCGGCAATGGTGTTGAAGCTCAGCGAAACGTAACCCGGCCGGCGTTCGCGCGCTGCGGTGAGTTTTTCGTCGATAGTCAGTTCGGTAATCCGCTCACGGCCCCAGGCCGATTCGAGCCAGGTGAAGAATTCGCACAGCGCCGCGCCGTCCTGCTCCATGGCCTGGCGGATGTGTTCGGCGTCGGCCAGGCTCTTCTGGGACTTGGCCAGGGTGGTCGGATTCAGGCCTTCGAGCAGTTTGACAGCGCTGTCGAGGTTACCCAGCAGGCCAGCCGTGACCCGCGCCGGGTCGACCAGCAGGCTCGCCCCCGCCGGCACAGCGCGCAGGGCCTCGGCCACTTCGCTGTAATCGCGCAAGGTCACGCCGTCCTGTTCCAGGGCCGCACGCAACGGCGCATCGACCTTGCTCAGCGCCACGAACAGTGTTGCCTGCTGCTGGCTGATCAAGGCGAAGGAAACGAACACCGGGTTGAAAGACACATCGCCGCCGCGCAGGTTGAACAGCCAGGCAATGTCATCGAGAGTGGCGATGAAATGCCAGTCGGCACCCCGTGCCTGCAGGGTTTCGCGCAGCTTGGCGAGTTTTTCGCCACGGCTGACGGTAGCCTGTGGCGGCAAGTGCTGATAGATCGGCTCGTTCGGCAGGCTCGGGCGATCGCTCCAGACTTCGCTCAACAGGTCGATGTCGGTGCGCAGGCGTGCGCCCCGCTCTTCCAGCTTGCTGCCCAATGTGCGCGCGGAAGCCACCGCCATCACCGCGCCATCGACCGCGACCACGCCGCCTTGCGGGGTCTGCTCGGCCAGCCAATCCAGCGGCCCGGGTTGTCCCGGTTGCAGCTTGACCAGCTCGATGCCGCTGCCCTTGAGTTCCTTGCTCGCCTGTTCCCAATAACGGCTGTCGGCCCAGACGCCGGCGAAATCCGCGGTAACGATCAGGGTGCCGACCGAACCGTGGAAACCCGACAACCATTGGCGCCCTTGCCAGTAACCCGGCAGGTATTCGGACAGGTGGGGATCGGCGGACGGCACCAGCAGGGCATGGATGCCCTCCCGGCTCATCAGCTCGCGGGTTTGCGCCAGGCGCTGGGGCACTGACCCGGTGATCGTAAACTGCGTATTCATCGTGACTCCTGCTAACCACTCGTCATTATTGTTCGGTGCCGATCAAGGTCGGCACTTTGTTACCCTATTGCCAGAAGGCCGGAGCACTGGCGCAGGCGGTTCTAATCAGCTGTACCGCTTGGTCGATATCCTGTTCGGTGGTGAAACGCCCCAGGCTCAAGCGAATGGTGCGACTCGCCGTACGGGCATCATGCCCCAGGGCCAGCAGCACATGGGAGGGCGCATTGCTCGCGGAATTACAGGCCGAGGTCGCGGAGAACGCCATCGAGGCGAGCAACACCGCCGAGTTGAACTCGCCTTCACTGAAGGTCAGGCTCAAGGTATGCGGGATGCGTTGAGTCAGGCTGCCATTGAGCCGCACGCCGGGAATGCTCAGCAATTGCTCGAGCAGGCGTTCGCGCAGATGCACGATCGAGGCTTTTTCTTCATCGAACGAGGCTGCCGCCAGGGCAAAGGCCGCGCCCATCGCGGCAATCTGGTGGGTCGCCAGGGTACCGGAACGCAGGCCGCCTTCGTGACCGCCGCCGTGGATCTGCGCCAGCAGGCGCTGCTGCGCACGCGGGCCGACATACAGCGCGCCGATGCCTTTGGGACCATAGAGCTTGTGCGCCGAGAAGGACATCAGGTCCACCGGCCACTGCGCCAGGTCGATCGCTACCTTGCCCGCGCCTTGCGCCGCGTCGACATGAAACAACGCATTGCGCCCGCGCACCACCTGGCCGATGGCCGGGATGTCGTTGACCGTGCCCAGTTCATTGTTGACCAGCATCAGCGACACCAGGAAGGTATCCTCGCGCATGGCTTCGCGCACCGCTTGCGCGCTGATCAGGCCATCGGCGTCCGGCACCAGGTACGTCACCGCCACCCCGCTGTCCTGCAACTGTTTCGCGGTGTCGAGGATGGCCTTGTGTTCGATCTGGCTGGTGATGATGTGGCCGCCGGATACGCCGCGGGCCTGGGCAACACCCTTGAGGGCCAGGTTGTTGGATTCGGTGGCGCCCGAGGTCCAGACGATCTGTTCGGGCGTGGCGCCAACCAGTTCGGCGACCTGGCGCCGCGCCTGCTCGACCGTTTGCCGGGCCTGTTGGCCAAAAGCATGGGAGCTGGAGGCCGGATTGCCGAAGTTGCCTTCAAAGCCCAGGCACTCGACCATGATCTTGATGACGCGCTCATCCACCGGCGTGGTGGCGGCGTAGTCGAAATACAGCGGACGTTTATTCATAAAAGACTCGCAGAGCGTGTTCCGGGATCAGGAAGCTCATGACTGCAAACGGCAAGACGCAGCCTCATGAGCTGCGTGCGGTTTTCAGAAGGTTACCAATACCTGATCGGATGCCGTTAAAGAAGAACAACTTCATTTAAAAATGCGTCGGAACGCTCCTGAAAAGCCAGCTTAACAGGCATCGGGCAAGCGGTTGAAGCAATGCGTCAGCTAAAGCTTTCGAGCAAGATCGGATACAGCGACGCCACCAGCAGCGCGGCCATGCCCCAGTTGAACAGGCGCAACCAGCGCCGATCCTTGAGCACGTTGCGCAACAGCGTGCCGCAAGCGGCCCAGACGCCGACGCTCGGCAGGTTGATCAGGGCGAACACCGCCGCAATCACGATCACGTTGGTGAAGTAGCCCTGCATGGGTGTGTAGGTGCTGATGGCACCGATCGCCATGATCCAGGCCTTGGGGTTGACCCACTGGAAAGCGGCGGCGCCCAGGTAGCTGATCGGCTTGGCCTCGCCTTTCGCGCTGTCGGAGACGGGGCCGGAATGGGCGATTTTCCACGCCAGGTACAGCAAGTATGCCGCACCGACGTAACGCAGCACCGTGTACAGCACGGGATAAGCCTGGAACACCGCGCCCAGCCCGAACCCTACTGCCACGACCAGCACGAAGAATCCGCAGGTGATGCCCAGCATGTGGGGAATGGTCCGTTGAAAGCCGAAGTTCACCCCGGAGGCCAGCAACATGGTGTTGTTCGGACCGGGCGTGATCGAGGTGACGAGGGCAAACAGGGCAAAGCCCAGCAGCAGATCGAACGAGAGTGTCATGGGTGGCAGTCCATCGGGGTCAGTCAGGTATTGACCCTATCGCGAACCTTGGGGGAAACCCATGGACAGTTAGGCGAAAGTTCGAGCAGTACAGTCTTGGCTCAGCTCGGGCGACCGTGCAGCTGTACAGCTCGCTCGGCGTTCATCTCGCCCTGTTTGTCGAAGCCAAATGTCTTCTGTGGCTGGCCGAGCAGTTCGGCTTTCTTCGCGTGGTATTCGTCGAAGGACAAGCCGCGACGATTCAGCGCCTCCAGCGCCAGTTCCCGGGTTTCTTCAGCGGTGTAGGGGCGCAATTCCGGGGAAACATGGCTGGCACATCCAGCGAGTACGGAGACCGCGAGCAGCAAGAAAGTGGCGATTAGAGGTTTCATTTTCGGCGTCCTGGCATCAGGTTCGGGGCAATGAACACAGGCTACTCGCGCCTTTATCCGAGCAGAAATCAACGCTCTCGATAGTGGCTATCGGGATTTTCCAATGCAGGCTTCATATGATGTAGCGTCCATTGAAAGTCATTGCCCTCTCCGGCGGTACCTGGCGCCCTTCGCGCACCCTGGTGCTGTCCCAGGCTCTGCTGGCGCAATTAGCCGAGCAACTGTCGATCTAACCCGGCAGATTGCAGTGCAGCGCCTGATCGTGGCTGCGTTCCAGGCTGTGCAGCACCTGGAACGAGCCGAAGGTCACGGCCTTCGCCTGATGGGCGCGGATCAGCTGCCAGAAATCCTGTTCGCCGCTTTCAAACGCCTGAAACGCCGCCTCCCCCGCCTCACGGGTTTGCCATTGCAGGTAATTGAGCACCCGCCGACCGTCCTCGCTGGCCTGGATGCTGGCACTCAGAAAGCCGCTGTGGTGCTGGGCCAGACGCTCGGTCTGCTGCGACAGCGCCGACACCAGCGCCAATTGTTGATGCGGTTCGATTTCGAATTCGATCAGTTGGGTGAAGCTGCGATGTTTGGCTGGCGCGTTCATGGATAGTCCCCACTCAGGTGCAAAGCGAATCTTGCGATCCGAAGACGTGCAGGGTAAAACCTCCAGTTAAGTCAAGGTCAAGGGGCATTTTTTAAATGATTACCTCGCAAAACTCCCATAAGGAGCTCAGCGTCGGCCAACTGGCGGCCCGCAGCGGCGTCGCGGTCACGGCGCTGCACTTTTATGAAACCAAGGGATTGATCAAGAGCAACCGGAACCAGGGCAACCAGCGCCGTTATCCACGGGAGATGTTGCGGCGGGTGGCGTTGATCAAGGTGGCCCAGCGCCTGGGCATTCCGTTGGCGGAGATCGGCGAGGCGCTCAAGGCCCTGCCGGACAATCGCGCACCGACGGCGGCGGACTGGCAGGTGATGTCGGCGCAGTGGAGCCGGGAGCTGGATGAGCGGATCAATCAGTTGACCTTGTTGCGGGACAAGTTGAATGGCTGCATTGGTTGCGGGTGTTTGTCGATGGAGGCGTGTCCGTTGCGTAATTTTGGCGATGTGCTGGGGGAGCGTGGGCCAGGGG
This sequence comes from Pseudomonas sp. YuFO8, assembly GCF_035065025.1. Lineage (NCBI taxonomy): Bacteria > Pseudomonadati > Pseudomonadota > Gammaproteobacteria > Pseudomonadales > Pseudomonadaceae > Pseudomonas > Pseudomonas sp. YuFO8. The sequence goes on along the minus strand of NZ_JAXDEQ010000024.1, from coordinate 7,213 downwards.
CGCAGTTGCTGGAATCGGGGGTTGAGCCGAGATAGCGGCGCGGCCATCGCGAGCATCTTTTTGTGAACTTGAAACATTCCGAAGATCAAAATCAAAGGATCGCAGCCTCCTGCAGCTCCTACAATTGTTCGGCTGGAGAGCGATCTTCAATCCACAACAAGAAAAGGGAGAACCCATCATGAGCGTTAAACCGATTCCAGAGGGTTATCACAGCATCACCCCGTACCTGGGCATTCAAAAAGCAGCCGAAGCCATCGATTTCTACAAAAAGGCCTTCGGCGCCATCGAGGTCATGCGCCTGTCCATGCCCGACGGCGGCATCGGCCACGCCGAACTGCGCATTGGCGATTGCCCGATCATGCTCGGCACTCCGTGCGATCAAGGGCCGCTGAGCAATCCCGACAACTCGCCGTCGGTGGGCCTGCACCTGTACGTGACCGATGTGGACAAGTCCTACAAACAGGCGATCGACGCTGGCGGCACCGTGGTTTCCGAGGTCAAGGATCAGTTTTACGGTGACCGCTCCGGGACCTTGAAGGATCCCTATGGGCATATGTGGTTCCTGGCCACGCGTAAAGAGGACCTGACCCAGGAGCAGATCGAGCAGCGGGCGAAGGAGATGTTCCAGCAAGGATGAAATATGCGGTGCCTGAGCGGCCCTCTTCGCGAGCAAGCTCGCTCCCACAGGGGATCTTCTGTGAACCGGTGGGAGTGGGCTTGCCCCTGGCGACGATGGCCTGGCGAAACACGAAACATTTTCTTTCATATCTCCCTTCCTGATTTAGGGTGCTCATCCGTCCTATATAGATGCAGTCCTGTCGCGTAGGCAAAAGCCACGACCGGACCTTCCATTGACCTCATCGCTGCGAAGCCCGTAGCAGAGGCCTTTCATCGATATAAGACGCCCTGATCATGTCGAAGAAATCCCGCTCCAAACTCTGGTTCCTGGTCCATAGCTGGCTGGCACTGCCCATCTGGTTTTTCGTCCTGATCGTCTGCGTGACCGGCACGTTGGCGGTGGTCAGCCAGGAGATCGTCTGGCTGGCCAACCCGCAAATGCGCGCCAGCGCGCCTGCGGACGATGCGCCGCGGCTCAATTACGACCAGATCGTCGCCGCGATCAGGCAGGCCGAGCCCGACATCATCGTCGACAGCATCAGCCGCCCCGACGAATCGCACTTCGCCCTGGACGTCGGCGTCACCTACCCCGACGGGCGGGCGCTGACGGTGTACGTCAACCCCTACACCGGTGCCATCCAGGGCCCCGCGCCGCAGTTCAACTTCCAGGCCTTCACCCGTGCCCTGCATGGCTGGTGGCTGGTGCCGTTCACCAACGGCTACAGCTGGGGCTGGTACCTGGTGTCGTTCCTCAGCCTGCCGATGCTGGCGTCCCTGGTGACCGGGCTGGTGGTGTACAAGCGGTTCTGGAAAGGTTTTTTGCGTCCGACCCTGCGCATTCGCCATGGCGCGCGGATTTTCTGGGGGGATTTCCACCGTCTCAGCGGCATCTGGTCGATCTGGTTCATCGCGGTGATTTCCGTCACCAGTACCTGGTTCCTGATCGAGGCGTTCATGTTCGACAACCAGATTTCCATCTCCACCGCGCCGGTGGCTGCCGTGGTCCCGCGGGAAAGCGTGCCGCTCACCGCCGATGGGTCGCCCACGCCGATGATCAGCCTGGAAGCGGCGATCCGCGAGGCCAAGGCACGTATCCCGGGGCTCGACGAGAGTTTCGTCAGCATGCCGGCCAATGCCTACAGCTACCTGTCGGTGGGTGGGCGCAGTTGGTACCCGCTGATGTTCCAGACCGCTGACATCAACCCCTACACCGGCGAAGTCGCCGCCACGCGCCTGCTGTCGGACCGCTCGGGCCTGGAGTTCGTCACCGAATCCATGCGTCCGCTGCACACCGGTGATTTCGGCGGTATCTGGATCAAGCTGATCTGGTGCTTCTTCGGCCTGCTGTTGAGCATGATGGTGCTCAGCGGCCTGCTGATCTGGACCAAACGCACCGCCCTGGCCACGGCCAACGCCCTCAAGCGCAGCAACAAACGCCCGCGCAACGAGCCTGCTACGGCCAACAGCCGTGAAACCACGGAGGTCAGCCCATGAGCCAGGTCGCCACTCAAGCACCCCGTTCGACCCTGAGCCGCCTCTGGCACAAATGGCGTTTCCACATCAACGTCCTGCTGTTGCTGGTGCCGCTGGGCTTCATGCCCAAATACTTCGCCGATGCTGCGCTGTTTCGCGGTGACACGGGTCTGGGCGAGCGGGAAATTGGCGAAGTCCAGGTCGGACCCTGGAGCCTGCGCCTGGCCGAACTGCGCAACGAAGCACCACGGCCCGATGGCCCGGCCGGCCACATGAAAAGCTTCAACGCCGCGCTGTGCGACAGCTGCCGCGAGCAGGTCAAGGCGACATACCTGCGCATCGGCAAGCCACGCAGCCTGCGCGCCGCCGGGGTGATTTTCTTCGGCACCCCGTACCGCATGGGCGCCATGCTGCCGATCCCGGAAAAAACCAAAGCCGACGCCGAACTGTGGATCACCATGGAAGGCTGGGACGGCTCCATGCACCAGGCATCCATTCCTCTGAGCCAGGCTTCCCCCGCCACCCTCGCCTGGCTGTCCACCCAAGGAGGCAAACCATGATCAACCCTCTTCGTCCTTTGCGCGCCGCGCTGCTGGTGCTCTGCGCCGGCTTCAGCGCAAGCGCCCTGGCCCACAACCCGATGTGCGAATGCAAGGCCATCGACGCCGAGCAGATCAAGTGCACCGGCGGTTTTTCCGACGGCAGTGGCGCACCGGGCGTGACCCTGGACGTGATCGGCTACGACGAAACCATTCTGGTGCCAGGCAAGCTCGGGGCCGACTCGACCCTGACCTTCAAGAAACCCGGGGCCGAGTTCTATGTGCTGTTCGACGCGGGCCCGGGCCATGTGGTCGAAATCGACCAGGCGGACATCGAAAGCCCATGAGTACGCCAACCACCCAAGTCGTCCGCCCGGCCGGTGCCGGCCACGAAACCCTCTACGTATTGCTGTTGTGCCTGATGATCCTGGCGGTGGCAGGTTCCGTGGTCGCCTGGCGTGGTGAGTCGCAGCAGGTGAGCAGCGTCAACAGTCATCAACTGGATGCCCGCCGCGACCTGAGCGCCTCCGAACAAGGCATCTACGCCGATCTGCGCGTGACCCTCGACGAGATTCACTTGCTGCGCCAGGAACAACAGACCCTGCCGACACCTGAAACCCTCGCCGATGAAGGCTTTGCCCCCTTTGCCCAAGACGCCAGTTCGGTCAGCCGCGGTGGTCATGCCTGGCAGTTGCTCGACGCCAGGGCGTACTTCGGACAGAGCCAGAGCACCACAGTGGCCGGCTCGTTCCTGATGCGCCTGAGCGCTGACGACGACGCGCCGGACATCTGGCTCAACCGCGCCACCGACCTCAAGGCCCCCGCCGACCTCAGCGATGCCACGCTCGAAGGCGCCGGCTGGCAGCAGATCGTCGCGCAATTCGATGCCGGCGTGACCCGCCAGCACCGACACTGAACCCTCGCCTTCCTCCGAGAGAAGACCGCTTTCCCATGCCTACTTCATCGCTACGTTCTTTCCTGCGCCTGTCACTGGTCGGCCTGCTGGCCTGCCTGCTGACACCCCTGGCCAGCGCCGACCAGGCCAAGCGCCTGCGCATCGGCATCACCCTGCACCCTTATTACAGCTACGTGGCCAACATCGTCGGCGACAAGGCCGAAGTGGTGCCGCTGATTCCCGCCGGCTTCAACCCCCACGCCTACGAACCACGGGCCGAGGACATCAAGCGCATCAGCGGGCTCGACGTGATCGTGCTCAATGGCGTCGGCCATGACGATTTCGCCGACCGCATGATCGCTGCCAGTGAAACGCCGAACGTGCCGGTGATCGAGGCCAACGAAAACGTGCCGCTGCTGGCCGCTACCGGCGTTGCCGCACGCGGCGCCGGCAAGGTGGTCAACCCGCACACCTTCCTGTCGATCAGCGCCTCGATTGCCCAGGTCAACAATATTGCCCGGGAACTGGGAAAACTCGACCCGGCCAATGCCAAGACCTACACCGAGAACGCCCGAGCCTACGGCAAGCGCCTGCGCAAGATGCGCGCCGACGCCCTGGCCAAGTTGACCGAGGCGCCGAACGCCGAATTGCGCGTGGCCACGGTTCACGCCGCCTACGATTACCTGCTACGCGAATTCGGCCTGGAGGTGACGGCGGTGGTTGAGCCGGCACACGGCATCGAACCAAGCCCGAGTCAGCTGAAAAAGACCATCGACCAGCTGCGTGAGCTGGACGTGAAGGTGATCTTCTCGGAGATGGACTTCCCTTCCACCTACGTCGACACCATCCAGCGCGAATCCGGGGTGAAGCTGTACCCGCTGTCGCACATTTCCTACGGCGAATACACCGCCGACAAGTATGAAAAGGAAATGACCGGCAACCTCAACACCGTGGTGAGGGCGATTCAGGAGTCCGGGGCATGACATCGAAAGAAACCCTCCTGGCCGATGCGCAATCCCCTGTGGGAGCGAGCCTGCTCGCGAAGGCGTCCAGTCTGGCGACATCTTCATTGAATGACACAGCGCAATCGCGAGCAGGCTCGCTCCCACAGGTTTCGGGGCCGACCCTGGATTTCGCCGACGTCAGCCTGACCCTCGGGCGCACGACGATCCTCGACAAAGTCACCTTTCAGGTCCGCCCCGGTAGCGTGCATGCGCTGGTCGGCCCCAACGGTGGCGGCAAGAGTTCGCTGATCAAGACCCTGCTCGGGCAGATGCCGCACCAGGGCCGTTTGAGCCTGCAATGGCCGGGCGAGCCGGGGACGATCGGCTACGTGCCCCAGGCGCTGGAATTCGATCGTGGCCTGCCGATGACCGTGGACGATTTCATGGCTGCGATGTGCCAGCGGCGTCCGGCGTTCCTCGGTTTGAGCAAGCATTACGCAACGGCGATTGGTGAGGCGCTGGAGCGGGTCGGCATGCAGGACAAGCGCAAGCGGCGCATGGGTGCGCTGTCGGGCGGCGAACGTCAGCGGGTGTTGTTGGCGCAAGGGTTGATTCCAGCGCCGCAGCTGTTGGTGCTGGACGAACCGATGTCAGCCCTCGATGAAGCCGGCATCCGCGTATTCGAACGTTTGCTGGGCGACTGGCGGGCGGCGGGCATCACCGTGCTGTGGATCGAGCACGACCTGGAAGCGGTCGGGCGCCTGGCCGATCACGTCACCGGGCTCAACCGCCGGGTGCTGTTCGACGCCACGCCGCAACAGGCGCTGACCCCGGATCGCCTGCTGACGCTGTTTTCGACCCATCCACGGAGCCTTGCCTGATGAGTTACGAAGCCTTTCGCTTGATGGTCCAGGGCTGGGCCTCGTCGGGTTATCTGCCTGAGGCGCTGGCCTATGGATTTGTGGTCAACGCGCTGCTCGCCGGCTTGCTGATCGGCCCGGTGCTGGGTGGTTTGGGCACCCTGGTGGTGGTCAAGCGCTTCGCGTTTTTCTCCGAAGCGGTGGGTCACGCGGCGCTGACCGGCGTGGCCATCGGCATCCTGCTGGGCGAACCCTACACCGGGCCTTACGGCAGCCTGTTCGGCTACTGCCTGTTGTTCGGCATCCTGCTCAACTACCTGCGCAACCGCACGGGCCTGGCGCCGGATACCTTGATCGGCGTGTTCCTGTCGGTGTCGTTGGCGCTGGGTGCCAGTTTGCTGCTGCTCCTGGCCGGCAAGATCAACGTGCACATCCTCGAAAACGTGCTGTTCGGTTCGGTGCTGACGGTCAACGGCAATGACCTGCTGGTGCTGGCCATCGTCGGTTCGCTGGTCATGGCCCTGGCCTTGCCGCTGTACAACCGCATCATGCTCGCCAGCTTCAATCCGCAACTGGCGGCGGTGCGCGGGGTGGCGGTGAAGTCCCTGGATTACCTGTTCGTGATCCTGGTGACGCTGATCACCGTCGCCGCCGTGAAAGTCATTGGCGCCATCCTGGTCGGCGCGCTGTTGGTGATACCGGCCGCGGCCGCACGCTTGCTCAGCCAGTCACTCAAGGGCTTCTTCTGGTGCTCGGTGCTGATCGCCACGGTGAGCACGCTGTGCGGGATTCTCGCGCCGATCGTCTTCGACCTGCCGATCCCGTCCGGTGCCGCGATCATCCTCGTGGCCGGTATCGCCTTCGCCCTGGCCGCCATCGCGCGCGGCGTCGTCCCCAGCCTCAAAGGGAACCTTGGATAAATGTCATTTTCTCTGCGACAACTGACCCTGGCCCTCGCCCTGTGCGGGCTCGCCACCACAACCTTCGGCGCTGACGGCAGCAAACCGCTGCGGGTGCTGGCCTCGTTGCCCATCACCTACGGCCTGGGCGAAGTGTTGCTCAAAGGCACTGACGTCAGCCTTGAACGCGCGGCGCCCGCCAACCTGCCGGGCAGTCGCCAGACCGCCTACTTCACCGGCCGTGGTGCCCCGGCGCTGGCTAAATTGGCGACCGACGCCGATGCGGTGATCGGCTTGCGTTCACTGTGGCCGGACGATCCGCTGTACCCGATCTCCCGGCGCAGCAACATCCGCATCATCGAAGTCGACGCCGCCCGACCGGTGGATGGTGCCCTGCCCGGCATTGCCGTGCAGCCGGGCAATCAGGTCGATGGCTTGAACAGTCAGCCGTGGCTGGCCAGCAACAACATGGGACGCATGGCCGACGTGATGGCGGCGGACCTGGTGCGCCTGGCCCCCACGGCCAAGCCTGCGATCGAGGCGAACCTGGCGGCGCTGAAACAGCGTTTGCTCAAGCTCAGCGCCGCCAGCGAAGCGCGCCTAGCGGCCGCCGACAACCTCAGCGTGATGAGTTTGAGCGATCACTTTGGCTACCTGATTGGCGGGCTCAATCTGGAGTTGGTAGGGCTGGATGCACGACCGGATGCCGAGTGGACACCTGAGGCACTGAAGACCTTGACGGCGACGCTCAAGGACAACGACGTGGCGGTGGTGTTGCATCATCGGCAGCCGTCGGACGCGGTGAAAGCGGCGGTCACCGAGGGTGGAAGTCGGTTGGTGGTGTTGAGTGTCGATGCTGCTGATCCGGTGGCCGAACTGGAAGGGGATGTGGATCTGGTGATCAAGGGATTGAGCGGCGCCTAACTGTAGGAGGACGCCTTCGCCGGCAAGCCGGGCTCCTACAGGTCCGCGGCGGCCACCGATT
>NZ_JAXDEQ010000023.1:0-92669 GCF_035065025.1 Pseudomonas sp. YuFO8 | reverse complement strand
GAACTCAGAAGTGAAACGATGCATCGCCGATGGTAGTGTGGGGTTTCCCCATGTGAGAGTAGGTCATCGTCAAGATTGAATTCCGAAACCCCTGTCTGCTAACGCAGACAGGGGTTTTGTCGTTCTGGGCCTGCCGTTGCCTTTGCTACGAGGTTTTTTTGTTCTGGGCTTCTGGACTGGCGAGGTACCGGGTGATGACCTCAACCCCGCGATTGAGATGGTTGACCAGCAATTGCACCGATCCTTCGACATCCCGCGCGTCGGCGGCCCGCCACAAGGCCCGGTGATCTTCCTGGGACAACTTGCCCAGGCCCATCGCTTCGAGGTTGAAGCGCAGGAAACGCTCTTCTTCGTTCAGTCCGTCCTCTACCAGTTTCAGTAACCGGCGATTAGGTGCCTTGCTGTAGAGCGACATATGGAAGAGGCGATTGAGCCGGCCGATTTCGGTATAGTCCTGTTCCGTCTCCAGCTCGTCGATATAGCTCGCGGCCTGTTCGAGATCCGCCGCCTCAAGCAACGGCACCGATAAACGTAGTGCTTCGGACTCCAGTAAAATCCTTAGGGCGTAGGTTTCCGCGGCATCGCCCTGGACGAGCGGGGCAACCACAGCGCCTTTATGGGCGATCACGTTGAGCAATGCCTGGGCTTCCAGTTGGCGCAACGCTTCACGCACCGGCATGCGGCTGACCCCGAAGAGATCGGCCAGGTCTTGCTGGCGCAGAGCGATGCCACACGGCAGACGGCCGTCCAGGATGGCCGAGCGCAAGGTTTCTTCGATCACCGAGCGCGCCAGGTGCGCGGGAATCGGCCCGTTGACCTTGATACTGCTGAGGGGGTTGGGCTTTTGTGTCACTACTACGCACCCTGATTGACTGAAGTTTTGGATCCAATTGACACTAGTGACTGCCTGACGGCTTGTCAAACGCCCCATAAGAGCGTCTTTCCCTTAGTTTAGCGTGCCGTCAGTGATCTCAGTGTGCCATTATTTTTTCCCGAGCTAACCTACACCTTCACTCGATTCCACCTGACTACCCTGGATGCCTCGCCTTGGCGGTACGTTTTCCGATATCCCGGATCTTGCGCTGCTCGTGCGGCGCCTTGCTGCTGGCCGGTGTGCTGCTGGGCGGTGTGCATGCCGATTGGGACTTTTCCCTGATCAGCGCTCGGGCGCAGGCATTGTACGGATCTTTGGGCGAAGGTCAGCAGCGCATAGATGCGTGGCAGCACATGTTGGCTACGCAGAAACAAGTTGGCGAGCTGGAACAGCTCAACGTGATCAACCGCTTCTTCAACAAACAACTGCGTTACGTCGAAGACATCGACCTGTGGCATCAGGTCGATTACTGGGAAACACCCGTCGAAGCCTTGTGGAAAGGCGCCGGTGATTGCGAAGACTACGCAATCGCCAAATATTTCAGTCTGCGCCACCTTGGCGTTTCCAGTGACAAGCTGCGCATCACGTACGTAAAGGCGCTGAGCCTGAATCGCGCGCACATGGTGCTGACTTACTACTCAAGCCCGGAAGCCGAACCGCTGGTGCTCGACAGCCTTGTCGACTCGATCAGGCCAGCCAGCCAGAGAAAGGATTTGCTGCCGGTCTACGCTTTCAACGCAGAAGGGTTGTGGTTACCGGGGGCCAAGGGCAATCAGAAGGTCGGGGACACCAAGCGTTTGTCCCGTTGGCAGGATGTGCTGAAAAAAATGCAGGCCGAAGGATTCCCGGTCGAGACGACTAACTAGGAGCACGCCCACAGATGTCTTTGTTCAAACAGCTTTTGATCGCTATCTGTCTGTTCCTGGTCGTCGCCTTCACCGGCAGCTTCATGGTCAGCCTGGAAAGCTCGCGCTCCCAGTACGTCAACCAGCTGCGTTCCCACGCCCAGGATGCGGCGACGGCGCTGGCGCTGTCACTGACGCCCAATATCGACGACCCGGCGATGACCGAATTGCTGGTCAGCTCGATCTTTGACAGCGGTTATTACGCCAGCATCCGTGTGGTCGATTTATCCAACGACAAGACCTTGATCGAACGCAGCGGCATTGCGGCCGATACCCGGGTGCCTGACTGGTTCGTCAAACTGATTGGCCTGGAGCCTGCCGGGGGCGATGCGATAGTCAGTCGCGGTTGGGTACAGGCCGCACGGGTCGAGGTGGTCAGTCACCCGATGTTCGCGCTGGCCAAGTTGTGGCAAAGCGCGTTGGGCAGCTTGGTGTGGTTGCTGTTCTGTGGCGTGGTCAGCGCGATACTGGGCGCGCTGTTGCTGCGTCGGCAATTGAAGCCCCTCGATTACATGGTCCGGCAGTCCCACGCCATTGCCCGCCGCGAGTTTCTCAGCCTGCCGCAATTGCCGCGCACGCCGGAGCTGCGTCGCGTGGTGCAGGCCATGAACCAGATGGTCGAGAAGCTCAAGGCGCTGTTTCAGGAGCAGGCCGAACGCAGTGAAAAGCTGCGGGTCGAGTCCTATCAGGACAACCTGACCGGCTTGGCCAACCGACGTTACTTCGAGATGCAACTGAATGCACGGGTGAGCAATCCCGAGCAAGCCAGCTCCGGTTACTTGCTGCTGTTGCGGGTCAAGGATCTCACCGGGTTGAACCAGCGGCTGGGCGGCCAGCGCACGGATGCGTTGCTCCAGGCGGTTGGTCAGCAGTTGTCCCGCGAGTGCGCCAGATATCCGGAAACAACCAACCTGGTCACACGGATTCGTGGTGGCGAATTCGCCGTTCTGGCCCCAGGCCTGGTGCGTGAAGAGGCGGTGCAACTGGCGCAGCACCTCGACACGGCCTTGGCCAGTCTGTACGCGACCGGTGCTACTGACGTCCCCTCTGCAGCGGCGATCGGGCTGGCGCCCTTTATTCATGGCGACGCCCCGCAAGCCGTACTCGGGCTGGCGGATCAGGCATTGGCGCAGGCCGAAGGCCAGACCGATTCGAACTGGGTCTGCCTCGATCACAGGGCCCCGACCCATGTCGGCGACGACCATCATGCCTGGCACAACCTGCTGGATCAGGCCTTGGAGCAACGACGATTCAAGTTGTTTTTCCAGCCCGTGGTGGCCAGTCAGGACACGCAGCTGGTACTGCACTACAAAGTGCTTTCCCGCCTGATCGACGACCAGGGCGAGAGCATCCCTGCCGGACGTTTCTTGCCGTGGCTGGAACGGTTCGGCTGGGCGGCGCGACTGGACCGGCTGATGCTGGAGCTGGTACTGGAGCAGATGAGCACCCACGAAGAATCAATGGCGCTGAACCTGTCGTCGGCCACCCTCGAAAACCCGCAAGCGTTGACTGCGGTCTTCGCCACGCTGCGTTCGCACTCCAATCTGGGACCGCGACTGACCCTGGAAATCGGCGAAGAGCAATTACCACAGCAAGCCAGTCTCGAAGCGCTGACCCGGCGTTTGCGAGAGCTCGGGTTCTCCTTGGGTCTGCAGCATTTCGGTGGACGCTTCAGCATGATCGGCAACCTGGCGCGCTTGGGGTTGGCCTACTTGAAGATCGACGGTAGCTACATCCGTGCGATTGATCAGGAGCGCGACAAACGCCTGTTCATCGAAGCCGTCCAGCGAGCGGCCCACAGTATTGATCTGCCGCTGATTGCCGAGCGGGTCGAGACGCAAGGGGAGTTGGCGGTGCTTAGCGAGATGGGCGTGTACGGCGTTCAGGGACGGTTGGTGGGTGAACCCAAGCCTTGGCAATAGGGCAATCGCAAAGGTTGCAGCCTTCTCACAGCGGTCGCTGACGAAGGCTGCGATCCCCGGATGTCAGATAAACCCTTCCTCATCGTCTTCAACCAGATTACTCAACCCACCCAACGCCTCACGCGCCTGGAAGCGGTCCATGAGTTTGGTCTGCGCGGGCTCTGGCAGGTCCGTTACGAGAATCACGCCTTTGCTGATCAGCACGGCGATCAAGTCGTCGAGTACCCGGATCATTTCCAGGTCGCTCTGGCGCAGTTGCTTGAGCTGTTTGATTTGCAGCAGTTGTTTGTGGCTGGTGGCCATGACTTCATTGGCGAACCAGGCCTGGAGGTCAGGGTGGTCGGCCGGCAGCGTTTCCGTGGATTCGGCGTAGGCTTCGGCTTCCACGCGCAGCAGTCGGCCGTCTGTATTGCGTTGCACGTAGAACATCGAGCATCCCTCAGAAGTGAACCGCGTCATGCTGTCAGCAGCATAGTCAACATCTACCCAGTAGAGGGCGTTCGTCATATCCATGGCGCCAACAATTGCACTTACAGTCGTCGCGGGCAGGTCATTGCCGGCAGATCATCGCAAAGTAATAACTAAGACATTGATTTAGAACATATATGTTTGAGTTTGAAGCAAACATGCTTGTAACCATAGTTCATATGGTCCGCGAATTGCTTAGTTTAGTTGAAATAGTTACAGGTGCCGTCCATCTACCGGTCTGCCACCTGGCGCAAATGATGTGCGCACCGGCAATGCTTGCTGGATAATCGCGCGCCGCCGTTCGGGGCCTTGTATTTAGTTGCTTGCGTTGCAGTTCGGCTGCCGGGAATGCGCAGGACGCGCCAAATAAATAAAGCACCTCTTCGTCAATTTTATGGCGATAAAAAAGGTTTTTTTAATCGCGTTCAACTATTACAATTGCGGCATTCAAATTATTGACGATGTCATTTTGATGGTCGCCTCGATGAACCCTCGAGCTACGTGCTCCCTTATGTGCCAGCGCCTCGGATAGTCTTTTATGAATCGTACAGACGATATATCGAACCTGTTCAACAGGTTCGGGGCAAGTGCGGACAGTTATCTCGAGTTCGGCAGCCATTTCGACTACAAGGAAAAGCCGTTGACGCTGGTGCCGGCTGCGCCTGCACCTGTAGCTGAAGTCGATCAGCCTGATGAGCAATACGAGAGCGCTGTAGCCGATGCCACAGATGGCATCGAGACGCCGTTGGTGCCGGCTGATTCTGCGCAGCCTGCTGCGCCGCTTCGCCATTTGCTGGCCGAAGTCGCCCTGGCACGTCAGGCCGAAGCGCAAGCACGTAATGAAGAGGCACTGCGCCAGGCGCTGCCCCATGGTCGTCCGGCCAAGACCAGGGCGCATGTCATTGCGGTGATATCGGCCAAGGGAGGCGTTGGCAAAAGCACCCTCGCCTCTGCGTTGACCACCGCATTGCGCCTGGAGGGCGGGCGGACACTGGCCATCGACCTCGATCCGCAAAACGCGTTGCAATACCACTTGGGTGCCGAGCCGGATGTGGCAGGAATGGCCTACGCCAGCCTCAAGGGTGAGGACTGGAAGTCACTGCTGCTGGCCGGCTCTGCGGGTTCGTTGCTGCTGCCCTACGGTTCGGTGACCGAGGACGAGCGCCGTACGCTGGAGCGCTATCTGGAAAACGATCGTTACTGGCTGGCTGGCCAGTTGGCGAGCATGGACCTGAGCGAAAACGACGTGGTGATTCTCGACACGCCACCGGGTCGTACGTCCTACCTGACGCAAGCCTTGATGGTGGCTGATCAGGTGCTGGTCGTCGCCACCGCCGATGCGGCATGTTTCGTCACGCTGGACCAGATGGAGCGTTTGCTGGACGAGCGCGGCGCCCGGGGCCAGGCGCCGCTGTGCAATTACGTGATCAATCAGTTCGACAGCGATCGCCTGTTCTGCCGGGACATGCACGAAGTGCTCAAGCGCCGCCTCGGCTCGCGGCTGCTGGGTGTCGTGGCGCTCGATCATGCCATTGGCGAAGCCCTTGCCTATGGTGAAAACCCGCTGCTGCAGGCCGAGTCCTCCCAGGCTTGCCGCGACATGCTGATGCTGACTGGCAGGGTCAAAACGCAGTTGAATGCCATGGCCGTTGCAGAGTCATATGCCTCGTGATCAACACCACCGCTCCAGATACAACCGCTCCCTCCCGTTCGCAGCGCTGGGCACAATCGCTCTCCGATCGCCTGGACAGCCTGCCAGCGACGTTGCGTCGGGCGCTGACCGTGAGCGTGACGCTGTTCTGCGGGCTGTTGGCCGTGTTCATCATCACGGTGCCGTTCGACCTGTATTCGCAGTGCTTCTTTGCCCTCGGCTGCTTCATCGCTGCGATGGTACTGCGCAAGATTCCCGGACGCCTGAACGTGCTGATGCTCATCGGGCTATCACTGACCGCTTCCCTGCGCTACATATACTGGCGACTCACTTCCACCCTCGGGTTCGAGGGCTGGGTCGACATGCTGTTCGGCTACGGCCTGGTCCTGGCCGAGCTGTACGCGATGATTGTGCTGGTGTTCGGCTATGTGCAAACCGCCTGGCCGCTGCGACGCAAACCAGTATTGATGAGCGGACCGCCGAGCGAGTGGCCGACGGTCGATGTGTTCATCCCGTCGTATAACGAAACCCTCGACATTGTGAAGGTCACCATCTTCGCCGCCCAGGCCATCGACTGGCCCCAGGACAAACTGCGCGTGCATGTGCTTGACGACGGTCGCCGCGAGGACTTCCGCGAGTTCTGCGAACAGATCGGCGTGAATTACATCGTTCGTGACAATAACCGCCACGCCAAGGCAGGCAACCTGAACGAAGCGCTCAAGGTCACCAGTGGCGAGTTCGTGACCATTTTCGACGCCGACCACGTGCCGACCCGTTCTTTCCTCCAGGTGTGTGTCGGCTGGTTCATCAAGGATCCGAAGCTGGCGATGCTGCAGACGCCGCACTTCTTTTTCTCGCCGGACCCCTTCGAGAAAAACCTCAATACCTTCCGTTCCGTGCCGAACGAAGGCGAGTTGTTCTACGGTCTGGTGCAGGACGGCAACGACCTGTGGAACGCGACGTTCTTCTGCGGCTCGTGTGCGGTGATCCGTCGTGCACCTTTGCTGGAAGTCGGTGGCGTGGCCGTCGAGACCGTCACCGAAGATGCCCACACCGCGCTCAAGCTCAACCGCGCCGGTTACAACACCGCCTACCTGGCCATTCCCCAGGCGGCGGGCCTGGCAACGGAAAGCCTGTCGCGCCACATCAGCCAGCGGATTCGCTGGGCACGTGGCATGGCGCAAATCTTTCGCACCGACAACCCGTTGCTCGGCAAAGGCCTGAGCATGGGCCAGCGCCTGTGTTACCTGAACGCGATGCTGCACTTTTTCTACGGGCTGCCGCGCCTGGCGTTCCTGACCGCGCCGCTGGCATTCCTGTTTTTCGATGCACAGATTTTCCACGCCTCGGCGTTGATGATCACCGCGTATGTATTGCCGCACATTCTTCACGCCAGCCTGACCAACTCCAGTATCCAGGGACGGTTCCGCCACTCGTTCTGGAACGAGGTCTACGAGACGGTGCTGGCCTGGTACATCATGGGCCCGGTACTGATGGCGCTGGTCAACCCCAAGTTCGGTGGCTTCAACGTGACCGACAAGGGCGGAGTGATCGACAAGAAGTACTTCGAATGGAAACTGGCCCGGCCGTACATCGTGCTGTTGCTCTTGAACGCCGCTGGCCTGGTTTATGGCGGGATACGCCTGATGGAGGGTGCCGAAGGCGCCACCACCACGATCCTGATCAACCTGGCGTGGACCGTCTACAACCTCATCATCACCAGCGCCTCGGTGGCGGTGGCCAGCGAAACCCGTCAGGTGCGTTCCGAACCACGGGTGGCGGCGGTCCTGCCGATGCGCCTGACCCGTGCCGATGGCAGCGTGATCGAGGGCGTGACCCAGGACTTCTCGCAAAAAGGCCTGGGCTTTCGTTTGCCTGATGGCATCGAGATTCCCAAGGGCGAGCGGGTGCAGATTTCGCTGTTTCGCAAGCAACAACTGAGCGTGTTCCCGGCCGTCATCGTATTCAGTCGCGGGGACCTGTTGGGGGCGCAATTCGACCAGTTGACCCTGCGCCAGCAAAGCGAGCTGATACGCCTGACGTTCTCCCGCGCCGATACCTGGGCTTCGACCTGGGGCAATGGCCAGGTCGATACGCCCCTGGCCGCCTTGCGCGATGTCAGCGGCATTGCCCTTCGCGGTATCTACGAACTCTTCAAAGCAACGGTCATGGAAGTGCGGAACCTTTTCCGCCGTCGCCACGTCTCCCCGTCCACCCTGGAAAATGTTTTGGACAAGTGATGAACTCGAAGTCTTTCGCTTTCGGTAGCCTGCGCGCGCCCCGCCGCGCACTGGTACGCATGACGTGCGCGTTGCTGGCAATGGGTGGTAGTGCGACGGCATTCGCCGAGACCGCGCCAGTGGATGCGGCGCCGGGCGCCAATGGCTATAGCGTGACGCTCAAGCAACTGGGCCGCAATTATCCGATGAGCCTGCGCGGCGTGGAGTCCACCGACAGCGTCAACTTCGATGTGCGTGCCGATTCCATCGTGACCGGCGCCAGGCTGAAACTGCAATACACCTATTCGCCGGCACTGCTGGCCGACCTGTCGCAGATCAACGTCATCGTCAACGATGAAGTGGCCGCGAGCCTGCCGTTGCCCAAGGAAAACGCCGGTCAACTGCAAACCCACGAAGTCACCATCCCGCCGCAGCTGATCACCGAGTTCAACCGCTTGAGCCTGCAATTCGTCGGTCACTACACCATGAGTTGCGAAGACCCGACGCATTCCAGCCTGTGGGCGAAGATCAGCAACGCCACCGAGCTGAGCATCGAAGTGTCGCCGCTGGTGCTGCCGAACGATCTGTCGATCTTGCCGTTGCCATTCTTCGATCGCCGCGATGCGCGCACCCTGGGCCTGCCATTCGTGTTCGCCGCAGCGCCCGACAACACCACCCTGGAAGCGGCTGGCGCCCTGTCGTCGTGGTTCGGCGCCCAGGCCAGTTACCGCGGGGCGAAGTTTTCTACGCACATCAACCAGATCCCGGCCCACGGCAATGCCGTGGTGCTGCTCAGCGGTCCGGATGCGTTGCAGATCGGCGGGTTGAGCCTGCCGGCGGCCAAGGGCCCGACCCTGAGCTTGATGGCCAACCCCAATGACGAGAATGGCAAGTTGCTGGTGATTACTGGCCGCGATGCCGCCGAACTGAAGACGGCGACCACCGCGCTGGTGCTCGGCAGTCAGGCGCTGTCGGGCAGCAGCGTGGTGATCGATCAACTCGACAGCGTGCAGCCGCGCAAGCCTTACGATGCTCCGAACTGGCTGCCCAGCGATCGCCCGGTCAAGCTCGGCGAGCTGCTGCCGGCCAAGCAATTCAACGTATCGGGCTACAACCCGGGCGACATCACCGTACCGTTGAATTTCCCGCCGGACCTGTTCACCTGGCGTGATGAAGGTGCGCCGTTGAACGTGAAATACCGCTACACGCCGCAAGAGAAGTCGAGCAATTCGTCGTTCATCGTCAGCTTCAACGATGGCTTGATCCAGTCGCAGAACCTGCTGCCCCAGGACAAGCTGGAAAACAGCGTGTTGAAAACCCTCAAGCTCAACGACGACAGCCTCAACCGCGAAACCCGCGTTCACCTGCCGTTGAACTCGGTGGCCCTGCAATCGCGACTGCAACTGCGCTTCATGTTCGACTACATCAAGCAGGGGGAATGTGGCGACATCATCATCGACAACATGCGCGGCAGCGTCGATCCGGAATCGACCCTGGACCTGAGCGGCTACGACCACTTCATGGCCATGCCGAACCTGGGCGTGTTCAAGGACGCGGGCTTCCCGTTCACCCGTCTGGCTGATCTGTCGCAGACCGCCGTGATCCTGCCGGACAACGCTGGCGCTGCCGAGCTGGATGCCTACCTGACCGTGCTCGGCCGCTTCGGCCAGTCCACCGGTTATCCGGCCACTGGCGTGCTGGTGGCGCAAGCGGCGCAGGTTCAAGCGGTGGCGGATAAAGACTTGCTGGTGCTTGCTTCCGGTAACAACCAGCCATTGCTGACCCAGTGGGCCGATCGCCTGCCGGCGACCGATAGCGGCGACCAACAGAGCTTTCACCTGTCTGACTTGCCGATGCGCGTACGCGACTGGTTCAGCCCCGACCCGGAAGCGAACCAGCGCAAGGCACGGTTGGCCATGGCCTTCTCCGGCGGCGCGCGCAGCACTTACCTGACAGGTTTCGAATCGCCGCTCAAAAGCGGTCGCAGCGTCGTGGTAATCGCCAGCGGCCAACCGCAAGGCCTGGCTGAAGCGACCAATGCCCTGATCGGCGGCGAGGATTACACCCAGTCCATCCAGGGCAGCCTGGTGGTAGTGCGTGGCAAAACCATCGAGCCACTGGTGGCGGACGAGCAGTACTACGTCGGCGAACTGGGCCCGTTCAAACGCCTGGAATGGATGCTCTCGCGTCATGTCGGTTTGACGCTGCTGCTGACCGGCCTCGGTGTGGTGTTGCTCAGTTGTCTGGCCTATCTGGCGCTGCGGTCCCGTGCCAAACAGCGGTTGAGCGACTGAGAACACCATGAGAAACCACAGGACCCCTGGATGCAATTCTGCCCAACTGCGCCGCTGGCGCCGGGCCGTGCTTTGGCTGGCTGGCACGCTGGCGACCTTGAGCCTGACACCGGCCATGGCTGACGAGGCCGCGTGCAAAAGCGCCGATTGGCCGCTGTGGCAAACCTACGCCACGCGTTTCGTGCAGAACGACGGTCGCCTGCTGGAGTCCAGCGTCGAAACCAATCACAGCACCTCCGAAGGCCAGTCCTACGGCATGCTGTTCGCGCTGATTGGCAACGACCGCGAGCGTTTCGATGCCTTGTGGAAATGGACCGCCGCCAACATGGCCGGCGCCGATGTCGGCAACCGTCTGCCAGGCTGGTTGTGGGGCCAGGGCAAGGACGGCAAATGGCAGTTGCAGGACGCCAACTCGGCGTCCGATTCTGACCTGTGGATTGCCTACTCGCTGCTCGAAGCGGCGCGGCTGTGGCAGCGCCCGGATTACCGCGAAGACGCCCTGCGCCTGCTCAGGAACATTGAAACCAACCTGGTGGTGAGCCTGCCGGGGCTAGGCAAAATGGTCCTCCCCGGCCCCGAGGGTTTCACTCAGCCCGATCATCTGTGGCGCCTTAACCCGAGCTATTTGCCGCTGCCGTTGCTACGCCGACTGACCAAGGAAGCACCGAGCGGGCCGTGGAAGGAAATCGCCGAAAATACCGTAAAAATGGTCAGTGCCTCCAGCCCGAAAGGCTATGTGGCGGACTGGATCGGCTATCGCGCAACCGCGCCGAAAGCCGGTCTGTTTGTGGTTGATCCGGTCAAAGGCGAGCTGGGCAGTTACGACGCGATTCGCGTCTACCTGTGGGCCGGCATGACGCCCAGGACCGACCCGTTGGCGGCACCGCTGCTGGCACGCCTGGACGGCATGTCGAACAGCACGGCTTCCACCGGTATTCCTCCGGAAAAAGTCCAGGTCATCAGCGGTGCGCTCGAAGGGCAGGGCCCGTTCGGGTACTCTGCCGCGCTGATCCCGTACTTCCAGGCCAAGGGCCAACCCTGGCTGGCCGAGCAGCAGCAACGTCGGGCCGAAACGGCTTTGAACGCGGCGCTGGCAAAAGCCGATGGCGAACGTGTCGAACCGCTGTACTACAACGCCATGCTTAGTCTGTTCGCACTCGGCTGGGCTGAAAAACGCTATCAGTTTCGTGATGACGGAACACTCAAACTGACTTGGGAGACGTCATGCACCCGCGCCGTCACACGCTAGCCATCGGTATTCTCGCCACCCTCATCGGCACCGCCGCCCACGCCGAAACCAGCGATGCGCAAATGCGCCTGGTGGAGCAGGGCCAATATTGGCAGGCCCGGGATAACGCTGCGCGTGCGTCAGAAGCCTGGGAGAAAGTGCTGCGCCTGGACCCCAACCAGATCGACGCGCTGTATGGCATGGGTCTGATCGGCGTCAAACAGGACAAACCGCAACAGGCGCAGCAGTATCTGGCGCGGTTGCAGGCGTTGTCGCCGCGACCCTGGCAGGCTGCGCAACTTGAGCAGGACATCGCCCTGACCGATCCGCAGAACATTGCGCTGCTGGACGAAGCCCGGCGTCTGGCCGACGGCGACCAGCGTGACAAGGCCACTGAAGTGTTCCGCCAATTGTTTGCCGGCCGCACGCCTGAAGGCAAGATCGGTCGCGAGTTCTACACCAACCTGGCTTTCAACGATGCCGGCTGGCCCGAGGCGCGCAAAGGCCTTGAGCGCTTGCTGCGGGAAACGCCGAATGACTCGATTGTCGCGCTGTTCCTGGCCAAGCATCTGGTGCGTCATGAAGACAGCCGCGCGGAAGGTATCCGGGCCCTGGCCAAACTGTCGACCCGTACCGATATCGCCGGTGACGCCGATGAGAGCTGGCGCCTGGCGCTGGTGTGGATGGGGCCGCCGAATGCCTCGCAAGTGCCGTTATTCGATGACTTCCTGAAAGTACATCCCGAAGACCAGGAAATCCGCGACCTGCTCAACAAAGGCAAGTCGCAGTCGACCACTGCCGGTGCGCCGGTGTGGCAGCAGGATCCGCTGGTGGCGCGAGGGCTACAAGCGCTGGAGAAGGGTGACCAGGCCGGCGCCGAAAAAGCCTTCGCCGCGCGCCTGAAAAGCAAACCCGACGACGCCGATGCCCTGGGTGGCCTTGGCGTCGTGCGTCAGCAACAAAACCGTTTCGGCGAAGCCGAGCAGTTGCTCAACCGGGCCATCGCCAATGGCGGCACACGCTGGAAGCCGGCATTGGATAACGTGCGTTATTGGGCGCTGCTGCAACAGGCCCGCGATCAGGCCAGGACGCAACCGGCCAAGGCGCAAGCCAGCATCGCCCAGGCCATGCGCCTGAACCCGAACGGCGTCGATGCGCGCCTGGCCCTGGCCGACATTCAGGCCCAGGCCGGCCAACTGGACGCCGCGCAAGCCAACTATCGCCAGGTGCTGAATGTGCAGCGCGGTAACCCGCAGGCCGTTCAAGGCCTGGTCAATGTGCTGGCGCAAACCGGTCAGGCCGATGAAGCCCTGCGCCTGCTCGACACCCTGACCCCGGCCCAGCAGGCCGAAATGGGCGGCGGCGCTCGCCTGCGTGCCTTGCGTTCCACGCAGGCGGCCAAACTGGCCGAACAGCGCGGTGATAACCGCGCGGCACAACAAGCCCTGGTGCAAGCCATCCAGGACGACCCGGACAACGTCTGGACCCGTTTCGACCTGGCGCGTTTGTACCTCAAGGCCGGCGAGCCGCAAAAGGCTCGCGACCTGATCGACAGCTATCTGAAAAGCCATCCGACCCACATCGACGCGCTCTACACCAGTGCCTTGCTCTCGGTGGAAATGGAGCAGTGGAACGCCGCGCAAGCAACCATCAGCCGTATACCGGCCGAGCGCCGCACCGCGGATATGAATCAGTTGGCCGACCAGATCACTCTCACGGTGCAGATCAAACTGGCGGCCAGCATCGCCAAGCGTGGCCAACGCCAGGAAGCCCTGGCCTTGCTCGATCGCTTGCAGCCGGTGGCCAGCCGCACGCCTGACGGCATGGCGACCCTGGCTGCGGCCTATGTCGATGCCGGCGACTCGGCACATGCGCAGCAAATGATGCGCAACGTCATCGCCCAGACGCCGACGCCATCCGCGGACCTGATGTTGCAATACGCCAACCTGTTGCTCAAGACCGGCGACGACGCTCAGGTCAACTCGATCCTGCACGGCTTGCAAAACCAGCCGATGAGCGTGGCCACGCGCAAACGCTTCGATGACGTGCTGTATCAGTACCGCATTCGCCAGGCCGATATCCTGCGTGAAAATGGCGATCTGGCGGCTGCCTACGATACGTTGGCACCGGCGCTGACTTCGCGTCCGGGGGACGCGGGCGCCGTCTCGGCACTGGCGCGCATGTACGCCAGCAACGGCGACAATGCCAAGGCGTTCGAGCTGTACAAGCCGTTGTTGCAGCGTCAGCCCAACGACCCGCAGATTTTACTGAACGCCGCTGACGCGGCGGTTCAAGCCCACGACAATGGCTACGCCGAGCGTGCGCTGGAACAGTTCCTGAAACTGGAAACCTACGACCCGCAATCGCTGACCGAAGCGGCGCGGATCTACCGCAGCATGGGCAAGTCCAGCCAGGCCACCGAGTTGCTGCGCAAGGCTGTTGCCATTGAGCAGAGCGAACAGAAACGCAGCCTGACGGCTCAGGCCAATAGCCTGAACGTCGCCCCGAACCCGTTCGTGGGTTTGCCGGGCCAGCGCAACCAGGTGAGCCGAGTACCGGTGGACGCGATTCCCGCCCCGGCACAGGCACAGCTTGATGCAGCCGCGCCGGTCATGGTCGCCAGCGATGCGGCACTGCCGGCCGATGCCTATCCGGGCCAGGCCCAGCCACGCATGGCTGCTGGTGCGCGAACCCAGGCGTTGCCGGCGGGGCGCTTTGCCGGTGCCGGCGGTAACCCGTTCGCGCCTCAGGCCACGGTCAATGTCGCGGTGGACCAAGCCAGTTCCGCCCAGCGCGCGCTGGACAACATCCTGCAGGAGCGCAGCGGCTACGTGACCCAGGGCGTCACCATCCGCAGCAATGACAGCGAGTCGGGCATGAGCAAAATGACCGACGTTGAAACGCCGCTGGAGATCAACGTGCCGTCGGGCGAGAACCGCTACGCCGTGCGCGTGACCCCGGTATCGCTGAATGCCGGCAGTGTCGACAGCGATTCGGCCAGCCGTTTCGGCGGTGGATCATCCGCCGACGGCGCCGGTTCCCAGCGTGACAAAGGCGTGGGCCTGAGCGTGGCCTATGCCCGCCCGGATGAAGGCATCAAGGCCGATGTCGGCACAACGCCAATGGGCTTCAAGTACAGCACCGCCGCTGGTGGCGTGAGCGTGGACCGGCCGTTCGCCGACAACTCGAACGTGCGTTATGGCGTCAGTGTTTCCAGGCGTCCGGTGACGGACAGCGTGACTTCGTTCGCTGGCACCACCGACGACCGCACCGGTCAGTCGTGGGGCGGCGTGACGGCCAACGGCGGACGGGCTCAGCTCAGCTATGACGATCAGCAGGTCGGCACCTACGGCTACGGTTCGTGGCACAAGTTGCTCGGCCACAACGTCGAATCCAACAGCCGCACCGAACTGGGCGGTGGCGTGTATTGGTATCTGCAAAACGCCGAAGACAGCAAGCTGACCCTGGGCCTGAGTGCCACCGGCCTGAGCTTCGAGAACAACCAGGATTTCTTCACCTACGGCCATGGCGGTTACTTCAGCCCGCAAAGCTACTTCGCCTTGGGCGTGCCGGTGACCTGGTCGCAGCGCACCGACCGGTTTTCCTATCAGGTCAAGGGTTCGGTGGGCGTGCAGTACTTCGATCAGGACGCGGCGGATTACTTCCCGAACGACAAAGACCTGCAAGCTGCCAACAACCAGCGCTACAAAGGCCAGAACAAGACCGGCGTGGGCTACAGCCTGAGCGGTGCAGGCGAATACAAATTCGGTTCGAACTTTTTCCTCGGTGGCAATCTCGGCCTGGACAACGCCCAGGACTACAAGCAATTCACCGGGGCCATGTACCTGCGTTACATGTTCGAAGACATGAACGGCTCGATGGAGCTGCCGGTCAGCCCCTACCGCTCCCCTTATTCCAACTGATTCCTGGAGACTTAAATGCCTTCTTCCGTTCTTGCCGGTATGACCCTTCTCGTACTCGGTGAAAGTCACATGAGCCTGGCGGACCACCTGATGGAACCGCTGCAAGCCAACCTGACCCAGCAGGGCGCAATCGTACATTCGATCGGCGCGTGCGGCGCCAGTGCCGGCGACTGGCTGATCACCAAGAAAGTCGATTGTGGCGCCGAGCAGAAAGGCGACGGCAAGATCGTCATCAAGGGGCGCGAAGCCACCACCACGCCGATCAAGGACCTGATCGCCGCCGACAAGCCTGACCTCGTCGTGCTGGTCATCGGCGATACCATGGCTTCCTACGATAAACCGGTATTCCCGAAAGCCTGGGCCTGGCAGAACGTGACCGCCCTGGCCAAGGAGATCACCGCCAACGGTGCCAAGTGCGCGTGGGTCGGCCCGGCGTGGGGCAAGGAAGGCGGGATGTACAAGAAGAACGATACGCGTACCAAGCTGATGTCGGCGTTCCTGGCGAGCAACGTGGCGCCTTGCACCTACATCGACTCGCTAACGCTCTCCAAGCCGGGTGAGTGGGTGACCACCGACGGCCAGCATTTCACCGTGGCCGGATACAAGTCCTGGGCCAACGCCATCGGTGGCGCACTGGCAAAACTGCCGGCCGATGCGGTCAGCAACAAGGGAGCCAAGCAGTGATGCGTGCCCTGTCTGCGGTATGCGCCCTGGCGGCGCTGGTTTGCAGCGCCAACGCCGTGGCGGCCGAGTTCGCCCTGTACCCCACCGGCCCCAGCGAAGACGCGGCGTTCATCCGTTTCGTCAACGCCGGCAACGCGCCGCTGGATGTGATCGCCCAGGCCGGCCAGCCGCCGATGCGCCTGGAAGCGGCGCAAGCGGTGTCGCTGTTTTTCCCGGTACAGGCGAGCAGCCCGGTCAAGGGCACCCTGGTCAGCGGCGCTCAGAAACTGGCCATGGACCTGAAAATCGAACCCGGCGAATTTGTCACCGTAGTTGCGCTGCCCGACGGCGCCGGCATCAAGCAGGTCGCCGTGCGCGAGCAGCCTGACGACTTCAACGGCTTGAAAGCGTCGTTGGCGTTCTTCAACGTCGACGCCGCTTGTGCCGATGCCAGCCTGCGTCCTGCGGGGCGTAGCGCCGACCTGTTCAAGGCGGTGCCGCTCGACAGCCTGCAGCGTCGTTCGATCAACCCGGTGAGCCTGTCGGTGCAGCTGGTCTGTGCGAACGCCAATGTCGGTGCGCCGCTTGACCTGGGCGAACTGAAGGCGGGTGAGCGTTACAGCGTGCTGCTGGTGCCGTCGGCCAACGGCCCGCGTTTATTGAACGCCACGGACACCTTGTCCCACTGATCGGATTTTGCCGCTGCCATGGTCTTCGCCTCACTCGAGTTCCTGACGCTGTTCCTGCCGGCCTTTCTGCTGGTGTATGCCCTGGCCAGACCGGCCTGGCGCAACGTCATCCTGCTGATCGGCAGCTGGCTGTTCTATGGCTGGCTGAGCCCGCTGTTCCTGAGCTTGCACGTGGTGTTGACCATCGTCGCCTGGGTTGGCGGCCTGCTGGTGGACCGTGCACGCGAGGGTTCCAAGGGGCGAGTGAGGTTGTTGATTGCGTTGATCGTGTTCAACACGGCGGTGCTGTGCTGGTACAAGTACGCCAACATCCTGGCCCTGACCTGGAATGACCTGATCACTTACTACGGCGCCATGCCGCTGGAGTGGCAACGAGTGGCGTTGCCGGCGGGGTTGTCGTTCATCGTGTTGCAAGCGATCTCCTACCTGGTGGACGTGCACCGCCACACGGTGCCGGTGGAGCGCAGCTTCATCAATTACGCGACTTACATTTCGATGTTCGGCCACTCGATTGCCGGGCCGATCATTCGTTATGACTGGGTGCGCCGCGAGCTGACCCAGCGATATTTCAATTGGCAGAATTTCTCCCTGGGCGCGCGCCGTTTCATGATCGGCATGTGCATGAAGGTGCTGGTGGCGGACACCCTGTCGCCGCTGGTGGACGTGGCATTCCATCTGGAAAACCCTTCCTTCGTCGACGCCTGGATCGGCTGCCTGGCTTACTCGCTGCAACTGTTTTTCGACTTCGCCGGTTACAGCGCCATGGCCATAGGCCTGGGCCTGATGCTGGGCTTTCACTTTCCGGAAAACTTCAACCGGCCGTACCTGGCCAGCAGCATCCAGGACTTCTGGCGGCGCTGGCACTTGTCGCTGTCGAGTTGGCTGCGCGACTACCTGTACATCGCCCTTGGCGGTAATCGCAACGGCGCGTGGAAGACCTATCGCAACCTGTTCCTGACCATGGCCATCGCCGGTCTGTGGCACGGCGGTGACAGCTGGAACTACCTGTTGTGGGGCTCGGCGCACGGCATTGCCTTGTGCGTCGATCGCTTGTGGTCGCGCTCCAGCCTGCCGAGTATTCCGCCGCTGCTGTCGCACACATTGACGCTGCTGTTCGTGTTCCTGGCCTGGACCTTGTTCCGCGCTCCGGATTTCCATTCGGCATTGACGATGTATGCCGGACAGTTCGGCCTGCACGGGTTCGCATTGGGCGATGCGCTGGCGGTGACGTTCCGTCCGGTCCACGGCATCGCGGCGCTGCTCGGTGTGCTGTACATCGTTGCACCGGTGCTGCAAAGCCGCTTTGAGCAGCGCTTTGTCGGCCATGCGTTGTTTGCACCGATGCTGGGTTTCCTGCTCGCGTTCGCGTTGGTCGCGAGCCGCGAGTCTGTGCCCTTCCTGTACTTCCAGTTCTGATGACCGCGCCCATGACTTCCTTGTCCAACATCCCGGCCCAATCCAGCGCAGTGACCGCCCCTGTCAGCAAGGCATCGGGGATCTTTTTCGTGGCTTTCCTGGCGCTGGGTTTCGTCTCATGCACCTGGCTGCTGTTGAGCGGCAAAGTCGAGATGCTGCCGCCCAGGTTGACGCTCGATGAGGCGCTGCACGGCGAGGTCACCCACAAGGTCGCCAAGCAGCTGTCGAAGGCTGCCGTGCCGGAACAGGGCGCGGACCTGGAACGTGGCGCCAGCTGGCTGTTGCTCGGCGATACCGGCCCGCGTGTGCGTTCCGGCTGCCCGGGCTGGCTGTTCCTGACCGACGAGATGCGCATCAATCGTCACTCTCAAGCCAACGCCGAGACCAAGGCGGGTGTGGTGCAAGAGATCCAGAAACGCCTGGCCAGTCGTGGCATCAAGCTGCTGGTGGCGGTGGTACCGGACAAGAGCCGCATCGCCAGTGCGCAACTGTGCGACCTGCGCCGACCGCTGCAGTTGCAGCCGCGTGCGGTGGCGTGGGTCGATGGCTTGAACAAGGCCGGCGTCGCCGCGATCGATCTCGCCCCGAACTTGCAACCCCTGGGTGCCGACGCCTACCTGCGCACCGATACCCACTGGAGCGAAACCGGTTCCGCGGCGGCGGCCAGGGCGGTGGCCAGGCAGGTACAATCCCTGGGCATCAGTGCCACGCCACACAAAGACTTCGAGGTGAAGGTCCAGGACCCGGCTCGCCGTCCTGGCGACCTGGTGCGGTTGGCCGGGCTCGAGTGGCTGCCGGTGACCTGGCAACCGCAGCCGGAAACTGTCGCTGCCACCCAGATCTCCGAGAAAGCTGGCGATGTGCAAAGCGGCGGCGATAACCTCGATGACCTGTTCGGCGATGACAATTTGCCTAACGTGGCGTTGATCGGTACTTCGTTCTCGCGCAATTCCAACTTTACCGGTTTCCTGCAACAGGCACTGGGCGCGCCGATTGGTAACTTTGCCAAGGACGGAGGAGAGTTCGCAGGTGGCGCCAATGGTTATTTCGATAATCCGGCGTTCAAACAGACTCCGCCGAAGCTGGTGATCTGGGAAATTCCCGAGCGGGATTTGCAGACGCCTTACAGTGAAGTCATCGACTGGGCCAAATAAACCGGTGAGGCTGATGGCCTCATCGCTGGCAAGCCAGCTCCTACAGGGATTATGGCTCAGCGGGAAAAGCCATATCGTTATTCTTTAACGGTATTTAAATTAGTTTTCTTATATCTATAAAGTTAATTCCCTGCGTACCTGCCGACCAATCGGCGCGCCGCACGACACGAACCAACACGACATCCGTGAGTTTCTGATCGACGCGCGCGCCCTTGAGCGTGCCGTGCGTGGGAGTGTTTTATGTCTGCAGCTTCAGCATCGCCAAGCATCGCGCCACAATTCTTCGAAATCCGCCCGTTCAGCGGCGCGGTGGGTGCCGAAATCATCGGTCTCGATTTGTCCCGCCCGCTCAATGACCAGGACTTCGCACGCATTCACCGTGCGCACCTGGATCATCACGTGGTGGTGTTCCGCGACCAACGCATTACCCCCGAGCAGCAAATCGATTTCAGCCGCCGTTTTGGCGTGTTGCAGATCCATGTGCTCAAGCAATTCCTGCTGGCCGGGCACCCGGAAATCCTCATCGTTTCCAACATCATCGAAAACGGCCAATCCATCGGCCTGGGTGACGCCGGCAAATTCTGGCACTCCGATCTTTCCTATAAGGAACTGCCAAGCCTGGGTTCGATGCTGCATGCCCAGGAACTGCCGTCCGAAGGCGGTGACACCCTGTTCGCCGACATGCACAAAGCCTGGGACAACCTGCCCGAGGCGCTGCGCAAGGCCGTCGAAGGGCGCTGGGCCGCGCACTCCTACACGGCGCGCTACAGCGAGACCAAATTCGAAGGCAACTGGCGCCCGACCCTGACCCCTGAACAACTGGCGCAAGTCGCCGAAGTCATCCACCCGGTCGTGCGCACCCACCCGGAAAACGGCCGCAAGGCGTTGTTCGTCAGCGAGGGTTTCACCACCCGCATCGTTGGCTTGCCGGAAGACGAGAGCAAGCAATTGCTCGACGAGCTCTACGCCCACAGCGTGTTGCCGCAAAACATCTACCGCCATCAGTGGCAGCCCCATGACCTGGTGTTCTGGGACAACCGTTCGCTGATCCACCTCGCCGCCGGATGTCCCAGCCATCTGCGCCGCAAGTTGTATCGCACCACCATCCAGGGCGACGCGCCTTTCTGATTTGCCGGAGATTTGACCATGTCCAAACGTCTACCCTTTGCACCGCTGGCCGCGGCCCTCGGCCTGGGTTTCAGCCTGATCGCCGGCAGCCTGGTGGCACCGACCGTGGCCCACGCCGAAGGTGAAATCCGCATCGCCGAACAGTTCGGCATCGTCTACCTGCTGCTCAACGTGGTGCGCGACCAGAACCTGATCGAGAAGTACGGCAAGCAGGAAGGCATCGACATCAAGGTCGACTGGACCCAGCTCTCCGGTGGCGCGGCGGTCAACGATGCGCTGCTCTCCGGTTCGATCGACATTGCCGGTGCCGGCGTCGGTCCGCTGCTGACCATCTGGGACCGCACCCACGGCAAGCAGAACGTCAAGGCCGTGGCCTCCCTGGGCAACTTCCCGTACTACCTGGTGAGCAACAATCCCAAGGTCAAGACCATCGCCGATTTCACCGAGAAGGACCGCATCGCGGTGCCGGCCGTGGGCGTGTCGGTGCAGTCGCGCTTCCTGCAATACGCGGCCGCCAAGCAGTGGGGTGACAAGGAATTCAATCGCCTCGACAAGTACACCATCGCCGTCCCTCACCCTGATGCCACGGCCGCATTGATCGCCGGCGGCACCGAGTTGAGCGGGCACTTCTCCAACCCGCCGTTCCAGGATCAGGCGCTGACCAACCCGAACGTGCACGTGGTGCTCAACACCTATGACCTGCTCGGCCCGAACTCGCCGACGGTGCTGTTTGCCACCGAGAAATTCCGTGAGGAAAACCCGAAGACCTACAAGGCCTTCATCGATGCGCTGACCGAAGCCGCGCAATTCGCGCAAAACGATAAAGGCGCGGCGGCGGACACTTACATCCGCGTCACCAAGGCCAAGATCGACCGCGCCGAACTGCTGAAAATCATCGACAACCCGCAGTTCGAATTCAGCGTCACGCCGAAAAATACCTACCCGCTGGCCGAGTTCCTCTACCGTGTGGGCGCGATCAAAAACAAACCGGATTCGTGGAAGGACTACTTCTTCCAGGATGCCAAACCGCTGCAAGGGAGCTGACCGACATGAACGCCCCCTTGCAAGGCCACACGGTCAGCAAACCGATCGCCGCAGCCCAGGCGCTGTTGTCGGTCGATAACGTCAGCCTGGAGTACCGCACGCCCCAGCGGGTGGTGCGGGCCACCCACCAGGTCAGCTTCGAGGTCGATCCGGCGGACCGTTTTGTCCTGCTCGGGCCGTCTGGGTGCGGCAAGTCAACCTTGCTCAAGGCCGCTGCGGGATTCATCCAGCCAGTCGAAGGTGAGATCCGCCTTCAGGGTCAGCGCGTCGATGCGCCGGGGCCGGACCGCATTGTCGTGTTCCAGGAATTCGATCAACTGCCGCCGTGGAAAACCGTCAAGCAGAACGTGATGTTTCCGCTGCTGGCCTCGAAAACCCTCAAGCGTAAAGAGGCCGAAGAGCGGGCGCTGCACTACCTGGAAAAGGTCGGCCTGGCGGCATTTGCCGACGCCTATCCACATACCCTGTCGGGCGGCATGAAGGCGCGCGTTGCCATCGCCCGGGCGCTGGCGATGCAGCCGAAAATCCTCCTGATGGACGAACCCTTCGCCGCGCTCGACGCCCTGACCCGACGCAAGATGCAGGAAGAATTGCTGCTGCTCTGGGAGGAGGTGCGCTTCACACTGCTGTTCGTCACGCACTCCATCGAAGAGGCGTTGGTGGTGGGCAATCGCATCCTGTTGCTTTCGCCACATCCAGGTCGGGTGCGGGCGGAAGTCCACAGTCATCAATACGATCTACACAGCCTTGGCGGCGTGGCTTTTCAGGAATCTGCGCGGCGCATTCACAGGTTGTTGTTCGATGAAGGCCAGTCACCGGAGACCGAGCGCGAGCTGGATTTCGCTGACATCCGCATCGCTTATTGAGCCGTTTGAGAGGAGGGCCCGATGAGCCATTTATCATCTGCGCGTGAAGAATTCGAAACCGTTTTGCAGCCACTGACCAGCGTACCGCTGGAGCGTGAATTACCGCTCGGCCAACGCCTGTGGCAACAGGGCTGGCTGCGCAAAAGCCTGATCCTGATTCTGCTTGCCGTACTCTGGGAGGCCACTGCGCGTTACACGAACAACGACTTGCTGTTGCCGAGTTTTGTGCAGACCGCTCATGCGCTGTATGACGGCCTGCTCAGCGGTGAGTTGCTGGGCAAGGTGTGGATTTCCCTGGTGGTGCTGCTCAAGGGCTACCTGATCGGCATTGTCCTGGCGTTTGCCCTGACGACGCTGGCGGTATCGACCCAATTCGGTCGCGACCTGCTCAGCACCCTGACCTCGATGTTCAACCCATTGCCGGCGATTGCGCTGCTGCCGCTGGCGCTGCTGTGGTTCGGCCTGGGGCAGAACAGCCTGATTTTCGTGCTGGTGCATTCGGTGCTCTGGGCCTTGGCACTCAATACTTACGCAGGCTTTCTCGGCGTCTCGGAAACCCTGCGCATGGCCGGCCGCAACTACGGCCTCAAGGGCATGCGTTTCGTGCTGTTCATCCTGATTCCGGCAGCGCTGCCGTCGATCCTCGCCGGGCTGAAAATCGGCTGGGCTTTTGCCTGGCGTACGTTGATCGCCGCCGAGCTGGTGTTTGGTGCGACCAGTGGCAAGGGCGGGTTGGGGTGGTACATCTTTCAGAATCGTAATGAGCTGTATACGGACAAAGTGTTTGCCGGGTTGGCGGTGGTGATTCTGATTGGGTTGCTGGTGGAAAATCTGGTGTTTGATTCGTTGGAGCGGGTGACGGTGAAGCGGTGGGGGATGCAGCGCTGATCTTTTGATCTGCTAGCATTGCGCCTGAATTAATCCTGATCAGGCACGAGTGCTCGCCATGCAACTACCGGATATGAACCTGTTGGTCGCCCTCGACGCCTTGCTCGACGAGGGCAGCGTGGTGGGCGCGGCGCGGCGGATGAACCTCAGCCCGGCGGCCATGAGCCGCACGTTGACGCGCATCCGCGAGGCCATTGGCGATCCGATTCTGGTGCGTGCCGGCCGGGGGCTGGTGCCGACGCCGAAGGCGCTGGAGTTGCGCGAGCAGGTGCGCGACGTGGTGGAGCAGGCCGCGCAGTTGTTCCACTCGGCCAGGGTGGTGGATCTGGGCAGTTTGCGGCGGCGCTTCAGTATCCGCGCCAATGACTTTTTCATCGGCATCTACGGCGGCAAGCTGTTCGATACCGTGGAGCGTCAGGCCCCGCATTGCGAATTGCGTTTTGCGCCAGAGGGCGATGGCGATGATGAGGCCATGCGCGAGGGGCGCATCGATCTGAGCGTCAGCAACAACCGGCCGTTGATGCCGGAAGTGAAGGTGCAGAACCTGTTTTCCACTCAGTTTGTCGGCCTGGTGCGCGAGGACCATCCATTGCTCGATGAGGAGATCACTGCCGAGCGTTTTGCAGGGTTTCCCCACATCAGTATGTCCCGCCGCGGTATCGCTCGTGGGCCGATCGATGCGGCACTCAACGCCCTGGGCCTGGAGCGCCGGGTAGCGGTGATCGCCCCGAGTTTCCACGCGGCGATGTTCGCCTTGCCCGATTCCGACCTGATTCTGCCGGTGCCCAGGGAGACGTTATTGAGCGTCCGTCGGCTGGGGCTGAAGTTGCGTTCGTTCACCCTGCCAATCCCGTTGCCCACCATCGTGCTCAACCAGGCCTGGCATCCTCGTTTCGACAATGACCCGGCTCACCGTTGGCTGCGCGAAACCCTGAAAACCTGCTGTGACGAGACGTGGCTGGCGGCGCAACCGGTCCCGTAGGAGCGAGCTTGCTCGCGAAAGCGGTGGGTCAGACGACTTCATTGTTGTCTGACACGCCCTCTTCGCGAGCAAGCCCGCTCCCACAGGTTATTTATCGTTGCGTCTAGCGCACTTATAACCTGTCGATAAGTCAGTTTTCGTCAGGTCCCGACCTTTTTAGAATGCTCCGACACCAAAATCCCGGAGCTAGCAGTAATGACTTCCCTGACGGTCACGGCCCCTATCGCCGCGGCCAGCCCGACGGCCGCCGCGCCACAGGTTTTTGGTCCGCGGATCATCATCGGCCTGGTGGGCGTATTGCTCGCCGTGCTGGTGTCGGGCTTGAACGAAATGGTGACCAAGGTAGCCCTGGCCGACATCCGTGGAGCCTTGGCCATTGGTTACGACGAAGGCACCTGGCTGGTCGCCAGCTACGCCGCGACCTCGGTAGCCGCCATGGCCTTCGCGCCGTGGTGCGCGGTGACGCTTTCGCTGCGGCGCTTCACCCTGTGTGCCATCGGTGCCTTCACCCTGCTGGGCGTGTTGTGCCCGTTGGCGCCGAACTACGAAAGTCTGTTGGTCCTGCGTACGCTGCAAGGCCTTGCCGGTGGCGCGCTGCCGCCGATGCTGATGACCGTCGCCCTGCGTTTTCTGCCGGCCAACGTCAAGCTGTACGGACTGGCCGGTTATGCCCTCACCGCCACCTTCGGACCCGGACTGGGCACGCCGCTGGCCGGGCTCTGGAGCGAGTACGTCGGCTGGCAGTGGACCTTTTGGCAGATCGTCGCGCCGTGCCTGATCGCCATGGTTGCCGTGGCCTATGGCATCCCCCAGGACCCGCTGCGCCTGGAGCGCTTCAAGCAGTTCAACTGGCGTGGTCTGCTCCTGGGTTTTCCGGCGATCTGCATGCTGGTGATCGGCATCCTGCAGGGCAATCGGCTGGACTGGTTCGAGTCGAGCCTGATCTGCGGATTGCTAGTGGTCGGTACGCTGTTGCTGGTGGCGTTTCTGATCAACGAGTGGTCGCAGCCAATTCCGTTTTTCAAACTGCAGATGCTCGGCATCCGCAACCTGTCGTTCGCCCTGATCACCCTGGCCGGCGTGCTGGTGGTGTTGCTGGCGGTGGTGATCATTCCGTCCAGCTATCTGGCGCAGGTCCAGGGTTATCGCCCGGTGCAGACCGCGCCCATCACCCTGTTGGCGGCGCTTCCGCAGTTGATCGCGCTGCCGTTGGTGGCGGCGCTGTGCAACCTGCGCTGGGTCGATTGCCGCTGGGTGCTGGGGATCGGCCTGAGCATGCTGGTGTTGTCCTGCATCGGCGGTTCGCAGCTGACCTCGGTGTGGATTCGCGACGAATTCTATGCCCTGCAACTGCTACAGATCTTCGGCCAACCGATGTCGGTGCTGCCATTGCTGATGCTCTCGACCGGCAGCATCAGTCCCATGGACGGACCCTTCGCGTCGTCCTGGTTCAACACCGTCAAAGGCCTGGCGGCGGTAATCGCCACCGGCGTGCTGGAAACCCTGACCACGCATCGCCTGCACTTTCACTCGACCATGCTGGTGGACCGCCTCGGTAATTCGCTCCTGGTCGACAGCGACACCCCGGGCCTTGCCCACCGCCTGCATGAGCAGGCCGTGGTGCTGGCCGCCGCGGATCTTTACCTGTGCATGGCTGGCGTCGCAGTGGCGCTGATCCTGCTGATTTTCTGGCTGCCGACGCGGATCTATCCGCCCCGTGCGCCGACTTGAACGCATCACTGAAACAGAAGGTTTTCATGACGACTCAATCCAAGCAAAAAGTAGCCGTTGGCGTCTGCGTCGTGATCGCGACGGGCGTCCTGATTTATCTGCTGGCGCCCGGCCTGTTCGGCCAGCGCACGCAGCAGAGCACCAATGATGCCTATGTCTCGGCCGACTACACGCTGGTGGTGCCCCGCGTTGCCGGGTTCATCAAGCAAGTGCTGGTGGAAGACAACCAACAGGTCAAGGCCGGGCAGTTGCTGGCGCTGATCGATGACCGCGATCTGCGCGCCGCTGCCGAAGCGGCCGCCGCCGAAGCCGTGATGGCCCAGGCACAACTGGAAAATGCCCGGGCGACGCTTGAGCGTCAGGCTTCGGTGATCGCCCAGGCGCAGGCACAGGTGGTGTCCGCCAAGGCGGAAATGGCCTTTGCGCAACATGAACTGGACCGTTACAACCACCTGGCCGGGGTCGGGGCCGGCACGGTGCAGAACGCTCAACAAGCGCGCACGCGGATCGACCAGGCCGGTGCCCGGTTGACCAATGTCACGGCGGTGCTGGCGGCGGAGCGCAAGCAGGTGGACATACTCGCCGCCCAACGTGATGGGGCGGAGGGTGGTTTGAAACGGGCGCAGGCCAAGCTTGAAATCGCCAGTTACGAGCTGTCTTACACGCGGATCACCGCGCCGCAGGACGGCATGGTCGGTGAGCGCGCGGTGCGGGTCGGCGCCTATGTCACGCCAGGCAGCAAACTGCTCGCGGTGGTACCGCTGGCGCAGGCCTACGTGGTGGCCAATTTCCAGGAAACCCAACTGACGAATGTGCAACCGGGGCAGGACGTGCAGGTGCATGTCGACACCTTTGGCGGCGCAACCTTGAACGGGCGGGTCGAGAGCATCGCACCGGCCACCGGGGTGACCTTTGCTTCTGTCAAACCGGATAACGCCACTGGCAACTTTACCAAGGTGGTGCAGCGGATTCCGGTGAAGATCGTGCTGGAGCCGGGGCAGGCCCTGGCCCAGCGGTTGCGGGTAGGGATGTCGGTGGAGGCGAGTATCGATACGGCCAACGTCAAAGCTAATGAGGTTGTTCAGCGATGAAGATGTTCGTTGAATGTGCCGACGATTCGATTTGCTCGCGAAGAGGGCGCTTGCCACAACTCACTTTTTGCGCCTTGCTTGTCATGGGACTGTCAGCCTGCACCGTCGGCCCGGACTTCCAAAAACCACAGGCGCAGCAAGTCACCGAGTGGTCAAAACCATCAAAAGCCGCCACCAGCCAAGCCAGCGCCGAGTCGATGAACGAACGCTGGTGGCAAGTGTTCAACGATCCGAAACTCTCGGCCCTTACTCAGCGCGCCCTGACCGACAACCTCGACCTGAAGCTCGCCAGCAGCCGCTTGCAGCAAAGCCGTGCGGTGCGCCAGGTGGTGACGGCCGATCGTTATCCCACCAGCGCCGTCGGCGGCAGTTACGCCCGTAAACGCAACAGCGGCGAAGGCCTGAGCGACCCGTCTGGACATGACGGCAACTCCGCGTTCAACCTGTGGGATGCGGGGTTCTCCGCCTCCTGGGAGCTGGATTTCTGGGGCAGGGTACGTCGCGAAACCGAGGCTGCCGATGCCACTCTGGAAGTGGCGGAAAACGACCGTCGCGGCGTGCTGTTGTCGGTGCTGGCCGAAACCGCCCAGGACTACATTC
Organism: Pseudomonas sp. YuFO8; assembly: GCF_035065025.1. Lineage (NCBI taxonomy): Bacteria > Pseudomonadati > Pseudomonadota > Gammaproteobacteria > Pseudomonadales > Pseudomonadaceae > Pseudomonas > Pseudomonas sp. YuFO8. The sequence continues at coordinate 64,933 of NZ_JAXDEQ010000023.1, read as the reverse complement.
AACTGCGCGGTGTGCAGAATACCCGCGCCGTCACCGAACAGAACCTCGACGTCGCCCGCCATAGCCTGAAGCTGTCGCAACTGCGCCTGGCCGACGGCGTCGCAACCGACCTCGATGTCGCCGAAGCGGCCGCCCAGGTCGCGACCATCGAATCGCGCCTGCCAGCACTGGAGCAACGCCAGGCCCAACTGATCAACGCCCTGAGCCTGTTGATGGGCGAACCGCCCCAAGCGCTGGCGGCCGAGTTATCCGCCGACGCGCCGGTGCCGCAAACCCCGCGCCAGGTCGCCATCGGCCTGCCGTCGCAACTGGCCGAGCGCCGCCCGGACATCCGCCAGGCCGAAGCCCGCCTGCATGCCGCGACCGCGAGCATCGGCGTTGCCAAGGGTGATTTCTACCCGCGCATCACCCTGTCGGGCAGTGTCGGTTCGCAAGCCATGCAATTGAGCGATTTCGGTTCCTGGGGTTCACGCAGCTTCGGCATCGGCCCGCAGTTCAGCCTGCCGCTGTTCGACGGCGGTCGCCTGCGCGGCGTGCTGGATCTGCGCGAGGCCCAGCAACAGGAAGCAGCCATCGCTTACCAGCAAACCGTGCTGCGCGCCTGGCATGAAATCGACGACCAATTGAGCGCCTACAACGCCAGCCAACTGCGCCGCGACAGCCTCGCCGAAGCGGTGCGGCAGAACCGGATCGCCCTGCAAACCGCGCAACGGCAATACGTCGAGGGCGTGGTGGACTTCGTCAACGTGCTCACCGTGCAAGGCGCCTTGCTGGCGACTCAGGAGCAGTGGGTGGAGAGCTCCACCGGTGTTTCGCTGGCGGCGGTCGGGTTGTACAAGGCGCTGGGTGGTGGATGGGAGTCGGTTTATCCGCTGACCGCACAGCGGTGAGTGAAACTGTGTAGCCGGGCGTAGGAAGGGTCCTGATTTTTTTGTGTGGGCATCCGGGATGCCCATCAGGGGTTAGCATTTTGGTCCACTCCATGACCCTGGTTATGCATCCCTATGAATGCCAATCCTTATGCGCCTCCAGTGGCCGAACTTGATTGCACTGAACCACCCCGCGCGACCTTTTTTGTTGTGGGGACAAGCAAATTCGCGCTGATGATCGTTTTCACCTTTGGTTTGTACCTTACCTATTGGATGTATAAAAACTGGAAGCTTTACCGCACCGCCACGGGCAACAAAGTGTTACCCATAGTTCGTGCAATTTTTTTCGTGTTTTTTGTGTACTCGTTGTTCACCAGCATTGAACGGCGAATACGCGCTTCAGGTAAGGACTATCGTTGGTATCCACGCTTGCTTGCGTTGATTGTGATCATGACTGCGCTAGCGGGCATGGGGCTGGCGTGGTTACCGGATCTGCACATCAGCTTTGCCCTGAGTCTTCTGGTTCTACTCTTGCAAGTCTGCTCCTTGTTGCGTGTACAGGAAGCAATCAACTATCTGGAAAACGACGTGCGCGGAACGGCGAACGCAACACTGACTTTTGCCAATGGAGTCGGGTTCACATTTGGCTTGTGCGTTTGGGGCGTAGCGATTCTGGGTTTCTATATCCTGTTGTAGAGTTACCCTCGACTCAAGATTTGGCCGACAGATCCGCCATGCCCTTGAGCAATTCGATCGGCAACGGAAAGACGATGGTCGAGCTCTTGTCCCCGGCGATCGAGCTCAGCGTCTGCATGTAGCGCAGCTGCATGGCACCGGGCTGGCGGCCGAGCATTTCGGCGGCCTGCATGAGTTTTTCCGAAGCTTGCAATTCGCCTTCCGCGTGGATCACTTTGGCCCGGCGTTCGCGCTCCGCCTCTGCCTGTCTGGCGATGGCGCGGATCATCGATTCGTTGAGGTCGACGTGCTTGATTTCGACGTTGGCCACCTTGATGCCCCAGGCGTCGGTCTGGGCGTCGAGGACTTGCTGGATGTCGATGTTCAGCCGTTCGCGCTCGGCCAGCAGTTCATCAAGTTCGTGTTTGCCGAGCACCGCGCGCAAGGTGGTTTGCGCCAGTTGGCTGGTGGCCATGAGAAAATCTTCGACCTGAATGATCGCCTTCTGCGGATCGAGCACGCGGAAGTACAGCACGGCGTTGACCTTGACCGAGACGTTGTCGCGGGTGATCACATCCTGCGGCGGGACGTCGAGGACGATGGTGCGCAAGTCGACGCGGACCATTTGCTGGATCACCGGAATCAGCAGGATCAGGCCTGGGCCCTTGACCTGCCAGAAGCGTCCGAGCTGGAACACCACCCCGCGCTCGTACTCGCGCAGGATGCGGAACGTCGCCCCCGCCAGTGCGATCAGCAGTAGCAGCAGCGCGACAAAACCGATTTGCAGACCCATGACTAACCTCCAACCGTTACCGCGTCAGCCGCGGCCACTTCCAGCAACAATCCCTTGCGTGCCACCACCCGGACCTGTTGCCCGATCTGCAATGGCGTGGTGCTCGACACCTGCCAGCGTTCGCCCTGCAAATGTACCCAGCCCAGGCAGGCATCGCCGGCCTGCAAGGCCAGCACCGGGGTAACGCTGCCCAGCAGGCCGGCATCGCCGCTGACGGTATGACGCGGCCGGGTCTTCAGGGCGCGGATCAGCAGGAATATCAGCAGCAACGCGCTGATCAGGCCCAGGCCGATCATCAACGGCACGGGCAATTCGGCATTGGTCAGGATCACCGCGCCGATCACGAACATCACGATCCCGCCCAGACCGATCACGCCGTAGTTGGGCAGGGCCGCCTCGGCGATCAGGAACGCGATACCGAAGGTAATCAGCCAGATCCCCGCGGGGTTGGAAGCGGGCAGTCCGGCGGTGTCCGCGGCGATGGCGGATCCGCTTAATGCCAACAGCAATGCAACGGCACAACAGCGAGTGTTCACGTGACCCTCCGGGAGAGTCGCAGGTGGTTCTGTATACAGTCTAGTTGAGGCGCTGGTTGTATGAATTTTGCCCAGTTGTAAACCTGCCCGATGGGCGGATTTCCCGCTGGTTTGCCCCGGCGGGCCTAGACTTTTACTACGTACAAAAATGTTAACCATCGTCCGCCAAGCGTTATTGCGGACTCCGAGGTGCATCATGCGTATGGCAAGAACCGTGCAGAGAAGCCTGGACCAGGCTCAATGCGAATATGACATCGTCACCCATCCACACTCGGCCAGCAGCCTCGAAACCGCGCGGGTCGCGGGTATTCCCGCGGAACGGGTGGCCAAGTCGGTGATCCTCGACGACCACCACGGGCATTACCTGATGGCCCTGCTGCCTGCCAGCCGTCACCTGGACTTGAGCAAAGTGCGCAGCACCGGTGAATGGCAGGTCTCCAGGGAAAGCAATCTGCCGCACCTGTTCGACGACTGCGAACGCGGCGCCGTGCCTGCCCTAGGCGAAGCCTATGGCCTGGACGTGGTCATCGACCCACTGCTGACCCGGCAGAAAGACATCTATCTGGAAGCCGGCAACCACATCAACCTGTTGCATATGGGCATGCCTCAATTCCTGAAAATGGTGCCGCATGCGGAGGTGCGGGAGTTGAGTCATTGAATTTTGCGCAGTCAGTCACATCGCCTTCGCGGGCAAGCCACGCTCCTACAAGGTGACGCGTTCCCCTGTAGGAGCGAGCTTGCTCGCGATTGACCGCGCAGCGGTCACCTAAACCACCCAGGAGCCAGACATGGAAAACCCAACCCACAGCCTTCCCTCCCTGTTCAAACAACTCGGCCTTCCCGACGACGCCGAGAACATCGACAAATTCATCGCCACCCACTCACCGCTCAAACCGGACTTGCACCTGGCGGATGCTTTTTTCTGGAGCCCGAGCCAGGCGGATCTGTTGCGCAATGAAATCCTGGATGATGCCGATTGGGCGGAGGTGGTGGATCAGTTGAATGTGATGCTGAGAAAGGGGCGGGGGGTATAGAGATTCAATTCTCTGGCGGCCACTGTCGAGATGTGTGAACCAGGGCAAGTATCCAGATTGCATTCACCGCTTGCTCATAAACGATGCGATAGCTCTGATGTGGAATCAGCTCGCGAGTGCCTGCAATGATTCCCGCGGGGCCGCTTTCCGGGTATTGGGCTAGTTGGGACATCGCATCGCTGAAGCGGCTATCCATGTCGATGGCTGCTTTAGGGTTAACGGTGTGCAGGTAAATACCAGATGTCCGCACGATCCTGTGCTGCTTCTCGCGTCCAGATTATTTTCATTCTTGTATGGCTGCCCGTCCACGCCTGGAGGCGAATTCCGCTTCCACTTCATCGTTCGTCAGGCCGTCGCCTCTGCTCATCGAAACACGAGCGATGTCCACCTTGCGAACTCCATTTGGGCCGTCCTACGACAGATGGCAACCAATTTGTTTCAAAACTTGACTGAAAATCCCCTCCAATGGCATATTGATAGTTAGCAAACTAACAGTGTGTATTGACCCTCGTGCCGAATTCCCTCGACGCTCTCCAGATGAACATCAGCAGCACCATGGTGGTGGCCGCGCGGCACTGGCGCAAAATCTGCCAGGCCACGCTGGCCAACTATGGAATTTCTGAAGCCTGTGCCGTCCCGCTGCTGATGATCGGGCGCCTGGGGGAGGGTGTGCGGCAGGTGACAGTGGCGCAGGCGGCGGGAATGGAAAGCCCGTCCCTGGTGCGATTGCTTGATCAGCTGTGTCATGGCGGCTACGTCTGCCGCACCGAAGACGCCCAGGATCGTCGCGCCAAATGCCTGAGCCTCACCGATAGCGGTCGCATTCTGGTGCAAACCGTCGAGGTCGAACTGGTTCGATTGCGCAATGAGGTGCTCGAAGGTATCGATCCGCGAGATCTGGAAGCCACTCTACGGGTATTGAAGGCCTTTGAAGCGGCCGGGCAATCATCGGACGACAACCCTTGAACGGCTTTTTTTCCGGCTTCCCCCCAGCGCGGGACTGGTTCTACGGCGTACGCACCTTCGCGGCCTCGATGATCGCGCTGTACATCGCCCTGCTCATGCAAATGCCGCGTCCTTATTGGGCGATGGCTACCGTTTACATCGTTTCCAGCCCGTTTGTCGGGCCGACCAGCTCCAAGGCACTGTACCGTGCGGTCGGCACTTTTCTGGGTGCCGCTGCGGCTGTCCTGTTCGTGCCGATGTTCGTGCAGAGCCCTTATGTGCTGGTGGTGGTCATCGCGCTGTGGACCGGGACCCTGCTGTTCCTGTCCATGCATTTGCGCACCGCCAACAATTACGCCTTGATGCTGGCCGGCTACACCTTGCCGTTGATCGCCCTGCCGGTGGTGAATAACCCGTTGGCGGTGTGGGACGTGGCCGAAGCGCGCACCGAGGAAATTTTCCTGGGCATCGCCGTCGCCGCGGTGGTTGGCGCCATGTTCTGGCCGCGCCGGCTGGCCCCGGTGTTCAACGACTCGGTGAGCAAATGGTTTGCCGACGCGTCGATCTACAGCGCGCGCTTTCTCGACCGCAACGTGCAGCCCGAGGAAGTCAGCGCTTTGCGCTCCTCGATGGTTGCCACCTTCAATACTCTGGAATTGATGATCGGTCAGTTACCCCACGAAGGCGCGCGGCCACAAACGGTGCGCAACACCAAGGAGTTGCGCGGGCGGATGATTCACCTGTTGCCGGTGATCGATGCCCTCGACGATGCACTCTACGCTCTGGAAAGACGCACCCCCGAGCTGGTGGACAAGTTCTCGCCCTTGCTGGCCGCCTCCACCGAATGGCTCGAGCACCAGGACGCTGACATCGAGCGCTGGCAAGCGCTTAAAGACCAGCTCGAAGCACTGCAACCCAGCCCCGGAGTGCTGGATGATCGCAAGCAACTGCTGTTCTCCAACGCCATCTATCGCCTCGGCGAATGGGTCGATCTGTGGCAGGACTGCCGCAGCCTGCAACACGCGATCGAGTGCGAAAGCCAGGACAGTTGGCGCGCGGTCTATCGGCATTGGCGCCTGGGGCGCCTGACCCCCTTCCTCGATCGTGGCCTGATGCTCTATTCCGCCGCCTCCACCGTCGTTGCGATCATTGTCGCCTCGGTGTTGTGGATTCTGCTGGGCTGGACCGACGGCGGCGCGGCGGTGATTCTGGCGGCCGTGGCCTGCAGCTTCTTTGCTTCGATGGACGACCCGGCACCGCAGATCTACCGGTTCTTTTTCTGGACGGCGATGTCGGTGGTGTTCGCCAGCCTCTACCTGTTTCTCGTCCTGCCCAACCTGCATGATTTCCCGATGCTGGTGCTGGCATTCGCCGTGCCGTTCATCTGCATCGGCACCCTGACGGTCAAGCCACAGTTTTATCTGGGCATGCTGCTGACGTTGGTCAACACCTCGTCGTTCATCAGTATCCAGGGTGCGTACGACGCGGACTTCCTCAGCTTCGCCAACTCCAACCTGGCAGGTCCCGTCGGCTTGCTGTTTGCCTTCGTCTGGACCCTGATCGCCCGGCCATTCGGGGCCGAGCTGGCGGCCAAGCGCCTGACCCGTTTCGCCTGGCGCGACATTGTCAGTCTCACCGAGCCGGCCACATTGGCCGATCACCGGCGCCTGGGTGTGCAGGTGCTGGATCGACTGATGCAGCATCTGCCGCGCCTGGCCGTGACCGGCCAGGACACCGGCATCGCCCTACGCGAAGTCAGGGTGGCACTGAACCTGCTGGACCTGCTGGCCTACACGCCGCGGGTTCAGGGTGCACCGCAGGCGTTGCTGCATCAGGTGGTGGCCGAGGTTGGCGAATACTTCACGGCCTGTCTCAAGGCCGGTGAACGCCTGCCGGCACCGAGCCCGTTGCTGATGACCCTCGACCGCACCCGCCGAGCCTTGGCCAGCGCGCCGGATGAGCAAACCCGCCTGCACCTGCTGCACGCCCTCAGCGGCCTGCGCCTGGCGTTGTTGCCCGGCGTCGAATTCGTTGGTTCTGCCGAGTCTGAAGAACCGCTTCCCCACGGCATCGATGGAGCGCCTTTATGATCGGTGATCTGGATATCAGTGGGGTGTTCCTGCCCACGCTGCTGGTGCTGATGGGCATTACCTATGTGGTGTACCTGTTGGTACACGGGGTGCTGACGCGCCTGCACTTTTACCGTCTGGTCTGGCACCGGGCATTGTTCAACGTGGCCCTCTACGCCCTGCTGCTGGGCGCTGTGGACTCACTCAGCCGATACCTGATGACATGAAAAAACCGTTTTTAACCCTCGGCCGCGTGGTCCTGACGCTGCTGATCGTCACCTTCGCCGTGGTCGTGGTCTGGCGCATGGTGATGTATTACATGTTCGCGCCCTGGACTCGCGACGGGCATATCCGTGCCGACATCGTGCAGATCGCGCCGGACGTGTCCGGGCTGATCCAGCAAGTGCAAGTGCGCGACAACCAGTTGGTCAAGCGCGGCCAGGTGCTGTTCAGCATCGACCAGGACCGCTTCAAACTGGCCCTGCGCCAGGCGAAAGCGGCGGTCGCCGACCGCGAGGAAACCCTGGCCCAGGCCCAGCGCGAAGCCAAGCGAAACAAGGGGCTTGGCAACCTGGTGCCGGGCGAGCAACTTGAAGAAAGCCAGTCGCGGGTGGCCCGCGCCCAAGTGGCGTTGATGGAAGCTCAGGTCGCCGTCGACAGCGCGCAACTTAACCTTGATCGCTCGGTGATCCGCAGCCCCGTAGACGGCTACGTCAACGACCGCGCGCCGCGCACCCAGGAATTCGTCAGTGCCGGGCGGCCGGTGTTGTCGGTGGTGGATAGCAATTCTTTCCATATCGACGGCTATTTCGAAGAAACCAAGCTCAACGGCATCCACATCGGCCAAAGCGTCGACATCCGGGTGATCGGCGACAACGCGCGACTGCGCGGCCATGTGGAAAGCATCGTGGCCGGTATCGAGGATCGCGACCGCACCAGTGGCAACAACCTGCTGCCCAACGTCAATCCGGCCTTCAGTTGGGTGCGGTTGGCCCAGCGGATTCCGGTGCGCATCGCGTTCGATGACGTCCCTGAGGATTTCCGCATGATCGCCGGGCGCACCGCCACGGTATCGATCATCGACGACCAGAAACGGGAGCCCGCGTTATGAGCAAGGCCTCGGGTTTGGCGATCGCCGGATTAGGCTTGCTGTTGTCGGCGTGTCAGGTGGTCGGTCCGGATTATCACTTGCCGGACGAAGCCGCCATCCATCGTGAAGACCTGCAGGGCGAACTGGCGGTGAACGGCAAGCCGGTGGTTTCGGCGCCGGTGCCTGGCGATTGGTGGCGCCTGTATCATGACCCGCGGCTTGACCAGTTGGTGCAGCAGGCCTTGGCCTCCAACACGGATCTGCGCGTAGCGGCCGCCAGCCTGCTGCGGGCGCGCGCTCAGGTCGACCAGGCCGAAGCAGCGGGCGGCTGGAGCGGTGGGGTGAAGATGGGCGCCCAGCGCTTGCAGGAATCCGGTGAAGCGTTCCTGCTGCCGGAGAAGGTGCCGGTGGCCAACATCGGCGATATCGGCATCAGTGCGTCCTATCAATTCGACCTGTTCGGCACCTTGCAGCGCGGCATCGAAGCGGCCAAGGCCAATGCCGATGCGACCCAGGCGGCGGCCGATACGGCGCGCATCACCCTGGTGGCCGATGTGGTCCGGGCCTACACCCAAGTGTGCGCGGCCAACGAGGAACGGGAAATCGCCCAGCATTCCCTCGACCTGCAAGCCCAGAGCACCACACTCATCCAGCGATTGCGCGATGCCGGGCGTGGTGACGAAACCCAGGTCACCCGTTCGCAAACCCAATTCAAATCCTTGCGTGCCGACATGCCGCGCTATGAAGCGGCGCGGCAGGCCGGGCTGTTCCGCCTGTCGATGCTGCTGGCCAAACCGCTGGATCAACTACCGGCTGGCACCGACAGCTGCGCCGAACTGCCAAAAATCGCGCAATTGTTGCCGGTGGGTGATGGTGCATCGCTGCTCAAGCGCCGCCCCGACATCCGCCAGGCCGAACGTCGACTGGCGGCCGCGACCGCCGGTATCGGTATCGCTACCGGTGAGCTGTACCCGGACATCCGCATCGGCGCGACCATCGGTACGGTCGGTATCCTGGAAAACCTCGGCGAGCCGTCCACCAACCGCTGGGGTTTCGGTCCGTCGCTGACCTGGAACGTGCCGACCAACGGCGCCCGGGCACGCATTCGCGAGGCTGAGGCGGTGACCCAGGCCACGCTTGCACACTTCGATGGCGTGGTGCTCAACGCGATTCGTGAAACCCAGACCGGTCTGGCCCAGTACTCCGCCTCGCTGCAACGCCGTGAGGCCCTGGCGGACGCCGAGCAGTCGGCGAAGCTGGCCGCAGACCAGACCCATCGCTTCTTCCAGGCCGGCCGTGCGTCGTTCCTGGCGGATCTGCAGGCGACCCGCACCTACACCGACGTCACCGCGCAACTGGCCGCCGCCAACACTCAGGTGGCCATCAGCCAGATCGATTTGTTCCTCGCCCTGGGCGGCGGTTGGGAAAGCGGACGAACGCAAGCGTCGAACTCCGGCAAACCCTGAGGCCGTTGCTATGCTTTGAAGTGTCGAAAGGGCGTTCGTGCAAAGCGCCCTCGATTCGCACAAGGCATGCGCAGGTCATGGGGAAACCAATAATGAAAAACCCTTATGCTCTCGGCTTCTGGTGCGCCGTTGTGGCGTTGGTGCTGCTCACGGCCACCTATTTCTACGGCATCATGCTGGCCCACCAGATCGACACGGCGCTGACGTTCCTCGACAGCGCCGCACTGTTGATTGCCGTGATGTCCATTGCGGTGGTGGCCTGGGCCTCGGTCCAGGGGCAACGAGTCAAGAAAAGACAGCTTGAACAAGGCAAGACCCTGGTGATGATCTGGGACACCAAGGTGGCGCTACGGCGTGTCGAATCAGTGTTCGATCGGTATTTCTGGGGCAGCTACTGGCAACCTGGCAGGACTTTCCAGGAAGTCATGGGGGAACTCACGGGCACGCCGCTGGAAAAAAGCCTCGAAACCCTGAAAAAACAATGCCTGGAGCTGGACAAGCAAGTGGCCGACGACGGTCGCCATTGGCTCAATAATGCCCGCGAGCTGGCTGACGTCGCCACCGCCATGGCCCGCGAGCGCTATCAACTGGACTTCTGCGACCCGCGCGAGGAAGTGACGGGTGGGGCGGTGATCAATCGGGATTTCGAAGTGCTGATCTATACATGGACGGCGCGGTTGAAAACCTTTGATCATCAGCTTGATGAGATTGAAGTGCAGTATTCCTGATTCATTGTTGGCGGGACAGACGCCTTCGCTGGCAAGCCAGCTCCTACAGGTATTAAGTGATCCTTGTAGGAGCTGGCTTGCCAGCGAAGGCGATCTTGTGTTCGCCAAGACACTTTTTCACCGTTAACCATTGGGCTGCCCTGCATGCCTGATGCTAACCTGCACCCCACTTTCAGCGCAGTCGTGACCGCCACCCGTCAAGGGTTCAGGGAAGACGACCACACCTTCAACAACGGACATTGAACAGGTCATTCATGAATAAATCAGCAGGCGTGCTCCTGGGAATCGTTGTCGCCATCGGTGCAATCAGCGCCGGCGGCGCCTGGTTCACCGGCACCAAAATCGAAGGTGTACTCAACACCTCCCTGGCGGATGCCAACAAGCAGTTGCAGGCCGCCATGGTCGGTTACAAAGGCACCGCCTCGCTGGAGCTGGTATCCCTGGAACGCCATGTCTTCAGCAGCACGGCGCATTATCGCCTCAAGGGAGAGGGCGAAATGTTCGGCGAGGCCCCGGTCGAATTGCTGTTTGTCGACCACATCGAACACGGCCCGCTGCCGTTCTCGCGCCTGGTATCGCTGAAGTGGTTGCCGGTCATGGCCACCAGTCACTATGAACTGGAGAAGACCCCGCTCACGGAAAAATGGTTCGCCGCCACCAAGGACGCTTCGCCGCTCAAGGGGGTGGTCAACCTAGGCTACGACAATTCCACCAACGGCACGCTTGAATTGCTGCCGCTGGAAACTGCACTGGATGACAAGTCCAGCCTGAAGTTTTCCGGTCTGAAAGTTGACGTCGCGGCCAGCGCCCAGGCGCAGAAGGTCAAGGCCGACGGCTACATGGACAGCCTGAAGCTGACCACCGTTGCCGAAGACCAGACACCCGTGCAGGTCGAATTGAGTGGTCTGACCCTGGCCAGCAACCTGGCAAAAAGCACCTACGGTTATTACACCGGCGATAACACCGTCGAGCTGAGCAACAGCAAAACCACCTTCGGCCCCAAGCAGTCAGTGCTGGGTTTGAAGAATTTTGAAATGAAGAACCACACCGAGGAATCGGGTACCAGCGCTTCCGGGCGTGCCGATTACAAGATTGCCGAAGTGTCCCTGAACGGCAAGGCCGTGGGTTCTGCCCAGCTGGCCATGAGCCTGAAGAACCTCGACATCCCGGCGACGTTGTCGCTGATGCAGATCTACCAGACAAAATTGCAACCCTATGAGCAGGCCGCCGCCGAAGCTGCCGAGGCCGGTCAACCGGTTCCTGAGCTGAAGTTGACCGAAGCGGAAGAGGCGCAGCTTAAAACCGGTCTGGAACAATTGCTGGCGGCCGGCCCGCAGGTGGCCCTGGAGAACCTGTCGTTCAATACTGCCAATGGCGAAAGCCGCGCCAACCTGGTGCTGAACCTGACCAAGCCGCAGTCCATCGACTTGCCCGCCGACCAGTTAGTCCGCCAGATGATCGCGTTGCTGGACGTCAACCTGAAAGTGTCCAAGCCGATGCTCGTCGACATCCTCACCGTGCAGTCGCAAATCGACGGCCAGACCGACGCCAAGCTCGTTGCCGATCAGGCCACTGCCACCGCCGATATGTTCAGCAGCATGGCGGTCGGCTCGCAGCTGGCAAAACTGGACAACAACAACGTCGTCAGCCAACTGCATTACGCCAATAACCAGGTGGAATTCAACGGCCAGAAAATGACCGTCGAGGAGTTTGTCGGCTTCGTGATGAGCAAGTTCGCTGGCCCAGGCGTAGCCCAGGAGCCATAAGAACCCTGTAGGAGCTGCCGAAGGCTGCGATCTTTTGATTTTGGTATCGCCGAAGATCAAAAGATCGCAGCCTTCGGCAGCTCCTACAGGCCCATTTCAATCGCGGATCAACCGCCACGCCTCGTCCACGGGCAACGGCTGCTTCATCCGTTCGGCGAGCATCGCCATCGTGCGCTCTTCCTCACAGGCCACGGCCGCCGTCACCACACCGTTTTTGCCAAACAGGCCGATAAAGGGCGGATTGTTCGGATCACCCTTGAACTCGACTTCGTCCCAGCCTTGCGCGTGGCCGAGGTAGTCGTAGTTTTTGCCAAAGTGCCAGGTCCAGAAGTACGGCACATCGAGGTAATGTTCATCACCACCGAGCATGTTCGCCGCCGCAATTCGTGCCTGTTGTTGCGCCAGGCGCCAGTGTTCGATGCGTTGCGGCTGACCGTTGAGGGGGAAGGTAGCGATATCGCCAGCGGCCCATAGCCCGTCGGTCACGCGCATCCCGCCGTCAACCAGCAACGACTGATCCTTTTCCTTCGGTAGATCGGCAAACGCCACGGTCGCCGGGGTAACGCCAATCCCAACCAGCACCAGGTCTGCCGGTACACGCTGACCATTATCCAGGCGCACGGCTTCGACTCGCGTTGTTCCTTCGATCTGCACGGCTTCGCCCGCCGTTCGGTACACCACGCCGTTAGCCTCATGCAGGGCCAGGATCGCCTTGCCGACGCTGTCGCCGAACTGTTTGGCAAAAGGCACCGGTTGCCGGGCCAGTACCGTGACGTCCAGACCGTATTGGCGCAGGGCTGAAGCGGATTCCATGGCGATGAAGCTGTCGCCGATGATCACCGCGCGCTGACCGGGTTTGGCGCTATCCAGGATCCGACGGGCATGGTCCCTGGAGCGTAATACGAAGACCTGCGGCAGCTCGGCGCCGGGTAACTCCAGTGGCTTGGGAATGCCTCCTGTGGCCAGCAACGCAGCGTCATATTCGAGTGACTGGCCGTCGGCCAATTGCATTACCCGGTTTTCAGCATCCAGGCTCGTTACTTGCGCGTTGATCCGCTCGATGCGTTGCTCGCCGTAGAACGCTTCATCGCGCAAGGCGGGGACTTCATCCGGTGGAGTCTGCCCGGCGATCACGAATTTGCTCAGCACCGTACGGTCATAACCCGCTGTTTCGCGGTCGATCAGCAGCACCCGGCCACCAAATCCTTTTTCCCGCAGGGCCGATGCCGCCGCCGTGCCCGCAGCGCCCGCACCGACAATCACAAAGACGCGTTCGTCATCGGCCGGCGGGGTGTGGGCGTCCTGCAGCGGCTGATCGCCTACCCAGACTTCGTCGTCACGCACTTCGAGAGGGTAACGCTTCAGGCTGTCCAGGGCGGGCGGTTCACACAACCCGCCGTCCTCGATCCGAAACTGCGCCTTGTGCCACGGGCAAGTCAGCCGGCCATTACAGAATGCGCCTTCGGCCAGGGGCGCCCCGGCGTGCGGGCATTCGCCTTGATAGGCGCGTAATTGATCGCCGACTTTCAGCAGTAGGATCTTGCTGTCCTGGACGCTGACTTCCAGGCCGCGGTCTTCGGGTATATCGGCGGCACGGGCAACGCGATGCAGGGTCATGATTGCTCTCCAGACCGGCGTTTCAATTAAGAGTCTGGCGCTTGACTCGAGGTTCATCCAATTCCCACTGCCACCGCGCGAACGGTCCGGCTATAGTTTGCTCGCCGACCTCGGCCCCACCCGCACAAGGTGCTCCCGGTATGACCCGATTGACCTCTCTGACCCCTTGGCTGGCGGCCGCAGCAGTCGCCCTTTGCGTGCAATTTCCGGCACAGGCGGCCCAGGAGCGTTTCACCCTGAACATCCCTGGCGTCTCGGATGACCGACTGTTCACCGCGGCCGCCGCCAGCGATGCCCCGGGGTGCGGTGGGCACAACGTCTCGCCAGCGCTGAACTGGAACGCCGGCCCTGCAGGCACGCTCAGCTACGCCATCGTCATGCACGACCCGGACGGGCAAAAAGGCCAGGGCGTCGATCATTGGGTGCATTACGGCATCAAGGCCGGCACCCACCAGATTGCGGCGGGTGTCGGCGCCAAGTCCGCGCTCGAGGGCGTGGGTGGCACCAACAGCAAAGGCACGACAGGGTACGTCGGCCCTTGCCCACCGGTTGGCGACAGCGCACATCACTACATCATCCAGCTCTTAGCCCTGGACCTGGCCCCGGATGCCCTGCCGGCCGGCCTGACGCGCACCCAGTTGCTGGAAAAAATCAAAGGTCACGTGCTGAGAAACAGCAGCGTGGTACGGCGCTATCATCGCTGAAGAATTTTTAGCGCGGGTTAACCCGAACTTTCCGGGCTGTCCGTCTCACAGGATGAATGGATCAATTTCCTCCTGAGGTCAGCCCCATGTCCCTCCCACTGCATGTTCTGCGTCCGCTCGCCCAGGGTTTCGCCGCCGGGCTGTTACTGGCCGTTACCGGTTGTGGTGTTTCGTCCAAGCCCGATTCCGCCTCTGTGTCATCGCCGGCCCAGGCCGAGTTGAAAACCGAATCGTCGGTGCATCACGAACTGCTCGACGCTGACGCCTCGATGAGCAAGCGCAATGTCAGACCCGCACCGATGGCCGGCTTCGCGCCAATGCCTGCGGGCGAGGCTTATCCACAGGGATATCGCGACGAACAGCGCGAGCAGTACCAGGCCCTGGCAGATAACCCCATCCACAGCGTCGCCGAAACACCGGTCTCGACCTTCAGCGCCGACGTCGATACCGGTGCTTACGCCAACGTCCGCCGTTTGCTCAACCAGGGGCGATTGCCACCGGAAGGAGCGGTGCGGCTGGAGGAGATGGTCAATTACTTCCCTTACGACTACGCCTTGCCCACCGATGGCTCGCCCTTCGGCGTGACCACGGAACTGGCGGCGTCGCCCTGGAATTCGCATACGCGCTTGTTGCGCATCGGCATCAAGGCCTCGGATCGCGCGGCCGCGGAACTGGCCCCGGCGAACCTGGTGTTCCTGGTGGACGTGTCCGGCTCGATGGATCGCCGCGAGGGCCTGCCGTTGGTCAAAAGCACCCTGAAATTGCTGGTGGATCAACTGCGCGATCAGGATCGGGTGTCCTTGGTGATCTACGCCGGGGAATCGCGCGTGGTACTGGAGCCCACTTCCGGACGGGAAAAAGCGAAGATTCGTACAGCCATCGAGCAATTGACTGCAGGCGGTTCAACCGCCGGAGCCTCGGGCATCGAACTGGCTTATCAACAGGCGCAACAGGCGTTTATCCCCAAGGGCATCAACCGCGTTCTACTGGCCACTGACGGAGACTTCAATGTCGGCGTCAGCGACTTCGACAGCCTCAAGCAAATGGCTGTGGATAAACGCAAGACGGGCATATCCCTGACGACCCTGGGCTTCGGTGTGGATAACTACAATGAACACCTGATGGAACAACTGGCCGATGCCGGCGATGGCAACTACGCCTACATCGACAACCTGCGTGAGGCGCGCAAGGTGCTGGTGGATCAACTCGGCTCAACCCTTGCCGTCGTGGCGAAAAACGTCAAGCTGCAAGTGGAGTTCAACCCCGCGCAAGTCAGCGAGTATCGCCTACTGGGTTATGAAAACCGTGCGTTGAAACGTGAGGATTTTAGCAATGACAAGGTCGATGCCGGTGAAATCGGTGCAGGACATACCGTGACTGCGTTGTACGAAATTGTCCCCAAGGGTGAGAAGGGCTGGCTGGAACCGCTGCGCTACGCTCAACCGGGCGCCGCTATTGCTGAAAAGCATGGCGAATTGGCGATGCTGCGGGTGCGTTATCAGTTGCCGGAAGGTGGGAAAAGTCGCTTGATCGAACGCCCGATCGTTGATTCCCCGATTGGCAAAGCAAGCGATGACCTGCGCTTTGCTGCAGCAGTGGCTGCTTTTTCCCAACAGCTCAAGGACGGACGCTACACCGGCGAGTTCAGCCTCAAGGACACCGAAGCGCTGGCCCACGGCGCCCGGGGCGATGACCGTTTCGGCCTGCGCAGCGAGTTCGTGCAATTGGTGGAACTGGCGCGGAGCCTGCGCACCACCACCGCGTCGAATCCAACTGCCACTGAACGACGGATTGAATAGTGAGCCGATTGAAGGGGTTCATCAGCCAGCTGTTTGCGCCCGCAAGCAGCGCCGAGGCCAGCAGCGACGAAGCGCTGCTGGCCCGTTATCGCGAGGGCGACGGCGCGGCGTTCGAGATTCTGTACGCGCGCCACCGCCAGGGTTTGTACCGATTTCTGCTGGGGTTGAGCGGCAGGGCGGAACTCGCCGAGGAGGTCTATCAGGAAACCTGGCTGAGCCTGATCCGCAGCGGCAGTCAGCCACAAGGTCGGGCGACTTTTCGTACCTGGCTCTACCAGATTGCCCGCAACCGCTTGATCGATCACTGGCGCAAACATGGCGTCCATCAGCCGCTGCACGACAGCTATGACGAACAGGCCCATGCCCTGCCCGATGACACAACCGATCCCGAGCAACTGCTAAGCCTGAGCCGCGATACACAGCGCCTTGAAGCCGCCTTGCAAGCCTTGCCCGCCGACCAGCGCGAAGTGTTCCTGCTGCGTGCCTACAGCGATCTCGATTTGCCGCAGATCGCCACCCTCACCGAAACACCGCTGGAAACCGTCAAGAGCCGCTTGCGTTACGCCCAGCAAAAACTGCGTCGGCTGCTGGCCGAGGAGGTACTGACATGACTGACGCCAAGCACACAACCGACCGAACGCTAGAACATTACCGCGAGCAGGCCAGCGGCGAACCCCCGGCGCATCTCGACGCCTTGATCCTTACCGCCGCGCGTAAAGAAGCCCCCGCACCGAAGCCAGGCCTGTGGCAACGCTGGCTTCGCGCCTGCCAGCAACCTCGCTGGCAAGTGGCATTCGCCAGCCTTGTCGGCATCGCGCTAATGCTCTCGCTGGTCCAGCGCACGCCTGAGCAAGTGCCTAGCTACGACTTCGCGCCCGCAGCACCGGTCGCCAAACAGGAAGCCGAAGCAGCACCGCCAGCACAGGCCCATTCCCTCAAAGCCCCGGCTGGCGCGCTCTCCGCACCGGCTCCCGCCGCACCAATGGCGGAATCGGCAGCTCCGGCACAAGCAGAATCCTTCAGCGCCGACATGGCGGACGAAGCCAAGTCCAGCAAGCGCGCCGCGCCCCCGGTGAAATCCCTGGATGAGCAATTGCACGAAGTGCTGCACCTGCAAAAAACCGGGCACAAGCAAGCCGCCGACAAACTGCTGGCCGACCTGCACAAACGCTTTCCCGAAGAAAACCTCAGCGCCCGACTCAAGGATCTGCAGAAAAACTGATCGGCCCAACGCTCGACCATTTGGCATCAAGGCCCGAAAGCGCGCACTATCGGGCCATAGTCGATGCGTTGGAGGATGCCGTGACAAAAAAAATCGACCGCATCGCCCAAATGCTCAACTGCCCGGAAAAGGGCGAGGAATTACGGCGGGCAATTACCGAGAGCCGTAAGGATTTTCTGCTGAATCAGCAGGAAGAGGCTAATGCTGAGGAAGAAGATGTTCTTGAAGGGGAAGAGTTCGAGGACGACGAGGACGATGAATACGACGAGTTTGACTGGACGACGGAGTGAATAAGCTGCTGCCGCCAAAGGATGATTAACAGCAATTCGAAGGGTTACGAGTCGCAAGACACTCTTGAATGTATGGTTTCTCTTTCATATTGCGGAACGGAAAGTCGGGAGTCATGGCCTGCTTGTCGGCAGTTGACGAGATGTCCTCAAACCTTATAATCGGCCACAACACGGCCCCTGTCGGTTGATGCGCTTCGGCGTTGAGATTGCTCAGGGGTTTTTTATTGCCTGAAATTTTTCCGCTTACCAGTCGCGCTTTTTCCAGTCTGGGTCGACTCCCATCCCTTCCAGGCTGAGGTCCAGATGCGTCAGATCAGGGAAATCGTTTTCCAGCAACGCCTTCAATCGTTTTCCCCAACTCGATGATGGGTTGATGACTTTCATCAGATGCTGGGTGATGCACAAAAGCATGAACGGACGAGCCCGGCGGTGTGCGTCATCATGGAAAGCTGACAAGTTTGGCGCTTGGTCCTCAGATGGCAGCTTCGGTTGATCGACAATATTTCGGTTCCACAGACGACTGTGATGGGCGCAGACGTTGCGTAGATAATTCAGGCTGCGCAGCCAACTGGCGAAAACCCTGCCGTTGCTGATGCCGTACTCCTGCGAAATAGCATCTTGGTCTGCCTCGGCCATGCCAGCGTAAAGCGTCGAAAGCGTGCCGAAGTCCCAAACCTCGCATGCCACCCACACCGCCAATGGAAGTCCGTACTTTTCCTTGTTGTGGCGAATGAAGTCTTCGTTCGAGCGATTGATCAACGCAGCGTGTTTACCAAGCCAGGCATGATGTTTAGTCAGTCCGGTTTTACCGTCCAGTCGAGTGGAAAAGCTTTCATGGAACATATCAGGTCGTAGGTAGGCAAACTTTTCGTGTTTGCCGAGCCCGTGGGAAATGTCCACCCGTAAAGCAATTTCAATGCGCTCCAAGGCATCCATGGTCAACAGTCGCAGTTTCTTATCGAAGACGTACAGGTCGACTGCGTTCTGGAATGTCGTGCCAGGCTTGAAACTGTCGAGCGGAAGTCGAGTCGGCTTCGTCCTGGTTGGCTTTGTACGAGCTTGTTGATCGAGTGGGCAGCAGAGCTCAGTGCGTTCGCGGAATGCAAACCAGTAACCGCTTAGGCGGTAGTAACCTATGCGCTCCAGATATTCCAGCGCTTTGGCTTGGTCTGTTACAACCATTCCTCGAACCATCAGCAAATCAAGCTGCATTTGGTAGCTCTGCCACGGCTTTGGATAGCCTTGCATCATTTGCATATCACCTTGCACTCCTTGGCAGCGAGTTGTGCAGGACGCTGAATTCAGCGTTAGAGGCAACTCGACGTTCGCTGCACCTTTTATCATTTCGTAGCCGTTCAGATAAACCGAGCACCCACAAAAAAGCCCCAGACCCTACGGCCTGAGGCTTTCTCGTTTTTACGTATGGTGCACCAGGCGGGATTCGAACCCACGACCCCTGCCTTCGGAGGGCAGTACTCTATCCAGCTGAGCTACTGGTGCAGCGGGCGCCATGATACTCATATGCATTGCGGGCGTCCATGCTGCTGAATCGCCTGTGTTTTTTTAAAGCGTAACCTGCGTTTGCTACGTTGATCAGAAATTTGCAGCAAAAAAGAGGTTTTCGTTCTTTTTTTCGAACGGCCTATTGTCCTTTACCCCCTTTGATCCTAGGATTCGTTTGAGATTTCAAACGCTCTTGTCTGGGTGCTGAACCGCACGATTTGAATCAGTGCGCTATTTATGTGCTTCAGCCCGGTGAATGATTTCCCTGACGGCAGCCTACTGAGGCGCCTTTCTACAATCATAATTTGCTCCGCGCCTGCCGCGGTGCTGTTAAGGAAAGCCGACATGCAGCTTAAAGACACCCAGTTGTTCCGCCAGCAAGCCTTCATCGATGGCGCTTGGGTTGATGCGGACAATGGTCAGACGATCAAGGTCAACAACCCGGCAACGGGCGAAATTCTGGGCACCGTGCCGAAAATGGGCGCTGCCGAAACCCGCCGTGCAATCGAAGCCGCTGACAAAGCGCTGCCGGCCTGGCGTGCACTGACCGCCAAAGAACGTGCGAACAAACTGCGTCGCTGGTACGAGCTGATCATCGAGAACCAGGACGACCTGGCTCGCCTGATGACCCTGGAGCAGGGCAAGCCATTGGCCGAAGCCAAGGGCGAAATCGTTTACGCCGCATCGTTCATCGAGTGGTTCGCCGAAGAAGCCAAGCGCATCTACGGTGACGTGATTCCGGGCCACCAGCCAGACAAGCGCCTGATCGTGATCAAGCAGCCTATCGGCGTGACCGCTGCCATCACCCCGTGGAACTTCCCGGCTGCCATGATCACCCGTAAAGCCGGCCCGGCCCTGGCCGCCGGTTGCACCATGGTGCTCAAGCCTGCTTCGCAAACTCCGTTCTCGGCATTCGCCCTGGCTGAACTGGCCCAGCGTGCCGGCATCCCGGCTGGCGTGTTCAGCGTGGTGTCCGGCAGCGCCGGCGACATCGGCAGCGAGCTGACCAGCAACCCGATCGTGCGCAAGCTCTCCTTCACCGGTTCGACCGAAATCGGTCGCCAGCTGATGTCGGAATGCGCCAAGGACATCAAGAAAGTGTCCCTGGAACTGGGCGGCAACGCGCCGTTCATCGTGTTCGACGACGCGGACCTGGATAAGGCCGTCGAAGGCGCGATCATTTCCAAATACCGCAACAACGGCCAGACCTGCGTCTGCGCCAACCGCCTGTATATTCAGGATTCGGTCTACGACGCGTTCGCCGAGAAACTGAAAGTGGCCGTGGCCAAGCTGAAGATCGGTAACGGTCTGGAAGACGGCACCACCACTGGTCCGCTGATCGACGAAAAAGCCGTGGCCAAGGTGCAAGAGCACATTGCCGACGCCGTTGCCAAAGGCGCCACCGTGCTGTCCGGCGGCAAATCGATGGAAGGTAACTTCTTCGAGCCGACCATCTTGACCAACGTGCCGAACAACGCGGCCGTGGCCAAGGAAGAAACCTTCGGCCCACTGGCGCCGCTGTTCCGCTTCAAAGACGAAGCCGACGTGATCGCGATGTCCAACGACACCGAGTTCGGCCTGGCCTCGTACTTCTATGCTCGCGACCTGGGTCGTGTGTTCCGTGTGGCTGAAGCCCTGGAATACGGCATGGTCGGCGTCAACACCGGGCTGATCTCCAACGAAGTCGCGCCGTTCGGCGGTATCAAGGCCTCGGGCCTGGGCCGTGAAGGCTCCAAGTACGGCATCGAAGATTACCTGGAAATCAAATACCTCTGCCTGGGCATCTAAGCTCGAAGGGATAAGCCCAGCAGGGCATTGCTTCAAACGCAAAGGGCACGAGAGCGCTGTCCCTTTGCGCTGCTTCAAACCGGAATTTTCTCTGTGGTCGGGAAAGCTGTGGCAGTCGATCATCGCATGCTGCCTCAGTTACCTCCCCACCGCTTAATCCTTGAACCACGCCGACCGATGAGCGGCGAATGAGGAATGTAATGAGCAAGACTAACGCTGATTTGATGGCCCGCCGTACCAATGCTGTTCCACGTGGTGTTGGCCAGATTCACCCGATTTTCGCCGAATCCGCGAAGAACGCGACCGTGACCGACGTTGAAGGTCGTGAGTTCATCGACTTCGCTGGCGGTATCGCTGTACTGAACACCGGCCACGTGCACCCGAAAATCATCGCGGCCGTGACCGAGCAGCTGAACAAGCTGACCCACACCTGCTTCCAGGTTCTGGCTTACGAACCGTACGTAGAAGTGTGCGAAAAAATCAACGCCAAGGTGCCTGGTGATTTCGCCAAGAAAACCCTGCTGGTCACCACCGGCTCCGAAGCCGTGGAAAACTCGATCAAGATCGCCCGTGCCGCCACTGGCCGTGCCGGCGTGATCGCGTTCACCGGCGCTTACCACGGTCGCACCATGATGACCCTGGGCCTGACCGGTAAAGTCGTGCCTTACTCGGCCGGCATGGGCCTGATGCCAGGCGGCATCTTCCGCGCGCTGTACCCGAACGAACTGCACGGTGTGAGCATCGACGATTCGATCGCTTCCATCGAACGCATCTTCAAGAACGATGCCGAGCCAAAAGACATCGCCGCGATCATCATCGAGCCGGTTCAGGGCGAAGGTGGTTTCTACGTCGCGCCGAAAGAATTCATGAAGCGTCTGCGTGCCCTGTGCGACCAGCACGGCATTCTGCTGATCGCTGACGAAGTACAGACTGGCGCTGGCCGTACCGGTACGTTCTTCGCCATGGAACAGATGGGCGTTGCTGCCGACCTGACCACCTTCGCCAAATCCATCGCTGGCGGCTTCCCGCTGGCCGGTGTGTGCGGCAAGGCCGAATACATGGACGCCATCGCTCCAGGCGGCCTGGGCGGCACCTACGCCGGTAGCCCGATCGCTTGCGCCGCGGCCCTGGCCGTGATGGAAGTGTTCGAAGAAGAGCACCTGCTGGACCGCTGCAAGGCAGTTGGCGAGCGTCTGGTGACTGGCCTGAAAGCCATCCAGGCCAAGTACCCGGTGATCGGTGAAGTGCGTGCCCTGGGCGCGATGATCGCGGTCGAGCTGTTCGAAAACGGCGACAGCCACAAGCCGAACGCTGCAGCTGTAGCGTCCGTTGTGGCCAAGGCTCGCGACAAGGGCCTGATCCTGCTGTCCTGCGGCACCTACGGCAACGTTCTGCGCGTCCTGGTACCGCTGACTTCGCCGGACGAGCAACTGGACAAAGGCCTGGCGATCATCGAAGAGTGCTTCTCCGAGCTCTGATCACCGAGTGTGACCTGCTTCACAAAAAACCCGCTTCGGCGGGTTTTTTCATACCCCCGAAAACACAACCCGCGTATTAGCGCTGTATCCGGTGGCCGGCTTTGGCTTAAGGTTTACGGATTGCCAGGGAGAGCTGTATGACAGTCGTCATTTTACCCGCGATTCCGCGAGTGTTGATCGCCGAGGCCGACCCCTGGTCTCGGGATCTGCTCAAGGAAGTGTTGTTGAACGTTCGCTGCGATGCACGGCTGGATTTGTGTGCCGATGGTCAGCAGGCGCTGGAGTTGCTGGCGTCAAACCCTTACGACCTGGTCATCGCCGACTGGGGGTTGCCAGGCGTCGATGGCCTGAATGTGTTGCGCAGCGTGCGTCAGCGCAAGCGCAATCCACCGTTGCCCTTCATCCTGATGAGCAGCCGCAACGACAGCGCGAGTGTACGAGAGGCCTTGCCGCTGGCCCCTGCTGCTTACCTGACCAAACCCCTGAACATGGCCAGCCTGACCCAGCGCTTGCAGGTGTTGCTGCTCAACGCCGGGGAAGAGGTGTCGTGCGAGGTACCGACGCTGGCGCCGGGCATGACCTTGTCGGTGTTCCTTGAGCGCCGCCGCGAGCTGGCGGAGGGCGCGCCGCTGATGACTGACGTGCAAGTGGCGGTCAAACGAAGCCTCAACCCCAACGGCCTGGATCTGACGGTGCTGGAAGACGAGATCCGCACCGATCCGCAAGTCACCGCCGTGCTGATCGCCGCCGCCAACAGCGCCGCCCAACACCATGGCACCGCCGTGCAGACCCTGTCCCAGGCCCTGCACCGGTTGGGCACCGGGCAAAGCATGAACCTGATCCTGGGCCTGACGCTCAAGCGCAGTGCGCGGCTCAGCGATCCGCAGCTGGCGGACTATGCCGAGCGTTACTGGGATTTGTCGCTGCACACCGCCGAGTACGCGCGAACGCTGGCGCGCTTGCTGGATCTGGACCAGGCGCGTTGCTACTGCGCCGGCATGCTGCATCGACTGGGCGACCTGGCGTTGTTGCGCTGTTTGCAGGAATGGAAACAGGCCGGTGGCGAACTGGACGAGCAGGAGCAAGTGGGCGAGGCATTGGCCGAGTTCAGTGCCGCCTACGGTTCGGCGTTGCGCACCCGCTGGCGTCTGCCGTTGGAGCTGCGACAGCTGATTGCAGCCGCTTACCAGCTCGGTGGCGGGGTTTACTCCCGTGAAGCCCTGGTGATGAACATGGCGGCGCAACTGGCGCGCCTGAACGAGCATGAGGGCCTTGAGACGCTGGCCAATAGCCGGACGGCGCGTTTGCTGAGGATTGGCTTGCCGGAGTTGGTAAGGATGCGCAAGAAATAAGCCTTACACCGCCCTTGTAGGAGCTGGCTTGCCAGCGAATCCAGACGGCGCGGTGAGTCAGGTACACCGCTTTCGCTGGCAAGCCAGCTCCTACAGGGACCGTGCCGTTCAGGCGGTGATGATGCGATTCTTGCCCTGGCGCTTGGCCTCGTACATTGCCGCATCCGCCCGGGCAAACAGGTTTTCCACGCTTTCATCCTCGGCCGTAAGGCTGGTCAGGCCCTGGCTGACGGTGATGCCGAACGTCTGGCCATCATGGTTGAAGCTCAGGCTCTGAATCTCCCGTTGCACGCGCTCAGCCACCTGCAGGGCCATCTGCGGCGTGCAACCGGGGAACACGGCGGCGAATTCCTCGCCGCCAATGCGTCCGAACAGATCACCGCGGCGCAGCGCTGCACGGCCGCTGTCGGCAATGTGCTGCAGCACGTTGTCGCCTTCCTGGTGGCCATAGGTGTCGTTGATCACTTTGAAATCATCGATGTCCAGCATGAGGAACGATAGCGGCGTGCCCTGTTGTCGCGCCTGTTCGAATTCCTGCTCGGCGCCTTCGAAGAAATGCCGGCGGTTGCTGCTGCGGGTCAGGGCGTCGGTGGTCGCCAGTCGTTGCAGTTCGGACTCCAGTTGCTTCTTGTCGGTGATGTCTTCAGCGATGCCGACAATGATCACCGGCTGACCAGGCTCGGCCTGACGGTTGATGAAGCACTTGTCGCTGAGCCAGCGCAACTGCCCGTCGGCGGTCATGATCCGGTATTCGCGGTCTTCGACGGCACCCTTGACCAGCACGTCCGCCAGGCTGCGCTCGGCGTACTCGAGATCGTCGGGGTAAATGCTGTCGCGCCATTGGTTGTAGTCGGCCAGCAGCAGGTCGGCGCTGCGGCCGAAAATCCGTTCATAGGCAGGGCTGACATACAGCACCTGACGGGTTTCCCAGTTGAATGCCCACAGCACCGCGTTGACGCTCACCAGCAAGGTGCTGAACAGCTGTTCACGCTCGCTCAGGCGCGCCACCTCGCCCTGGGCGTGCATCAGCGCCATCAGGGTTTGCGCGGCCTCGGGCCACTGCACAGGGGATGAGTCTTGTTGATTGTTGACCATCGACACAAATCTCAAAGGGCGTGCGTCGCTCCAGGTTCGAAGCGGCCACGTTCAAGCCCGCCAGGATGGCGAAGTGTCTTTGAGATAAGGGATTTGTAGCGAAGTTCCGAAGGGTGCGCCCTGCTAAAGGGCGCACCGATCAACGGTGTCAGGCAGCGCTTGGGCGCAGGGAATAGGTCTTCAACTGATCGGCAAAGTCACGCAGGGATTGAATCCCGCTGGCTTCCGCTTCGTGTACCCAATCCTTGATGGCGGCCAGCATGTCGTGACCATTTGAGCTGGTCTTGACCCAGATCTGCTGCAAGGCCAGGCGTTTCTCGTAGATGACCTTCAGCGCCTGGCTGTGTTCGAGCATGGTCTGGATACGAACGTGGTGCTTGTCGTCCAGCAGGCTGGTTTCCCGCGAAAGCAAACGCTTGGCGCGATGGAACTGGTGGCGCACCGAGTGATCGACCTTTTCCAGCTCTTGCTTGACCAACGGCCCGATCACCAGCTTGCGGTACTGGGCCATGATCTGGAAGCGGTTGTTGAGGATCGCCATGGCGGTGTCCATGTCCAGGTTGCCCTTGCCTTCGACACGGTGGGCAATCGGCGCGACCCGCTGGACCTTGGCCAGGCGCAGGAAGCTGAACACCTGGATCCAGGCCCAGCCCAGGTCGAACTCCCACTTCTTCACCGACAGTTTTGCCGAGTTAGGGTAGGTGTGATGGTTGTTATGCAGCTCTTCACCACCGATCAGGATGCCCCAGGGCACCAGGTTGGTCGCTGCATCGCGACACTCGAAGTTGCGGTAGCCGACGGCATGGCCCAGGCCATTGACCACGCCGGCGGCCCACACCGGGATCCACATCATCTGGATGGCCCAGATGGTGATGCCGATGGTGCCGAACAGCAGCAGGTCGATAACGCCCATGATCGCCACGCCCAGCAGTGGGAAGCGGGTGTAGACGTTGCGTTCGATCCAGTCATCGGGGCAGTTCTTGCCGTAGATCCGCAGGGTCTCGGGGTTTTCCGCTTCGGCGCGATACAACTCGGCGCCTTTGCGCAGCACGGTGGACAAACCCTTGATCACCGGGCTGTGCGGGTCGTCGACAGTTTCGCACTTGGCGTGATGCTTGCGATGGATGGCGGTCCACTCGCGAGTGTTCTGCGCCGTGGTCAGCCACAGCCAGAAGCGGAAGAAATGTTTCAGGCCAGCATTCAGCTCAAGCGAGCGATGGGCTGAGTAACGGTGCA
Organism: Pseudomonas sp. YuFO8; assembly: GCF_035065025.1. Lineage (NCBI taxonomy): Bacteria > Pseudomonadati > Pseudomonadota > Gammaproteobacteria > Pseudomonadales > Pseudomonadaceae > Pseudomonas > Pseudomonas sp. YuFO8. The sequence continues at coordinate 38,878 of NZ_JAXDEQ010000023.1, read as the reverse complement.
GATAGACCGTGACGCCGATGATCGTGACGTGGGTCATCAGCAAGGTGACTGCCACCAGAGACCAGGGCGACAAGCCGAGAAAACCTTGGTACCACATAGGCTATTGGGCCCTCGAAAAAGAAAAAACAGCCGATGCATTATCACCAAGCGGACAGATAAAACCAGTCGCCCTTTCAGATAAGAGTGGCAGGATGTGTCTTTAAACTATAATCCCGACTTTTTCGTAGGGACATGGACAGCCTTATGTCTGCCAGTTATCGCGATGCCGTGCGTGCAGCGCTGCTCTACCTGCTGATTTCCGTCATCTGGATGCTGTTCAGTGGCTATTTATTGAGCAGTTTATTCGATAACTCGGCCGAGCGCTTACGCTGGCAACTGATCAACGGTTATGCCTGGGTGGTGGTGAGCGCCGGCTTGATCTTCATGGCCCGGACGCGATTGTTGCGTTGCCTGGGTGTCGACGCGAAATTGCCCGAACGAAGTGAAGACCGCGAGCGTCTGCGCCAGGCGGCCGCCGTGTTCGATTGCACCCGTGAAGGCGTGTTGGTCACCGATCACCAGGGGCTGATCGTGCATGTGAACCGCGCCTTCATGGCGATCACCGGCTATCAGCGTGAAGAAGTGCTGGGGCATCAACCCAGTCTGTTCAAGTCAGGGCATCATCCACCGGCCTTCTATCAGGCGATGTTCGCCACCCTCAACAGCGTCGGCGAGTGGAGCGGCGAAATCTGGAACCGGCGCAAAAGCGGCGAAATCTATCCGCAATGGCAGACCATTCGCATGATTCACGACGACCTGGGGCGTTGCAGTCATTTCGTGGCGGTATTTTCCGATATCAGCGCCATCAAGGACTCGGAAAACGAACTGAGGCACCTGGCCCATCACGATCCGCTTACCGGCCTGCCCAATCGCCTGCTGTTCACCGACCGTGCCACGCATGCCCTGGCGTCGGCGCAGATCCACAAGCGGGGTTGCGCGTTGCTGATGATCGATCTGGATCACTTCGTGATGATCAACGACAGCCTTGGGCACTCGATCGGTGACCAAGTACTCAAGGCGGTGGCCGAACGCCTGACTGCGATGCTCGACCCCGCAATCACCTTGGCGCGCCTGGGTGGTGATGAGTTCGCCGTGCTGGCCGAGAGCTGTCCGCAATTGATGCAGGCCGCGGCGCTGGCCCAGCGGATCATCGAGGGCCTCAAGGAGCCTTTCGATATCCACGGGCATCGGCTGTTCATCAACGCCAGCATCGGTATCAGCCTGTTCCCCAGTGACGCCTTGAGTGCCGAGCAGTTGTTGCGCAACGCCGACTCGGCGCTGTTTAAGGCCAAGAGCGGCGGGCGTGATGGCTATGCCCTTTACACCGAAGCGTTGACGGCCCAGGCCCGGCAGCGGGTCGAGATCGCTTCTGAACTGCGCAGGGCCCTTGAACAAGACGAGCTGCGGGTGTTTTACCAGCCAGTTCACGATCTCAAGAGTGGTCGCCTGGTCGGCGTCGAGGCGCTGGTGCGCTGGGAGCATCCGCAGCGCGGTCTGGTGTCTCCGGCGCAATTCATTCCGGTGGCCGAACGAACCGGGCTTATCGCCCGGATCGATGCCTGGGTGATGCGCCAGGCCTGCCAGCAGATGTGCCAGTGGCAACAGGCGGGCGTGAAGCTGTCGTTTGTCGCGGTGAATGTTTCATCGCGACTGTTCGCCGGCCGCGAGCTGTACCAGCAAGTGGCTCAGGTGCTGCGCGAAACCGGCCTGGACCCGGACTGCCTGGAGCTGGAAGTCACCGAGAGCGCGGTGATGGAAGATCCGGAGGTCGCGCTTGAGCACATGCACCGGCTACGGGAATTGGGTGTGCGGCTGGCCATCGATGATTTCGGCACCGGTTATTCGTCGCTGTTGCGGCTCAAACGCTTGCCGGTACAGAAACTCAAGATCGACCAGGGTTTTGTCGCCGGATTGCCGAGGGACGAGGACGACGCAGCCATTGTGCGGGTCATCATCGCCCTGGCACAGAGCATGGGCCTGCAGGTGCAAGCCGAGGGCATCGAGCAGGTCGAGCAGGCGGCGTTTCTGCTCGAGCATGGCAGTGATCTGGGCCAGGGTTACTGGTTCGGGCGCCCAGTGCCGCCAAAGGAGCTGGATTGGACGCTGTAGGAGCTGCCGCAGGCTGCGATCTTTTGATCTTCAACGCCGCAAACCCTTGTCCCGCCAAATAATGTCTTCTGGTTATATAAACATTCTTAAATAGTCTTTTTAAGAATATCTGCGCCTCTCTACTATTGGTCTCACGCCGCAAGCAGTGCCGCCACTGCCAGGCAACCTCTAAGTCGAAGGAGCAGCACCATGAGCGCATCTCTACGTAGCGTTGACGGCCAGGACGAAGCAACCATCCTGCGCGAAATCCAGAGCGCCCTGCGCGATCTGCGTTTTGGCGCGGTGGAAATCACCGTGCACAACGCCCAGGTGGTTCAGATAGAACGAAAAGAGAAATTCCGCTTGCAGCAACCGGGCAACAAACCTGCCTGAAGCGATTTTTTGAGCCGACACCGCGATCCCAGAAAACCATAAGAAATAGCCAACACAATTAGAATTCCAGGAGCTTTCACCATGTCGTCGATTCGCCATTTCGCTTTGGCCGCCCTGGCCAGCGCCCTGTTTGCCGGTTCTGCGGTCGCCAAGGATTACGAACTGCTCAACGTGTCGTACGACCCGACCCGCGAGCTCTACCAGGATTACAACGCTGAATTCGTCAATTTCTGGAAGAAAAGTAATCCCGGCGACAGCGTGAAAATCCAGCAATCCCACGGTGGCTCGGGCAAACAGGGCCGGGCGGTGATCGACGGCCTGCGCGCCGACGTGGTGACCCTTGCCCTGGCCGGAGACATCGACGAAATCGCCAAGCTCGGCAAGACCCTGCCGGCGGACTGGCAGAAGCGTCTGCCGGAAGCCAGCACGCCGTACACCTCGACCATCGTGTTCCTGGTGCGCAAGGGCAACCCTAAAGGCATCAAGGACTGGGGCGACCTGGTCAAGAACGACGTGTCGGTGATCACCCCGAACCCGAAAACCTCAGGCGGTGCGCGCTGGAACTTCCTCGCCGCCTGGGCCTATGGCCTGAAAGCAAATGGCGGTGACGAAGCCAAGGCCAAGGAATACGTGCAAACCCTGTTCAAGCACGTGCCAGTGCTGGACACCGGTGCTCGCGGTTCGACCATTACCTTCGTCAACAACGGTCAGGGTGACGTGTTGCTGGCGTGGGAAAACGAAGCGTTCCTGGCCCTGAAAGAAGATGGCGGCGCCGACAAGTTCGAAATTGTCGTGCCTTCGCTGTCGATCCTTGCCGAGCCGCCAGTGGCGGTGGTCGACAAGAACGCCGAGAAGAAGGGCAACGAGCAGATCGCCGAAGCCTACCTCAAGCACCTTTACAGCCCGGCGGGCCAGGAAATTGCGGCGAAAAACTTCTATCGTCCACGGGACAAGGAAGTCGCCTCGAAATACGCCCAGCAGTTCCCGAAACTGGACCTGGTGACCATCGACAAAGACTTCGGCGGCTGGAAAACCGCGCAGCCGAAATTCTTCAACGACGGCGGCGTATTCGACCAGATCTACCAGGCGCAGTAATCTTAAATAGCCATCAAGGAGCCTCGAATCGCGATTCGAGGCTTTGTGCATTCTCAACCAGGGACTTTTATGTCGCGTCGTATCTCCCCCGTCATACCCGGCTTCGGGCTGACGCTGGGCTACACCTTGGTGTACCTCAGCCTGATTGTGCTCATACCACTGGCGGCGATGTTCGTGCATGCCGCTCAACTCACCTGGGATCAGTTCTGGGCAATCATCTCGGCGCCAAGGGTGCTGGCGGCGTTGAAGCTGAGCTTCGGCACCGCCCTGTACGCGGCGATCATCAACGGCATCATCGGCACGCTGCTGGCCTGGGTGCTGGTGCGCTATACCTTCCCGGGACGCAAAATCATCGATGCGATGATCGATTTGCCCTTCGCATTGCCCACCGCCGTGGCCGGTATTGCGCTGACCGCGCTGTACACCCCAACCGGCCTGGTGGGTCAGTTTGCGGCGGATCTGGGTTTCAAGATCGCCTACACCCCCCTGGGCATCACCCTTGCCCTCACTTTTGTGACACTTCCATTCGTAGTACGTACCGTACAGCCCGTGCTGGCCGATATTCCCCGTGAAGTGGAAGAAGCGGCGGCGTGCCTGGGTGCAAAACCGTTGCAGGTGTTCCGTCATATCCTGGTGCCGGCATTGCTTCCGGCCTGGTTGACCGGTTTTGCCCTGGCCTTTGCCCGCGGGGTCGGCGAGTACGGTTCGGTGATTTTCATCGCCGGTAACATGCCGATGAAAACCGAGATCCTGCCGCTGCTGATCATGGTCAAGCTAGACCAGTACGATTACACCGGCGCTACCTCCATTGGTGTACTGATGCTGGTGGTTTCCTTCATTCTGTTGCTGCTGATCAACTTGCTGCAGCGGCGCATCGAAACCCCATAGGGAGGCGCGAACAATGTCCCAATCGTCTATTGCTGCCGCCTCTTCGGCCAACGCTGCCCGCCGTGGCAGCGCGACCTCGCGGCGAATCCTGATCGGCCTTGGCTGGCTGATTTTTGCGCTGTTCCTGTTGCTGCCGCTGTTCATCGTGGTGTCCCAGGGTTTGAAAAACGGCCTGGGTGCGTTCTTCACCGCGATCTTCGAACCCGACGCACTGTCGGCTCTGAAGCTGACGTTGATTGCCGTACTGATTTCGGTGCCGTTGAACCTGGTGTTCGGCGTCAGTGCCGCGTGGTGCGTGAGCAAGTACTCGTTCCGCGGCAAGAGCATGCTGGTGACCCTGATCGACCTGCCGTTCTCGGTATCGCCGGTCATCGCCGGCCTGGTCTATGTGTTGATGTTCGGCGCCCAGGGCCTGTTCGGCCCGTGGTTGCAGGACCACGACATCCAGATCGTCTTCGCCTTGCCAGGCATCGTGCTGGCGACGATATTCGTCACCGTGCCGTTCGTGGCCCGTGAACTGATCCCGCTGATGCAGGAGCAGGGCACCCAGGAAGAGGAGGCCGCGCGCTTGCTCGGGGCCAATGGCTGGCAGATGTTCTGGCACGTCACCGTACCCAACATCAAATGGGGCCTGATCTACGGCGTGGTGCTCTGTACCGCGCGGGCCATGGGTGAATTCGGTGCGGTGTCGGTGGTTTCCGGGCACATTCGCGGGGTGACCAACACCTTGCCGCTGCACGTCGAGATCCTCTACAACGAATACAACCACGTGGCCGCGTTCGCCGTGGCGAGCCTGTTGCTGATCCTGGCGCTCTTCATCCTGCTGCTCAAGCAGTGGAGCGAAAACCGTATCAACCGCCTGCGCGCCAGCGCCGCGGAGGAATAATTCATGTCGATCGAAGTGCGTAACGTCAGCAAGAATTTCAATGCGTTCAAGGCCCTGGACAACATCAGCCTGGACATCCAGAGCGGCGAACTGGTCGCGCTGCTCGGCCCGTCGGGCTGCGGCAAGACCACGTTGCTGCGGATCATCGCCGGCCTGGAAACCCCGGATCAGGGCAATATCGTGTTCCACGGCGAAGACGTTTCCGGCCACGACGTGCGTGATCGCAACGTCGGTTTCGTGTTCCAGCACTACGCTTTGTTCCGCCACATGACGGTGTTCGACAACGTCGCGTTCGGCCTGCGCATGAAGCCGAAAAACCAGCGCCCGAGCGAAAGCCAGATCGCGACCAAGGTGCACGAACTGCTGAACATGGTGCAGCTGGATTGGCTATCGGATCGTTATCCGGAACAACTGTCCGGTGGCCAGCGTCAGCGTATCGCCCTGGCCCGTGCCCTGGCGGTGGAGCCGAAAGTGCTGCTGCTCGACGAACCCTTCGGCGCCCTCGACGCCAAGGTTCGTAAAGAGCTGCGTCGCTGGTTGGCGCGTCTGCACGAAGACATCAACCTGACGTCCGTTTTCGTGACCCACGACCAAGAAGAAGCGATGGAAGTCGCCGACCGCATCGTGGTGATGAACAAGGGCGTGATCGAGCAGATCGGCGCACCGGGTGACGTCTACGAAAATCCAGCCAGCGATTTCGTTTATCACTTCCTCGGTGATTCGAACCGTCTGCACCTGGGCGAAGACAATCATGTGCTGTTCCGTCCGCACGAGGTGTCGCTGTCGCGCCATGAACTGGAAGATCACCACGCCGCGCAAGTGCGCGATATCCGTCCGTTGGGTGCTACGACGCGGGTGACGCTGAAGGTCGAAGGCCAGAGTGATCTGATCGAAGCCGAAGTGGTCAAGGATCACGACAGCCTGATCGGGTTGGCCAAGGGCGAGACGCTGTTCTTCAAGCCGAAGGTCTGGCAGAAGGTCGCCAACCTCTGACCTGTAGGAGCTGGCTTGCCAGCGATCAACGATGACGCGGTGTGTCATACACACCGCTTTCGCCGGCAAGCCAGCTCCTACAGATCCGCTCAGGCCGCCGCTTTGTTTGGATTGACCCGCACACCCCCCGCCCGCGCCTCGATCTGCTCTTTCAGCTCATGCCGCAACCCGAGCAAAAACGCCAACTCAACCACCACAAACAACGGCCCGACAATCAACCCCGTCACATCATCGACAAACGCCGGTTTGCGCCCTTCATAGTGGTGACCGACAAACTGGATCACCCAGCCAATCACAAACATCGCCACGCCACTGCTCAACCAGATCAGCGTGCTTTGCTGCGCCAGGACCTGGCCCGCCCAAATGCACAGCCCCAGCAACACCGTCATCAACACCCCAAGGCGCAACTCCAGGCGCAGGTAGAACCACGCCGACGCCAGCGCGACCAGCACCGCCGGTGAAAGCCAACCCCCAGCCCATTGCGGACGAGACAGCAACACCGCCACCGCCACCACAATCAACGGGATGCCGACAAAGTGGGTGGCAATGTTGCGCGGATCACGGTGGTAGGCGGCGTATTGACTGAGATGATCAACGAGGCTTTTTTTCATTGTTGTTCCTCCTGTAGGGTGCACGATCATGCCTCGGGGCCATTCATTGCTCTGTCAGCCAGGCGACAATCTCTAGGAGTTTTCATGGATATGCAGGACTGGCGGCCACGCCTGTTGCGCGGCCAATGGTTCAGCCATTTGCCTGCTTCCCTACAGGATAGTCTGCTGGACGCCGCCAGGGTGCGGCGCTTATCAGCCGGTCAGCGCCTGTTCCAGCGCGGCGATCCGCCCTGTGGCCTGTACGCGGTGCTCGAAGGCGCGGTGCGTATAGGCGCCGTGAACGAGCAGGGCAAAGAGGCGTTGCTGAGCCTGGTGGAAGCGCCGCACTGGTTTGGCGAAATCTGCCTGTTCGATGGCCAGGCGCGTACCCACGACGCCTTTGGACTGGGCCCGTGCACGCTGTTGCACATACCGCATATCGCCCTGCTCACGTTGCTCGATGAACAGCCGGTGTACTGGCGGCAACTGGCGCTGCTGATGAGTCAGAAACTGCGCCTGACCTTCATCAATCTCGAACAGCTGAGCCTGATGCCGGCCCCGGTGCGGCTGGCCCATCGCTTGCTGATGATCGCCGAAGGGTACGGCGAAATCGACGAACCACGCCGCGTCCTGCAGTTGCCGCAGGAGCAGCTTGCTTCGATGTTGTCGCTGTCACGGCAGACCACCAACCAGATCCTCAAGGATTTGCAGGGGCAGGGGATATTGAATCTGGGGTATGGCGAAATTGAAATCCTCGATGTTCAGCGGTTGCGGGCGTTAGTTGCCGTTTAATGGTGGGCTTTACCCGCAAACGCGCCTAGCCTGTCGGAACGACAATCGAGGTGTGCCATGCGTGTATTGCTAGTGGAAGACGAACCCGGACTCGCCAGGCATCTGGCCGATGGCCTGAGCGAAGCGAGCTATGCGGTGGATGTGGCAGTCAACGGTATGGACGGCCGGCGCTTCATCGAGGCGGGCGAGTATGAGCTGATCATCCTCGACGTCATGCTGCCTGGGCTCAATGGTTGGCAGTTGCTGCAACAGATCCGCAAGCTCGGTGAGACCCCAGTGCTCCTGCTCACTACCAAGGATGGTATCGAGGATCGCCTGCGCGGCTTGGAGTTGCACGAGGATGATTACCTGCTCAAGCCCTTTGCCGTGAGTGAACTGGTGGCGCGGGTGCGCAAGTTGTTGCGGCGGGGTCAGGGGCGCTGAAGTTTTCAGGCGCTGTAAAAAACCAGCTGGACTTAGTCTTTAAACTGCACTAAATACAATGCATATTCCACATTTCGTGGTGCTTTGCACGGTATACGATGCAGGTCGATAAATGGAAAACCTTGGTGAACTGATCCGCTCACTGCGTAAAGAGCAAAAGCTTTCCCAGCAGGCACTGGGAAAACAGTACGGAATGAGCCGCTCCACGATTTCTGGAATCGAGAACAACACGATCTCCGAAATCGGTCTGCGCAAGGTTGAGGCGATCCTCAACGGGTTCGGCTATGAGCTCATCGCCGTGCCTCGTCAGGCGCAGCGTCCAACGCTGGACTCTCTGAAGAAGGCAAACTTCCATGGCTGAGCCGCAGGAGCAGGACCGGCTATATATCAGTGTCTCGGGAGCCGTGGCCGGCACGCTCGGGCGTGGTCAGTCGCGCAGTGATTCGGTTTTTACCTATGCCGACAGCACGCAGGAAGAAAACGCGGTTTCGTTGACCATGCCGGCTCGTCTCGAAAGCTACACGTGGGAACGAGGTGTTCCGCCAATTTTCGAAATGAACTTGCCAGAGGGAGCTCTGCGCGAAGAGTTGGTTCGTCGGTTCAGTAAAGCGGTCAGGGGTTTCGATGATTTTACGATGCTGGCGATCGTTGGTCCGTACCAGCTCGGTCGAGTGGCAATTGCAAACGCGCAGGATGCGAGCGACCGTCCACCCGAAACCAGCCTCGCGGACCTGCTGGTTCACGACGGTGCGCAAGGTTTGTTCGATGATTTATTGCGCACGTATGGCCAATACTCGGGCGTCTCCGGCGTGCAGCCCAAGGTGCTTGTCCGTGATAGTGCGACGACTGTCGACCGGTTGACTCATCGAGGCGCGACGCACCTGGTCAAGTCCTTCCGTCCCGAGGAATACCCTGAGCTTGCGGCCAACGAGTATTTTTGCATGCGGGCCGCCTTGCACTCGGGCCTTGAAGTCCCGAAGTTCGAACTTAGCGAACATGGCAAATTCCTGGTCGTCGAACGTTTCGATCTGAATGAGCGAGGTTACTTGGGGTTCGAGGATTTCTGCGTCCTGAATGCCTGGCCTTCGAAGGCTAAATACGATGGTTCATACGAAGGTGCCGCAAGGCAGATAAGAGCATTCGTCTCCCCGCCATTGCTCAACCATGCGTTGGAGTCTTTTTTCAAGATTGTTGCGCTCTCGTCCGGCCTGAAAAATGGCGATGCTCACCTCAAGAACTTCGGTGTGCTGTACGAGGATTGTGGTACGGATGCGCAAATCAACCTCGCTCCCGCCTACGACATCGTGACCACTTCGGTCTACATCAAGAACGACAGTATGGCGTTGTTGCTAGGCGGGTCAAAAGCATGGCCCAAGTACAAAATGCTGATGCGCTTTGGCCGGTCGGCCTGCAATCTGACCGAGGGACGCTGTAATGAGCTGTTGCAGCAAGTCGCACATGGCATGGACATGGCAATGACGGAGATGGCGGACCACATCAAGGGCAATCGTCACTTTGCGAGCGTTGGCGAAGCGCTGATGGAACAGTGGAAATCAGGTATGGCCCGCAGTCTTGTGAAGAGCTGATCAGCGCAACCCATCGCGAAACTGCCCCGGCGTGATCCCCGTCCAGCGCTTGAACGCACGGCTGAAACTGCTGGTATCGGCAAACCCCAGCAAGTAGCTGATTTCGCTCAACGAGCATTGCGGATCACGCAGGTGCAGCAACGCCAGGTTTTCGCGGCTTTCGTTGAGCAGCGTATCGAACCGACAACCCTCATCCGCCAGGTGCCGTTGCAGGCTGCGCAGGCTCAGGTGCAGTGCCTTGGCGATGTGTTCGGCACTGGGTTCGCCTTCCGGCAGTTGCTCTTCGATGGCGTCGCGGACCTTGCGCTCCCAGGTCAGCGGCTTGAGTTGCGCCAGGGTGCGGTTGAGCACGGCTTCGTTGTGTTCGGCCAGTTCCGGGTTGGCGTCGTCCAGGTGACTGTCAAAGTCCGCCAGCGCGAACTCCAACCGATCCTCCCCGGTGGCGAAATACACCGGTGAGCGAAAGACCTTGTGCCATTGATGCGGGTCCGCCGGCTCAGGACGACGCAAGTACACCGCCAGCGGTGCATAGTCGCGGCCCAGGCGGTTGCGGCAGGTGCGCACATAAATCGCCACGAAGGCGTCGATGGCCTCATAGGCCGGGGCCGGATTGCCTGGCGGAATCCTCAGGTGGAAACAGTAGCGGTCTTCGCCGCGGGTCAGTTCCAGTTCCAGGGCGTCACTGACCACCTGGTGATAACGCACGATGCGTTCGAAGACTTCCCGCAGGCTGCCGCTGGCCACCAGCGCATACCCGAGTGCGTGAAAAGTGGTGGGGCTGACGAAGCGCGAGACGCGCAAGCCGATCGCCGGGTCGCCGCTGACCTGCACCGCGATTTCCCACAGGCGCGTGGTTCCGGACAACGGATAACGGGCGTTGGGGTCGTCCATCAGTTGCGGATCGAGCCCGGCTTGCTGGCACAGGGCAGTGCTGTCGAGGCCCAGGGCGTCGAGTTGCTTGCGCAGGGCGCGGGTCCAGCTGGCGAGGGAGGTCGGTTCGGTCATGCTGATTGGCGCTTCCGGTCAACAGGTTGGCGTTCTCGGCTACCGCTCCAGGTGTATGAAGCGGGCAGGATGCGAACATCAATAACCAGAGGATGGAAGCATGCAAGGTACTTCTGCAAGTCCCCAGCGACTGAATGCTGCTCAGCGATCTGCACATATTCGCCAAGTGGTGCTGGCCAAGGGTGTCGAACTGCGCCAGCGCTACCCGGTTCTCAAGCATCAGGACGCCTTGGGCGCGGGCATTCTGGCCTTCGCCCTGGCCGGCATGATCGGTTCGGCGGTGCTCTACATCGAGGGTTACATGGCGTGGTGGGTGTGTTTGCTGCTCAACGCATTTTTCGCTTCCTTGACCCACGAACTCGAGCACGACCTGATTCACAGCATGTACTTTCGCAAGCAGCGCGTGCCGCACAACCTGATGATGGGGCTGGTCTGGCTGGCGCGTCCGAGCACAATCAATCCATGGATTCGTCGTCACCTGCACCTCAATCACCACAAGGTGTCCGGCACCGAGACCGACATGGAAGAACGCGCCATCACCAACGGCGAGCCTTGGGGATTCGCGCGGTTGTTGATGATTGGCGACAACATGATGTCGTCGTTCATTCGCATGCTGCGGGCCAGGACCTGGGCGCAAAAGTTCAGCATCATCCACCGCACCCTGAAGGTCTACGCGCCGCTGGCGCTGATGCATTGGGGTGCGTGGTACGTGTTTCTCGGCTTCCACGCCGCGAACGGCATCGCCTACTTGATGGGCACGCCGATCGAGTGGTCGGCAACCACGCTGTCGGTGATGAACGTGATCGATATCGCCGCAGTGGTGATCATCGGCCCGAACGTGCTGCGCACTTTCTGCCTGCACTTCATCAGCTCCAACATGCACTACTACGGCGACATCGAGCCGGGCAACGTGATGCAGCAGTGCCAGGTGCTCAATGCCCGGTGGCTGTGGCCGTTGCAGGCGTTCTGCTTCAACTTCGGCAGCAGCCATGGGATTCATCACTTTGTGGTGAAGGAACCGTTCTACATCCGCCAGTTGACCGTGCCGGTGGCGCATAAGGTGATGCGTGAGATGGGGGTGCGGTTCAATGATTTCGGGACGTTTGCGCGGGCGAACCGGTTTGTGCGTAAGGATGTTGCAGCGCGAGAAGAGGTGCGTGCGGCGCAGGCTTAATGGTTGACTGAGAGGACGCCTTCGCGAGCAAGCCCGCTCCCACAGTGGATCTTCAGCGTTCGCAAAATTTGTGAACAACCGAGATCAAGTGTGGGAGCGGGCTTGCTCGCGAAGAGCCCGGTTGAGGCAACCTCAATCCGGCTGAAACGGCGACTCACTCAGTATCACCCCGGTCTCATCCACATAGTTCTGCCAATGCTCGATCAACAGGTTGAGCTTGGCAGGCTGACTCAACGCCAGGTCATGAATCTCCCCCGGATCGCTGCCCAGATCATAAAGCTGCCAGGTCGCCGGCCCCACCGGACCCGGGATGTAGACCGCTTTCCATTGCCCCTGGCGAATCGCCCGCCGCCCGAACAACTCCCAACCCGTCACGGTGTGCTCGTCATGCACTTGCGCCGTTTCGCCCGATAGAAACCCCAGCCACGACTTGCCGCGCAACGGTGCCACTGGCTTACCGCGCCATTGCTTGCCCGGATGGCGCACCCCGGCGAGGTCGAGAATGGTCGGCGTGATGTCCATCACAGTGCCGAACCCATGGCTGATCTGCCCCTTGAGCGGCAGTTGCGGGTAGTGCACCAGCGCGGGCACCCGAATCCCGCCTTCGGTGGTGAACGCCTTGAACAGCCGCGAAGGCGCGGTCGCCACTTGCGCCCAGTTCGGCCCGTACCAGACGTAGGAATTGGCGCGGCCGATGTTGTCCAGGCTGTTGTCGTAATGCTGGTTGAGGTAGGTCATCAACTCAGGGCCGAACTTCGGGAAGGCTTCCAGCAGCGCACCTTCGGCGCCGTTATCGGACATGAACAGGATGAACGTGTTGTCCAGTTGGCCCTGGTTACGCAGGTAGTCGACGACGCGACCGATGTTCCAGTCCATGCGCTCGACCATCGCCGCATACACCTCCATGGCCCGTGCGGAAATCTGCCGTTGTTCGTCGCTCAAGGCGTCCCATTGGGCGCTGAGCTGGATCAGCGGATGCGGCTCGACATCCGCCTCGATCAGCCCCAGGGCCTTGAGTTTTTCCAGGCGCTCCAGGCGCAACACTTCGGGACCGGCGTCATAGCGGTCGCGGTATTTCTCGACCACCTCCGCAGGCGCTTGCAACGGCCAGTGAGGCGCGGAAAACGGCAGGTAAGCGAAGAACGGCCGGGTCTGATCGCGCTCCTTGAGGTATTGCAGCAGCTTGTCGCCGAAGGCATCGGAGGAATAGAAATCCTTCGGCAGTTCGTCGATGAATTTATCGTCTTCGATGTACAGCGCCGGGGTGGATTTCAACAGGCCCGGCGTGTGTTCGTCATAGGTCGGTTCGAAACCGTAATGGTTGGCGGCGCCCGGCAGCAGCGAGAACGAACGCTCGAAACCACGGGCATGGGGCGCCAGTTCGGCGGTCAGGCCCAGGTGCCATTTGCCGCTCATCAACGTCTGGTAACCGGCCTCGCGCAGCAGCTCGGGCAAGGCGGCGACGCGATCGTTCAGGTAGCCCTCGTAACCAGGCTTGCCGATCAGGTCCGGGGTCAGGGCTTCGGCCATGGTGCCGATGCCGGCGATGTGGTGATCGGTGCCGGTCAGCAGCATCGAACGCGTCGGCGAGCAGGTCGGTGCAGTGTGGAAATCGGTCAGGCGCAGGCCGTTGTTGGCCAGGGCATCGATGTTCGGCGTGGCGATCTCGCCGCCGAATGCGCCGATATCGGAAAAGCCCAGGTCATCGGCCAGGATCACCAGAAAGTTGGGACGTTGCGGCATCAAGAATCTCCTGTTCAGCAGGCAATGAAAGACAGTGGCAAATCACGCACCTGCACCGGCACAGGCGGTTGGTAGTGATCGTCGCTGGTGAGTTCGTGCAGCAGCTCTTCGCGCAGCTGGTGGAAGTCGAAACTGCTGCGCAGGCGCGGATGGGGCAGGGCGATGTCGACCACTTTTTTGATGCGCCCGGGACGCGGCTCCATCACCACCACGCGGTCGGCGAGGAAAATCGCTTCCTCGACATCGTGGGTGACCAGAATCGTGGTGATTTTGGCCCGCGCACGGATCGCCAGCAGTTCGTCCTGCATCTGCTGGCGGGTCAGGGCATCGAGGGCGCCGAAGGGTTCGTCCAGCAGCAGAATCCGTGGGCTGGCCACCAGGCCGCGAGCGATCGCCACCCGTTGCGCCATGCCGCCGGAGAGCTGGTGTGGATAAGCGCGGCTGAAGTCGCGCAGGCCCACCAGGTCAATGAAATCGCTGATGCGCTTGTGCTTTTGCTCAGCACTCAACGGCTCGTTGACCAGGCCCAGGCCGATGTTGTCGGCCACCGTCAGCCAGGGGAACAGGCGGTGCTCCTGAAAGACGATGCCGCGTTCGCCGCCGATGCCGGTGACGGCCTGGCCGTCGACGCTGATCTGCCCACGAAACTGCGTATCGAGGCCCACCAGCAGCCGCAGCAACGTGGATTTTCCACAGCCGCTGGAGCCGACAATCGCGACGAATTCGCCCTCGGCAATGTCCAGGTTGAATTCGCGGATGGCCTCCAGTTCAAAGCCGTCGACGTCGAAGGTTTTGCCTACGTGGTTGAAGCTGACGATGGGTGCGTTCATGCGTGTCTCCAGCGGGTGGCGCGGGTTTCGAGGCGTTGGCCAATGAGGTTGAGCAGGGCGCCGGTGAGGCCGACCAGCAACATGCCGGCCATGATCAGGTCCATTCGCAGCAGTTGTTGGGCGCCGATCATCTGGCTGCCGATGCCGCCGTTGGACGGCATGAAATATTCGGCGCCGATGGTGCCCAGCCAGGCGTAGATCAGGCTCAGCCTCAGGCCGGCGAAAATCCCTGGCGCTGCGCCCGGCAGAACCAGGCGGGCGAGGCGTTGCCGCAGATTCAGACGCAGCACTCGGGCGGCCTCGTTCAGTTGTGGCGAGAGGTTGGCGACGCTGCGTTGGGTGGCGATGAACAACGGGAAAAACGCGGCGAGGGCGACGAAGACCCACTTGGCGAGTTCCCCAAGGCCGAACCAGGCGGTGAGCAGTGGCACCCAGGCGAAAATCGCGATCTGGCGCAGCGCGGCGAGGGTTGGGCCGAGGACTCGTTCACTGGCGCGAGAAAGTCCGAGTAGCAAGCCCAGCGCAAAACCGAGGCCGCCGCCGAGCAATAGACCGCCAAGGGTGCGCCCCAGGCTCAGCGCCATGCCGCTGATCAGCGTGCCGTCGAGTAAACCGTTCCAAGTGGTCTCCAGCACTGTCAGCGGGCTGATCAGAATGTTGGCGTCCACCCATTGCTGATTCGTCGCCAGTTGCCACAGCAGTAGCAACGCCAGCGGCAGCAACCAGGGCTGCAGGCGTTGCCAACCTTGATATTTAGGGCCACGGCGAATTTCGGCCGTGGCCGGGTGCGGCCAGTGCACCAGTTTTTTGTCCAGCAGGCCGATGCCGCGATCCATGGCCACACCGATCAAGCCGATCACCACGATGCACACAAATACGATGTCGAGCATGAACAACTGCCGCGCCCAGACCATCAGGTAACCGATGCCTTCGCTGGAGGCGAGCAGTTCGACGGCGAGCAATGAGGTCCAGCCAGCGGCCAGTGCCAGGCGCACACCGGCCATGAACGCCGGCAAGGCGGCGGGCAGCACCAGGCGGCGGATCAACAAGCGTGGCGGCAGGCGCAGCACCGCGGCTGCTTCCCGCAATTTGGGTTGTGCATCACGTACGCCCACCAACGTGTGCAGGGTCACCGGCACCACGATGGCCTTGATCAGCACCACCAGTTTCAATACTTCGCCGATGCCGAAAAACACCATGAACAGTGGAATCCACGCCAGCGTCGGGACTTGCGCCAACCCGGCGAATGTCGGGAACACCAGGCGTTCCAGTGTGCGGCTGAAACCCAGCGCCGCGCCCAATATCGCACCCGCCGCGATCCCCGCCAGCAGCCCCCAGAACAGACGTTGCAGGCTGATCCACAAATGGCTCCACAACTCGCCGTGGGACAGCTCCAGCGCGCTGTTCCAGACCAGCGAAGGCGGCGGCAGGATCTGTTCACTCATCCACTGATTGCGGCTGGCCAGCCACCACAGTGCGAACAGGCTCAGGGGCAGCAGCCAAGGCAACAGGCGTTGGTTCAGTGTTGGCCATAACCGCCGGCCGTTGAGCGGCGGCGCTGCCAGCGGCAGGCTGAGAAGGGAAACACGGGCCATGGACGACCTCCGTTGTCGGGTTGCAATACGGCCTGCCTTTTGTGGGAACGGGCTTGCTCGCGAAGACGGCGTGTCAGGCAATGACTTATCGATTGATCCATCGCCTTCGCGAGCAAGCCCGCTCCCACAGGGTTTTAGGATGTATGCAAAATTGTTCTATAAAAATTCAAATCAATTCTATTGGGAGATAAGCAGGACCATTTAAGGCCTCCAGCCAATACGCATCCAATGCATTCGAAGAATATTTTCGATGCTGCTCATGCATATCGCTCCAAGCGCCCCGTACTGGCTCGCTTAGCTCTAAAAGATATAAAAATGTGAATTTATAGTATTTAAGTGTAGGTCACGATTCAGCCTACTTTCAGCTCCTCAACGCCGTCGCCCCAGGAGCCGCACCCATGAACATTCCCTTCAAACGCGTCATCAGCCTGATCGCCGTTCCGGCCTTGGCGGGCTTGCTGGCATTCACCGCCCAGGCCGCCGAACTCAAGGAAATCCGCATCGCCGTACCCGACCTCAGCGCCGGCACTCAACACAGTGCAGGCGGCGTGGTGGACGTGCTGCGCGATCAACAGATCTACGAAAAGGCCTTCGCTGACCAGGGCATCAAGATTCAGTGGAATTTCTTCAAGGGCGCGGGCCCGGTGATCAACGAAGCCTTCGCCAACGATCAGGTCGACCTGGCGTATCTGGGCGACCTGGCGGCGATCATCGGCAAGTCCAATGGCCTGGATACCCGGGTGCTGAGTGCCTCGGCGCGCGGGGTCAAGCATTACCTCGGCGTGGTGCCGGGTTCGGGGATCAAGACCCTGCAGGACCTCAAGGGCAAGCGCGTTGCGATCTTTCGCGGCACCGCCAGCCAGTTGTCGTTCGATGCGGCGCTGGCCAGCCAGGGGTTGAGCGAGAAGGATCTGAAAGTCATCAACCTGGATTTCAACGCTGCGGTTGCGGCACTCGCCGCCAAACAGATCGATGCGTCGTGGGGTGGTTCAAGTTTGACGGCGTTGCAAGCCAAGGGCTTGGCCGAGTTGCCGTTGAACACCAAGGATCTTGGCGGCGCGGGCAGTGTTCAGGCCGTATTGGTGGGCAACGGCAAGTTTGTCGATGAGCATCCCGAGGTGGTGACGAAATTGCTCAAGGCCCAGCAGCAGGCGGTGCAGTGGCTGACTCAGGACAGCAACAAGGAGGCGTACATTCAGTTGGTGTCGGGGCTCGCGAGTTATCCATCGGTGATTCTGACCGAAGATTTGAAGGACCAGAATTTGAGCGAGGTTTTCCCGTCGACCCTGGATCCGGTGTTCCTGGGTAAATTGCAGGATGCGGTGGATCTGGCTTCGCAGCAGAAGCTGATTCGCAAGGCGTTCAAGGTGAGCGATTGGGTGGTGCCTGAGTTGGCTGCTGCCAAGCTCTGAATCGTTGGTGTCAGAGCCGACGCCTTCGCTGGCAAGCCAGCTCCTACAGGGATCGCCGCGTCCTTGTAGGAGCTGGCTTGCCAGCGATGAGACCATCAAACCGCGACTGCGATCTCCTGCTTGTCCACGGCAACCAACATCTCGATCATCGCCCGCGCCGCCGGCGACAACCTGAACCCTGTGCGACTGACAATCCCGCACCGGGCATTCATGCTTTCGATGTTCTGCGGCAGATTGCGCCAGTGCAACAGCACCAGCGAACCCTGGGCAATGTCGTCGACGAATGCTTCCTCTGTGCCCACCCCAATCGCGTTCGACTGCAGCACGATTTTCACCAGTGCCGGGAAATGCTCGGTCTCGATGGTCGGGGAAAAATCCATGCGCCCACTGAGGTTCGCCAGCAGTTTGCGGATGCCCGGTGGGATCAGCGTGGTCGCCAGCGGGTAGTCGAACATGTCGTTGGTCGACAGGCTTTCCTTGGCCAACAGCGGATGCCCGGGACGGCAGAAAAACACCCCGCGCTTGGGCGTCAGGGCCTGGGTCTGGAAGTTCGGGTCGGCTTCGAAATGACGGATGTCGGCGATGAAGAATTCGATCTCTTCGCGGCTCAGCGCGCGGCTGAGTTTTTCCCAGTTATCCACTTCGAAACAGGTGCGCACTTTCGGGTGGGCATTGATGAATTGCGCGACCGCATCCGGCACCAGTTTCACCGCCGGGGCGGGTCCGCAACCGAAGCGCAACTCACCGGCATCAAGCTTGGTCATCTGCGTCACTTCGGCGCTGAGCAATGCCGCGCCTTGCACCAGGCTGCGTGCATGTTGCAACACCACCAGGCCTTCGGGTGTCGGGCGCAGATCCTTGTTGCCACGGTCTACCAGCACGCAGCCGAACTCTTGCTCCAGCCCCTGGATGCTGCGGCTGAACGCCGGTTGAGTGATGCCCATGGCGTCCGCCGCACGGACGAAACTGCGGTGTTCGTTGAGGGCGATGAAGTAGCGCAACTGGCGAAGATCCATATGCTTTCCCGGCATCCTAAAAATAGCTCGAAGGCATTTGCGACGAGGGTTGGTTGAGGTTTTAAATGCAAGCTCTTATTCCGTCAACGAAGCATGTGAATATCTATTAGATCTAAAAAGAATATAGATAGAGCGTTGTTTCGCTGCCGCTCAACCGTCAGCAGTCCGATCGAGGGTCAACCCATGAGCAATGCCGCTTTAGCCGTAAAACCCGCTGTTCACGCGCTTGAAATCCATCCGGTGGCCGGTCGGATCGGTGCCGAAATTCGTGGCGTGAAGCTCTCCGGTGAACTGGATGCCAGCACCGTCGAAGCGATCCAGCAGGCGCTGGTGCAGTACAAAGTGATCTTCTTCCGCGAGCAGACCCACCTCGACGATCAGAGTCAGGAAGCTTTCGCCCATCTACTCGGCGAACCCGTGGCCCACCCAACTGTGCCGGTGCGCGACGGCACCCGTTTCCTGCTGGAACTGGACGGCGCCCAAGGCCAGCGTGCCAGCTCCTGGCACACCGACGTGACCTTCGTCGACGCCTATCCAAAAGCCTCGATCCTGCGCTCGGTGGTGGCACCGGCTTTCGGTGGCGACACCGTGTGGGCCAACACCGCCACGGCCTACAACGAACTGGCGCCGGAGCTGCGCGAGCTGGCGGACAAACTCGTGGCGGTGCACAGCAACGAGTACGACTACGCAGGCGGCAAGCCGGACGTGTCGGAGGAGAAGCTGGAGCGCTACCGCAAGATCTTCACTTCGACCGTCTACGAGACCGAGCACCCGGTGGTGCGCGTGCACCCGATCAGCGGCGAGAAAAGCTTGCTGCTGGGACATTTCGTCAAGCGCATCAAGGGTTACTCCCAGGCCGATTCGGCGCACTTGTTCGGCCTGTTGCAAAGCCACGTCATCCGCCAGGAAAACACCGTGCGCTGGCGCTGGCAGGTCGGTGATGTGGCGATCTGGGATAACCGCTCCACCCAGCATTACGCGGTGGATGACTATGGTACCCAGGACCGCGTGGTGCGGCGTGTGACGCTCAAGGGGGAGGTGCCGGTGGGAGTGGCGGGGCAGCGTAGTCAGACTATCAAAGGGGCTGAAATCTCGGGCGTCTGATCTTGCCTCTTCGCGAGCAAGCCCGCTCCCACATTCGTCCTGCGTACACGGATCAAGTGTGGGAGCGGGCTTGCTCGCGAAGCTCTTTCACCACACGCCGATCTGCACCATTTTCTCGGTTTCCGGCTCACCGTAGCGAAACCGCTGCCCACGCAAATCAATCTCCTGATGACTGATGGTCGTGCGCCGCTTCAACCCACGCACCCACTCAAACAAATACCCCGCATGCTCCTCCCGAACCGAGGCATACGCCGGGTCGGCACCCAGGTCCCGTAATTCCTGCGGATCATTGAGCAGGTCGAACAGCTGCGCTCGAAAGCCGTCATACGCCAGGTATTTCCAGCGCTCGCTGCGCACCATGGTCATGCGGCAACGGTCGATAGGTTGCTGCAGCCGCTCCCGGGCAGGTGCCTGAAAGGCGTAGTCGTATTCACTGATCGCAAAGCGGCGCCAGTCGGTTTGCACGCCGTGCAACAGGGGAATCAGCGAGCGTCCTTCAAGGCGATGCTCGGCACCTGGCAAGCCCAGCGCCTCGAGGAAGGTAGGCAGTGCATCGATGGTTTCCACCAGTCGCTCGTCCACCGAACCACGCGTGGCGTCCGCCGTCGGGCGCGGGTCGCGCACGATCAGCGGAACGCCCACCGCCGGCTCCAGCAGAAACTCTTTTTCCCCCAGGTAGTGATCGCCAAGAAAATCGCCGTGGTCGCTGGTGAACACGATCAGGGTGTCGTCCCAACGACCGCTGCTCTGGAGAGAATCGAACAGCCGGCCGAGTTGGTCATCGACCTGCTTGATCAGGCCCATGTACGTCGGGATCACGTTCAAGCGCACTTCATCCCGGGAGAAATTCAGGCTCTCCTCGTGCTGGCGAAACGCGTTGTACACCGGGTGATCACTGGCCTCGCCCTGCGCTGCACGCACCGGCTCGATCACCTGTTTTGCGCCATACAGCGCGTGGTAGGGCGCCGGGGCGATGTAGGGCCAGTGGGGCTTGATGTACGACAGGTGCAGGCACCACGGTTGCTCGCCCTGCTCGGCAATGAAGTCGAGGGCGCGGTCGGTGGTGTAGACGGTCTCCGAATGCTGCTCCGGTACGCGCGCCGGCAGATGGGCGTTGCGCATTTTCCAGCCGCTGAGGATTTCGCCCTGTTCGCCTTCGGCCGCGTTGGCCCAGTCGTGCCACGGGTTGCGCCCGGTAAACCCAAGGTCGCGCAGATGGTGGGTGTAGGGCGCGGATTCGCGTTTGTCATCGAACAACGGGTCGTCGGGGAAGATCCCGTCATGCCGAAAAAATGGCTCGAAGCCGACTTCGTTCAGCACCGAAGCCTGATCGCCGAGCGGGTCGATGGCCAGCCGCTGCAAGGCATCGAGATTGGGCGTGGCGTGGGTCTTGCCCACCAGCGCGGTACGTATGCCATGGGGCCGCAGGTAGTCACCGATGGTCAGTTCTTCCAGCGGCAAGGGCACGGCGTTCCAGGCGACCTGATGGCTGCTGACATAGCGCCCGGTGTAGGCCGACATCCGCGACGGGCCGCAGATGGTGCCTTGGGTGTAGGCACGACTGAAACGCACGCCGGCGGCGGCCAGGCGATCGATGTTGGGGGTGTGCAAGTGCGGATGGCCGTAGCACGACAGGTAATCGCGGCGCAGTTGATCGCACATGATGTACAGCACGTTGCGCACGGGGTTTGGGGTGTTGGACATGGGGTTCACCGATCGAAAGACAGGCGAGGTTTTTCGCTGTTGGGGCGGGGTTGAGGCAAGTGCGTTTGGGGAATGGTTTTCATGCAGTGAATGCATCTTTGCCTGGGCTGACACCTTCGCGAGCAAGCCCGCTCCCACAATGGATCGGTGTACACCAGCCCCTGTAGGAGCTGGCTTGCCAGCGATGAGGCCAGATCAGACAGCGAAATTCTCCAGCGAACACACTTCATCATCCTGCGCATCAATCTCCTTGATCTGCGCAATCATCGCCTCCGCCAACGGTGACAACCGATACCCCGCGCGACTGACAATCCCATAGCGGGTGTACAGCTCCTCCAGGTCATCGGCCAGCCCGTCGACCTTCAAGCGCACCAACTCACCCTTGGCATTATGCAGCGCATCCGAATACTCGCCGACGATGCCAATCGCATCCGAGCGCAGCACCACTCCAAGCAGGCTGTAGCTGTTTTCGCATTCCACATTGGGTGTGAAATCCGGCCGGCCACTCAGGTCGACGATGACTTTGCGCAGGTTCGGCGGGCGGATGGTCACGGCCATCGGATAGCTCATCAGCTCGGCGGCGCTGACGCTTTCGCGAGCGGCCAGGGGATGCCCGGCGCGGCAGCAGAAATGCCATTTGCGCGGGCGCAGGCGTTGGGTCAGGTAGTCCGGGTCGGCCTCGAACTGCCGGGTGTCGGCGACGAAAAATTCGAACTCTTCACTCAGCAGGCGCTTGCTCAGGCTTTGCCAGTCATCCACCTGGAATTGCACCCGCGCCTTGGGGTAGCGACCGATGAAGCTGCCGATCGCCCGCGGGATCAATCCCGCCGCGGGCGCCGGGCCGCACCCGAAGCGCAACTCGCCGGCCTCCAGGCCGTTGAACTGGCTGATCTCGTTGGCCATCTGCTGCGCGCCGCTGACCAGCCGCCGCGCGTGCTCGAGCAATACCTGACCCTGTTTGGTCGGCGCCAGGTCCTTGCGCCCGCGATCCACCAACTGACAGCCGACGCTGTGCTCCAGCGCCTGGATGCTGCGGCTGAACGCCGACTGCGACAGGTTCACCGCCACGGCGCCCGCGACGAAGCTGCGCTGATCGGCGAGGGCGATGAAGTGGCGGAGCTGGCGCAAGTCGATATGCATTTTTCACATTAAAAATATCGGGGAAATGCATTGGATATGCATTAGGTCGACTCCTTATAAAGGCAATCTCTTATGCAGTAAATCTTTGTAAAAACATAAATAAATAACTTTAAAGAATATGCACTGCTGAAAAGTCGCTGTGTGTTTTTGAACAGGAGCCGCCTCATGAGTCCGTTGAACCTAACGTCACCCCTCACACCCCGACGGCTCAAACGCCTGCCCCTGGCTCTGCTGCTGGCGGGGAGCGCCAGTTGGACCCAAGGCTACGCGGCCGAGACTGCCACCCCGCAAGAGGCTACTACGAAAGCCGCGTCGGCCAAGGCCGATGGCGCTCAACTGGAAACCGTGACCGTGACCACCCGCCGTCGCGAAGAAAGCTCGCAGGATGTACCGACCCCCATGAGCGTGGTCAGCGGCCAGGTGCTGGAAACCCAGCGGGTCTATCGCATCCAGGATCTGCAGCAACTGGTCCCTAGCGTCAATGTCGCCTACATGCATGCGCGCCAGTCCAGCGTGTCGATCCGTGGCCTGGGCAACAACCCGGCCAGCGATGGCCTGGAAGGCAGCGTCGGGCTGTACATCGACAACGTCTACCTCGGTCGGCCGGGTATGGCGGTGTTCGACTTGATGGACATCGAGCAGCTCGAAGTGCTGCGCGGTCCGCAAGGCACCTTGTTCGGCAAGAACACCACCGCGGGCGTGATCAACATCAGCACGCGGGCGCCGTCATTCACACCAGAGCGCAGCATCGAAAGCTCGGTGGGCGAGGACGGTTACTTCCAGACCAAGGGCACGATTTCCGGTCCGTTGAATGATGAACTGGCGGGTCGATTTTCCGCTTACCGCACCCGCAGCGATGGCGACATCAAGAACGAATACGACGGCCACGACCTGAACGGCGGCTCACGGGATGGCTTTCGTGGCCAGTTGCTGTTCAAGCCGAACGAGTCGTTCAACCTGCGCTGGATTGGTGATTACAACGAAGAGGATTCCAGCGCCGGCACCCGCGTGTTGTACAACACCGGACCGACCATCAATGGCGTCAACCTCTATCAGAACCGGGCCAATGCGGCGGGCGCCACGCTGGTCGATGGCACCCACCGAAAGGTCAACCTGAACAACGATCAGCACGTCACCGTGCATCAGGGCGGCACGTCGGTCGAGGCCAACTGGACGCTGCCGAGCGACTTCACCCTGACCTCGATCAGCGCCTATCGCTGGTGGAATTTCACTCCGCGCAACGATGACGGCCTGAACGTAACCGCCTTCTACAACGCTGGCGTTTCGGTGGAGGATAAGCAGTATTCCCAGGAGTTTCGCCTGGCCTCGCCCACCGGCGGATTCTTCGATTATGTACTCGGGGCCTATTACTTCGGCTCCAACCTGGATAACAAATCCTTTACCTACAACGGACCGCAAGCGGACATCTGGAATGGCACGCCCGCGGGTGCACTGGCCAACGTCACCAGCATCGGCAAAGGCCACATCCAGACCGACAGCTTCGCCCTGTTTGCCCAAGGCACCTGGCACCTCAGCGATCGGCTGGACTTCACCGCTGGTGTGCGCGGCACCTACGAAGAGAAAAGCGCCTGGGTCGACCGTAATGCGCCAGTGGGTGGCGCGGCGGTGGCTGGCGCAGCAGCGGCGGTCAGACAAGGTCGTGCCGGGGCTTACGACTCCGGCGATTTGAACCAGTACAGCTCCAGCCCCTCGGGTCTGCTGAACCTCAGCTATCACTTCAGCGATAGCCTGCTCGGCTACGCCACGCTGTCCCACGGCGAGAAATCCGGTGGGGTCAACCTGGCCGTGGGCACTGCCCCGGTCGCCGGCGCGGACTCGCTGCTTATCGGCACCGAGCGCGCCAACAACGCCGAACTCGGCTTCAAAAGCACCCTCTGGGACCGTCGCCTGCAGCTCAACGCCAACGTCTTCTGGACCCAGGTCAACGGCTACCAGACCAACGCCTACGACGATGTCAACCGCGTGCAATACCTGACCAACGCCGGTTCCGTGCGCTCCCGTGGCGTGGAATTCGACAGCACGCTGATCCCGTTGCGCGGCCTGACGTTGAACATCAACGGCTCCTACAACGACGTCAGCTACCTCTCCTACAAGGATGCGCCGTGCCCGCCGGAAGTCAGCCTGGCGCCAGGCGCCCCGGCCTCTTGCGATCTCACCGGCCACCAGGTGGTCGGTGCTTCGAAATGGATCGGCAACGCCAACGGCGAATACAAATGGAACCTGAGTAACGGCTTCGAGGAGTACGTCACCGCCAGCTATGCGTTCCGCTCCAAAGCGGTGGGCACGGTGGAGGATTCGGACTTCGGCCAGATCCCGAGCTACGCCGTGGTCAACCTGTCCACCGGCCTGCGTGGCGACTTCAAGCAGGGCCAGTGGGACGTCTCGCTGTGGCTGAAAAACGCCTTCGACAAAACCTATTACACCACCCTCTGGACCGGCGCCAACGGCGGTTACGAAGGTTTGCTCGGGACACCACGGACCTTGGGTGTGACTGGTCGCTACGACTTCTGATGCGCCGAAAACCATGCCTTGGGGGAATATTTTCAATGCCTGAAAAGCATGTGTTTTCGGCCGCCTGGCCGCAGCCCTTACGCGACATGGCCTGCAACGAATCGAGCTTTTTTCATATTCGTTTTGGGTCTATCTATAACTTCAAATATTACTTTCAGAGATAAGCGTCTGACTCAATGATTAACCCGTCGATACGTCGTTCGGGGGAACGTCGGGTTCGCCGTATCGGGTAATTCGCAAAAAGACCGCAGGGAGTAAATCAATGGGCAATGTCCAGAACGCCGCCAGCGCACACGAGGTGCTTTGGCGCCACGCGCCAGGTGGTGAGTTGGTCGACCTCGGGCGGGTTCACCGCGTGCCTTTGGGCCAGCTGCGTTTGCAGCGTGCGCCCAAGGGCGTCCTGAGCCGACGCGAAGCGATCCTGCTCGGTGTGCTGGCGTTGCTGGTGCACGGCGCGGTGATTTACTGGGTCAATCAGCAGCCGACCAAGGCATTGCCGATCGTGCCGCCGGAAATTCCACCGATGACCATCGAGTTTTCGCGTCCGGCACCGCCAGCGGTTGAGCCGCCTCCGCCGCCACCACCACCTCCGCCAGCGGTGGTCGAACCGCCACCGCCCGTGGTGGATGAGCTGGCAGCCAAACCGGCGCCAAAACCGATTCCCAAGCCAAAACCCGTGGTCAAGCCAGTACCTAAACCTGCGCCCAAGGCCGTCGAGCAATCGCCCGCACCGCCACAACCGGCTACTCCGGTTGCAGCACCGGCACCGCCCGCGCCACCCGCGCCAGCGCCTGTGACGCCTGCCTCGGCCAACGCCGCGTACCTGAAAAACCCGGCGCCGGAATATCCGTCGCTGGCCCAGCGTCGCGGTTGGGAAGGCACGGTGTTGTTACGAGTACATGTTCTCGCCAGCGGCAAGCCCGGCGAGATACAGATTCAGAAAAGCAGTGGCCGCGAGGCCCTCGATGAGGCAGCCCTGAGCGCCGTGAAACGCTGGAGTTTCGTGCCCGCCAAGCAGGGTGACGTGGCCCAGGACGGCTGGGTCAGCGTGCCCATAGATTTCAAGATTCATTAAACCGACACCTATTTAGCGCGAAACGTTTACATGAGGAATTCACCATGACGTTATTGGCATCTCCACTCGAATCCATCGAAAGCGCGGTGATCTGGCTGCTGGTGGTTTTTTCTGTCGCCACTTGGGGCCTGGCGTTGCTCAAGGGTGTGCAGTTCGGTCGCCTCAAGGCCCAGGATCGAAAGTTTCACAAGCAGTTCTGGGCCGCCTCCAGTCTTGATTCGGCCGCGGAATTGGCCGAAACCCAGCCCGGCGCTGCAGCGCGGGTGGCACAGGCCGGTTATGCGGCGATCCAGGTGGGCGAGGCGCCACACGCAGCGGATTTGAGCCAGGCGATCAATCATCAGGATCGCCTTGAGCGGGCCTTGCGTCAGCAGATCGTGCGCGAGCGCCGTTCGCTGGAAACCGGGTTGGCGGTGGTCGCGAGTATCGGTAGTACGTCGCCGTTCATTGGTTTGTTCGGTACGGTGTGGGGAATCATGGAGGCGTTGAAGGGCATCAGCGCGGCGGGCTCGGCGAGCCTGGAAACGGTGGCCGGGCCGATCGGTGCAGCCTTGGTGGCCACTGGTGTGGGGATCGCCGTCGCGGTACCGGCGGTGTTGGTTTACAACTACTTCTTGCGCCGTTTGAAGCTGACGGCGGCGGACCTCGACGACTTTGCCCACGACTTCTACAGCCTGGCGCAGAAGAGCTCGTTCCGCGTGTTGATCCACCCGACGGCGCACAAAGGCGCGGCATCGGGTAACGCGCAGAAAGTGAAGGAGGCGTCCTGATATGGCCTTCTCCACGCAAGACAGTGATGAGGTGCTGAGCGAGATCAACGTGACACCGCTGCTGGACGTGATGCTGGTGCTGCTGGTGGTGTTCATCGTCACCGCTCCGCTGCTGACCAACGCGATCCCGATCAACCTGCCCAAGACCGAAGCCGTGGCGCCGGTGGAGCAGAAGGACCCGCTAGTGGTGAGCATCGACGGGGCCGGCAAGCTGTTTATCAACAAGGATGAAATCCAGCCCGATTTGCTGGAATTCAATCTACAAGCGGCCAAGGCCAAGGACCCGGAGGTTCGGGTGCAATTGCAGGCCGACGACGGGGTGAATTACGGCGAAGTGGCACGGGCCATGGCGTCCATTGAGCGGGCAGGTATTACCAAGTTGTCGGTGATCACCGCGCGCTGAAAGATTTTCGATTTTCCGGGGCCGTCTCCTTGGCAGGGTGCGGCCCTTTTTTTATTTCTGTCAAACACATCACCCCTGTAGGAGCTGGCTTGCCAGCGAAAGCGGTGTGTCAGGCAAGTCGCCTTCGCTGGCAAGCCAGCTCCTACAGTTGAGCGCGGGTCATATTCTATATAGGTCTTAATAAATAGCTTCTTATTCCTTAACGAATATAAATCCCGTCCCTATACTCGATCAGGAACAGACACGCAGCAGGAGAGCTCCCCATGCGCAACGAATCCATTCGCTACCTGATTGTGCCGGGCTGGCAAGGATCGCCGGAAGATCATTGGCAAAGCCACTGGCAGAACAGCCTGCCGAACAGCGCAAGGGTGGAGCAGGCCGACTGGTTGACGCCGCGTCGTGAAGACTGGGTGGCGGCACTGGCCGAGGCGATTGCCGCCGACAGTACCCCGGTGATCCTGATCGCCCACAGTCTTGGCTGCATCACCGTCGCGCATTGGGCGGCGACCGCACCTGTGCAGTTTCTGCGTCAGGTACGTGGCGCCCTGCTGGTCGCGCCGGCGGACGTTGAGCGCCCGGCATGCGCCCCGGCGCTGCGCAATTTCGCACCGATCCCCACCGACCTGCTGCCCTTCCCCAGCCAGGTCGTCAGCTCTGACAACGACAGCGCCGTCAGCGCGCCGCGGGCTGTGGAACTGGCGCGTAACTGGGGCGCGGAAGCAGGGATCCTGGCAGGTGCCGGGCACATCAATGTGAAGTCGGGTCATCAGCGTTGGGAGCAGGGTTTTGCCTATCTCTATCGTCTGCAAAACCGCATGGAACACCACGCCCTGCGCCGCGCCTGACCCTTTTGTCTTTTTCAACGCCCCCGTCCTTTGGCGGATTTGGGCGGGAGCCTGCCATGAGTTTTGAAACCTTCGGCCAGCCGCTGCTGACCTTTCCCGACGCGGAAAAAAGTCCCCTGAGCATCCGCGCCAAGGCGCTGGTATTCGTCGATCCGCGTTCGCGGCAACTGCGCCAGGAGCTGGAGCAACTGGCGCCGCGCTCGATCTCGGTGCTGATCCGTGGGGAAACCGGCAGCGGCAAGGAACTGCTGGCGCGGCACATACATCGCGCCAGTGATCGCGGTGGATTGTTCGTCTCGGTCAACTGTGGGGCGATCAGCCCGACCTACGCCGATGCCGAATTGTTCGGTTATGCCGCCGGCAGTTTCAGCGGCACGGCCAGCAGTCGCGCCGGGTGGTTCGGTTCGGCGAACGGCGGCACTTTGTATCTGGATGAAATCGGCGACCTGCCACTGCCGATCCAGATCAAATTGCTCGCCGCCCTGGAAAACCACGAAGTGACCCGCGTTGGTGCGCATCAACCAAGCCCGGTGGACGTGCGCCTGGTCGCCGCCACCAGCATCGACCTGGCCCAGGCGGTTGCCGCCGGAAAATTCCATGAGCGGCTCTACCACTATCTCAGCGAAGGCCAGCTCGAACTGCCGGCCCTGCGCGAGCGGGTGGGTGACATCCTGTCCCTGGCCGAATATTTCCTCGGCATCTACAGCCAGCGCCTGGACCTGCCAGTGCCACTGATCAGCGAGGCCGCACAAGCGGTACTTGAGAGACACAGCTGGCCGGGCAATACCCGGGAGCTGGAAAACGTCATTCACTTTGCGCTGTTGGTGAGTACCGGTGACGAGATCCTGCCGGAGCATTTGAATTTGCCTGATGAAGGTTTGGCGCAAATCGAACGGCAACTCCGACAGATTCTTGGCAACGGCTCCGTCGCCGAAAAAGCAGCCTTGAAACAACTCCTGAAACACACCGCCCTCCTGTAGGAGCAAGCTTGCTCGCGATTGGGCTTACGCGGTTTTTCTGGTCGGACGCCATCGCTGGCAAGCCAGCTCCTACAGTTGAATGTGTGGGCCAGAGCTGTATGAACAAAATGGAATATGAAAGTGAATAAAAGATATTGTTCGGGAATAAAAAATCCCGGTATTGTCCGCGTCACGCCAGCGATAGCACTTCACTGGCACTTAAATATCTAGCCGTCGCCACAAGCGACCGTGATTTTCGATAAGGACACTGCATGAAAAAGGTTCTGTTGTTCACCGCACTGGCGGCTGCCCTGACTGCGGGCCTGGCCCAGGCTGGCGAGAAACTGGTGGTGGCGGCGACCCCGGTTCCACACGCCGAGATTCTTGAACTGATCAAGCCAAGCCTCGCCAAAGAAGGCGTGGACCTGGAAATCAAAGTCTTCACCGACTACGTTCAACCGAACGTTCAGGTCGACCAGAAGCGTCTGGACGCCAACTACTTCCAGACCCTGCCATACCTGAAAAGCTTCAACGAAGGCAAAGGCACCAACCTGGTCACCGTGATTGGTGTTCACGTTGAACCGTTCGGTGGCTACTCGAAAAAAGTCAAAACCCTGGCCGAGCTCAAGGACGGCGCGACCATTGCCATTCCTAACGAAGGCAGCAACAGCGGCCGTGCCCTGATCCTGCTGCAGAAGGCTGGCCTGATCGAGTTGAAAGACCCGAAAAACGCCGTGTCCACGCCAAAAGACATCGCCAAGAACCCGCACAACTTCAAGTTCAAGGAGCTTGAGTCGGCCATGTTGCCGCGTGTGCTGGATCAGGTCGACCTGGACATGATCAACACCAACTACGCGTTGGAAGCGGGCCTGAACCCGGCGAAAGACGCGCTGATCATTGAAGGTCCGGATTCGCCATACGTGAACTTCCTGGTAGCCCGTCCAGACAACAAGGACAGCGCCGCCATCCAGAAACTGGCCAAGGCCCTGACCAGCCCGGAAGTGAAAGCATTCATCGAGAAGAAGTACAGCGGCGCGGTACTGCCAGCGTTCTGATTCACCAGGTAAACCTCTTCAAGGTTTTCAACGCCGACGGCTGATAGAGCGTCGGCGTTTTTTTATCTTCCCACGCTCTGCGTGGGAATGCCTCCAGTCGCAGAGCGTGGGAACGATCCAAGTGCGTAACCGCACATTAAAACCACTCGGCACCTAGCAGTTCTGCTAGGTGCCCGAGGCTCCGGTATGGGTGCAAGATTGGCCTTCGACCAGGAGGCTCCCGCGATGACAGCTGTACCTACCCCTATGTGTCGGTATCACTATGACGCGCTGGACCAGATCACAGGGCTCGAGTGCGCCGACCAGGCCAGCGTGCAACGCTTCTATCGTCATCAGCATCTGGTAACGGAAAGGCAGGGACAGACCAGTCATTCTGTATTTCAGCACGGCGAGCAACTGCTCGCCGTGCAATCGAGCGAGAACGACACCCTCAAGAGCCAGTTGCTGGCCACCGATCAACAGCGCTCCGTGTTGCAGCTGATTGATTCGGTGGGGCCGTTGCCACAGGTCTACACAGCTTATGGTCATCATCGGGTGGAAAGCGGTCTGAGCAGTCTTCTCGGCTTTAACGGCGAACGTCTTGACCCGGTGACCGGGTATTATTTGCTGGGTAACGGGCATCGGGCGTTCAACCCGGTGCTGATGCGTTTCAACAGCCCTGACCGGCTGAGTCCGTTTGGGCAGGGCGAGTTGAATTCGTATGCGTATTGTTTGGGGGATCCGGTGAATCTCAGTGATCCGACGGGGCGGTTTGCCGAAATAGGCCGATTGATCGCAAGCATGATGAGTGTGTTGAATGTGCGACTGGGCATGTCCCGTCCCATCCCCGCCTATAACTTGGCCAAGGATGCCTTGAGATTGGGTGCATTGAGAAAATTACCGGCCAGACAGGCCTTTGCGGCAGCGAGCACGGTGACGGCCAGTAACGCGATACTCACCACAGGTCTGGTGGGGGTTGCAAGTGCCGCTGTGGCAATCGCCGATAAACCTGAGGCAGGCGCAATACTGGGGTATGTCACTTTAGGGCTGACAACGTTGGCGTTAGCATCGAGAGTGGGGACTTATTGGGCTGTGAAAAAGCCCGGGACTGAAGCTGCCTTGATGAGTTTTGTGACGAACAAGGGGCGGGTGCCTTCGAGCTCTATCGAGCTCCTTGCGCAGCAACCAGCTCCCAGAGCGGCCAACATTCGTCGCTCTATCTGAAGGCACATCAGAAAGGTTGGCCGGTCAATCCGGCCAATACCACGCCGGCTCATCCAGCATCCGCTGCCCAACAATCCCGGTTTGCCCGAGATTCTTCTCCAGTACGATGCAATTGCATTCAGGATCTTCCTGCAACGCCGAAATCAACCGCCGCGCATGGGACACCACCCACACCTGACACTGTGCGGACGCGCGGATGATCAAGCGCGCCAGCGCCGGCAGCAGATCCGGATGCAGGCTGGTTTCCGGTTCGTTCAGCACCATCAGCGTCGGCGGCCTGGGCGTCAGCAGCGCCGCCACCAGCAGCAAATACCGCAAGGTGCCGTCCGACAGCTCGGCTGCCGACAACGGTCGCAACAGTCCTTCCTGATAAAACTCGATAGCAAAACGCCCGCCGGCCAGCGGCTCGATGTGCAGGCGCGCGCCGGGAAAGGCGTCGCTGATCGCGTTGCGCAATGCCTCGGGGTCACCGATTTCGATGATGGTCTGCAACGCCGCCGCCAGGTCTCTGCCGTCGTGGTGCAGCACCGGCGTGCGGGTGCCCAGTTGCGGCTGTCGTACCGGGGCGTCGGCGTCGCTGCGAAAGTGATCGTAGAAGCGCCAGCGGCGGATGAACTCGCGCATTTCCAGCACTTCTGGCGAGGTACGCAGGCTGCCGACCTGATCGAACAGGCTGTCGAAATTCGGCGTGTGTTGAGCCAGCACGTCCCAACTGCGGTTGGCCCGAGCGCGGATCAGCGGGCCGTCGCGATCCACCAGCAGGCTCGCTGGCCGATAGAACGGCCCGGCCCACAGGCACTCGCGCTTGATCTGCGGGTCGAGGCTGAACCGCGACGGAATAGGCGTACTGTGCCCGGGCAGCATGAAGTGACCGTTGGAGTCGGGCAGCCCGAGGCTGATCGAGTAACCGAAGTCTTCCCCGGAGAATCCCAGCCGCAGGCGCTTCACGCCCCGTGGTACGGTCGCCTCGATCGGCACTTCGCCATTGCGCATGCGCCGGCTGATGGTTTCCGGGCCGGCCCAGAAGGTCGAATGCAGTCCCCCCTCGCGGGCCAATGCATTGACCACACCGCCCTGGGCGGTTTCCGCCAGCAAGCGCAGCGCTCGATAGAGATTGGATTTGCCGCTGCCATTGGGACCCGTAATCAGGTTCAGCCGGCCCAGCGGAATCACCAGTTTATTGATCGAGCGGTAATTGGCCACCGCGAGGGTTTTTAGCATGAAGGACGTTCCCTGTGACCTTGTAGGAGCTGCCGCAGGCTGCGATCTTTTGATCTTTATCATTCAAACGCAAAAGATCGCAGCCTGCGGCAGCTCCTGCAGTGGAAATGATGATTATTGCGTAGGCGAAGATTAAACCCTGTTCTAAGCTGACAGACGAATCGCGCCCGTTAAACGCAAAGGAGTCTGCATGGCTGTTCCCGGATTGAAAATAGCGCTTGGCTTGAGCCTCCTGGCTTTGCTGAGTGCTTGCGACAAAGAAAAGCCGGTCGAGAAGGATCGGCCACGGGTTTTCGTGCAGGAGGTCAAGCTGGCCGACTACGCCGTCAACATCACGTTGACCGGCGATGTCCAGGCCCGGGTGCAAACCGAGCTGTCGTTCCGCGTCGGGGGCAAGATCATCCAGCGTACTGTGGATGTCGGCGACCGGGTTTCGGCCAGGCAGGTGCTCGCCAGGCTCGATCCCAAGGACCTGCAGACCAACGTGGATTCGGCCCAGGCACAGGTCGTCGCCGAGCAGGCGAAGGTCAAACAGAACGCCGCCGCCTTCGTGCGCCAGCAAAAACTCTTGCCCAAGGGCTATACCAGCCAAAGCGAATACGATTCCGCCCAGGCGGCCTTGCGCAGCACCCAAAGCTCGCTGGCGGCGGCCCAGGCGCAACTGGCCAACGCCCGTGAACAGCTGAGCTACACGGCGTTGATTGCCGACGCGCCGGGCGTGATAACAGCACGCCAGGCCGAGGTTGGCCAGGTGGTGCAGGCCACGGTACCGATTTTCAGCCTGGCCCGGGACGGCGACCGCGATGCGGTGTTCAACGTCTACGAATCGCTGCTGGCCGAGCCGCCGTCGGATCGAGCGGTGGTGGTGAGCCTGCTGGATAACCCGGCGATCAAGACCACCGGGACCGTGCGCGAAGTGACCCCGGCCGTCTCCGAGCAAACCGGTACGGTGCAGGTCAAGGTCACCCTCGACGCCTTGCCGCCAGGCATGCAGTTGGGTTCGGTGGTGAGTGCCACCGCCAATACCCGGGGCAAATCCGCCGTGGAGCTGCCGTGGTCGGCGCTGACCAAAAACATCAGCCAGCCGGCGGTGTGGCTGGTGGATGGCGAAGGCAAGGCGCAACTGCACAACGTCACGGTGGGCCGCTACCTGACCGGTAAAGTCATCATCAGCGCCGGGCTCACCGGCGGTGAAAAAGTCGTGATCGCCGGGGGCCAGTTGCTGCACCCCGGTGTGAAGGTGGAAATCGCCGAAGACACCTACAAGGACCTGACTGCGGGGGCTCAGCCATGAAGCGCCTGCTATTGGTGTTCGCCAGTGTGATGCTGGCGGCCTGCTCGAAAGAAGAACCCGCTCCGGAGCCAGTGCGTCCGGTGCTGTCCATCAAGGTCAAAGCCCTCGACGAAGAAAACCTGGGGCGATTCGCTGGCAGCATCCAGGCCCGCTATGAAAGCAACATCGGCTTCCGCGTGCCGGGGCGCATTGCCAGTCGCAGCGTCGATGTCGGTGCCGAAGTCGAAAAAGGTGCCTTGCTCGCCACGCTCGACCCCACCGACCAGCAGAACCAGTTGCGTTCGGCCGAAGGCGACCTGGCGAGTATCCAGGCGCAGCTCATCAATGCCCAGGCCAGCGCCCGACGCCAGCAACAACTGTTCGATCGCGGGGTGGGCTCACAGGCGCAACTCGACAGTGCAATTACCGATCTGAAAACCACCCAGGCCTCGCTCGACCAGGCCAAGGCCGCGGTCAGCCAGGCCAGGGATCAGCTCAACTACGTTGAGTTGCGCTCCGATCACAAGGCCGTGGTCACGGCGTGGGCTGCCGAAGCCGGGCAAGTCGTCACCGCGGGCCAGCAGGTGGTGACCCTGGCGCAGCCGGACATCAAGGAAGCGGTGATTGACTTGCCCGACACCCTGATCGAGCAGTTGCCCGCCGACGTGGTGTTTCAGGTCGCCTCGCAACTGAACCCGAGCATTACCACCACGGCCACCGTGCGTGAAATCGAGCCCCAGGCCGAAAGCGCAACGCGCACACGCCGCGCGCGCCTGACGCTGACCGAGACGCCGCCCGCATTTCGTCTCGGCACGGCGATCAGCGTGACCTTGAAGAGCGCGGTCAAGCCGCGCATCGAACTGCCCCTGAGCGCCTTGCAGGAGGTCGATGGTAAAAACCGCGTCTGGGTCATCGATGCGCAGACGCAAACCGTTTCCCCACGGGATGTCAGCATCGTCAGACGCACGGACAGCACGGTGGTGCTGGCCAACGATATCAAGGCCGGCGAGCGAGTGGTCAGTGCCGGTGTGAACAGCCTCAAGCCGGGGCAAAAAGTGAAAGTCGACGAGGGCAGCCCACAATGAAAGGGAGTTTCAACTTATCCGAATGGGCCCTCAAGCATCAGTCGTTCGTCTGGTATTTGATGTTTGTCTCACTGTTGATGGGCGTGTTTTCGTACCTCAACCTGGGACGCGAGGAAGACCCGTCGTTCACCATCAAGACCATGGTGATCCAGACCCGCTGGCCGGGTGCGAACCAGGAAGAAACCCTCAAGCAGGTCACCGACCGTATCGAGAAAAAACTCGAAGAGCTTGATTCCCTCGACTACGTGAAAAGCTACACCCGTCCCGGCGAATCCACGGTCTACGTGTACTTGCGCGACACCACCAAGGCCAAGGACATTCCGGAAATCTGGTACCAGGTGCGCAAGAAGATCGGCGACATTCGCTACTCGTTTCCCCAGGGCATCCAGGGCCCGTCGTTCAACGACGAGTTCGGCGACGTGTTCGGTTCGATCTACGCCTTTACCGCCGACGGCCTGTCGCTGCGTCAGTTACGCGACTACGTAGAGCAGGCGCGCGCAGAGATTCGCGGTGTGCCGGGCCTGGGCAAGATCGAGATGGTCGGCCAACAGGACGAAGTGCTCTATCTGAATTTCTCGACCCGCAAGCTGGCGGCGCTGGGTATCGACGAACAGCAAGTCGTACAAAGCCTGCAGGCCCAGAACGCGGTGACCCCGGCCGGGGTCATCGAAGCCGGTCCCGAGCGGATTTCCGTGCGCACGTCCGGGCAGTTCATTTCCGAGAAGGATCTGGCCAACGTCAATTTGCGCCTCAATGATCGCTTCTATCGCTTGGCCGACATTGCCGACATCCAGCGTGGCTACGTCGACCCGTCGACGCCGGAGTTTCGCTTCAATGGCCAACCCGCCATTGGCCTGGCCATTGCCATGCAAACGGGCGGCAACATCCAGGACTTCGGCAAGGCCCTGCACCAGCGCATCAGCGAGCTGACGGCCAATCTGCCGGTGGGCGTCGGCGTGCACAACGTGTCCGATCAGTCTGTGGTGGTGGAAGCCGCCGTTGGCGGGTTCACCAGTGCCTTGTTCGAAGCCGTGGTGATCGTGCTGGTGGTCAGCTTCATCAGCCTCGGCGTACGCGCCGGCCTGGTGGTGGCGTGCTCGATCCCGCTGGTACTGGCGATGGTGTTTGTGTTCATGGAATACAGCGGCATCACCATGCAGCGGATTTCCCTCGGTGCGCTGATCATCGCGTTGGGCCTGTTGGTGGATGACGCAATGATCACGGTCGAGATGATGGTCTCGCGCCTGGAATTGGGCGAAACCAAGGAGCAGGCCGCGACCTTTGCCTACACCTCGACCGCGTTCCCGATGCTTACCGGCACCCTGGTGACGGTGGCGGGTTTTGTCCCCATCGGCCTCAATGGCAGCTCGGCCGGTGAATACACCTTCACCCTGTTTGCGGTGATCGCCGTGGCCATGATGGTCTCGTGGGTGGTGGCGGTGCTGTTCGCCCCGGTGATCGGCGTGCACATCCTCAGCGTCAATGTTAAGCCGCACTCGGCCGAGCCAGGGCGCTTGGGGCGGGCCTTCAATAGCGGCCTGCTGTGGAGCATGCGCAATCGCTGGTTGGCGATTGGCATCACCATGCTGATATTCGCCTTGTCGGTTGTCGGCATGCGTTTTGTGCAGAACCAGTTCTTCCCGGCCTCGGATCGTCCGGAAATCCTGGTGGACCTGAACCTGCCGCAAAACGCCTCCATCGATGAAACCCGCAAAGCCGTGGACAAGCTGGAAGCGACCCTCAAGGGCGACCCCGACATCGTGCGCTGGAGTACCTACATCGGCCAGGGCGCGATTCGTTTCTACCTGCCCCTCGACCAGCAACTGCAGAACCCTTACTACGCACAGCTGGTGATCGTCGCCAAGGACTTCGAGACGCGCACAGCCCTCAGCGATCGCCTGCGTGAGCGCCTGCGCAAAGACTTCGTCGGCATCGGCAGTTTCGTCCAGGCACTGGAGATGGGCCCGCCCGTGGGGCGGCCGATCCAGTACCGCGTCAGCGGCCCGGACATCGACCAGGTGCGCAAGCACGCCATCGATCTGGCGACCGTGCTGGACAAGAACCCGCACATCGGCGAGATCATTTACGACTGGAACGAGCCCGGCAAGGTGCTACGCATCGACATCGCCCAGGACAAGGCGCGCCAGCTTGGCTTGTCGTCCGAAGACGTGGCGAACCTGATGAACAGTATCGTCAGCGGTTCCACGGTGACCCAGGTCGACGACGACATCTACCTGATCAACGTGGTCGGGCGCGCGGTGGACGCCGAACGGGGTTCGCCGGAAACCCTGCAGAACCTGCAGATCCTCACCCCGGGCGGCACCTCGATTCCGCTGCTGGCGTTTGCCACTGTGCGTTACGAGCTGGAGCAACCGCTGGTGTGGCGTCGTGACCGCAAGCCGACGATCACCATCAAGACCGCGGTGATCGGTGATATCCAGCCCACCGACCTGGTGAAACTGCTCAAGCCGGACATCGACACATTCGCCGCCTCGTTGCCGGCGGGGTACAAGGTCGCCACGGGCGGTACGGTGGAGGAGAGCGCCAAGGCCCAGGGGCCGATCAACCAGGTCGTACCGTTGATGGTGTTCCTGATGGCCACCTTCCTGATGATCCAGCTGCACAGCGTGCAGAAGATGTTCCTGGTGGCCAGCGTCGCGCCACTGGGCCTGATCGGCGTGGTGCTGGCGCTGGTGCCGACCGGCACGCCGATGGGCTTCGTGGCGATCCTCGGCATCCTGGCGCTTATCGGCATCATCATCCGCAACTCGGTGATCCTGGTGACCCAGATCGACGCGTTCGTGGCGCAAGGGTCGTCACCCTGGGATGCCGTGGTGGAAGCCACCGAACATCGTCGCCGGCCGATCCTGCTGACCGCCGCGGCGGCGAGCCTGGGCATGATCCCGATCGCCCGGGAGGTGTTCTGGGGGCCGATGGCCTACGCGATGATCGGCGGGATCATTGTCGCCACCTTGCTGACGCTGCTGTTTTTGCCGGCGTTGTATGTGGCCTGGTACAGGATCCAAGAGCCGAAGAAAGAAGTGCAGTAAGGCGAGCGCTGCGCGCTCATCGCCAGCAGGCTGGCTCCCACAGGTGCATGCGATCAACTGTGGGAGCCAGCCTGCTGGCGATGGCGTCCGCACTGGCTACGCAGGCTTGCGCCACACACTCGCCAACCAAGGCTGCTGCTCCCGCGGCAGCCCCGCCGGCCGGTAGTAATGCTCCAGCTCCACAAACCCCGCCTCGGTCAGCAACTGCTGCCACGCCTGAAGATCGTGATACGCCCCATACCGCGGCCCGTTCCAGCCTTCCTGATTCTCACCACGGGGATTGGAACTGAACAACACACCCTTCGGCTTCAACGCCGCACGCAGCTCCTTCAACACCCGAGGCAACTCCTGGCGCGGGATATGAAACAGCACCGCATTGGCAAAAATCCCGTCGAAACGCTCGTCCGGCAAATCCAGCTTCAGGAAGTCCTGCTGCCAGACTTCGCAACCGCTGTCCTCCCGGGCCATCTGCGCAAACTTCTCCGATCCGTCGAGACCGACCGCTGTGTGGCCCATTCGCGTAAACGTCTGCAAGTCGCGACCGGGACCACAGCCAAAATCGAGAATGTCGAACGGCGCTTTACCCTGGATATGCCGCAACAGCGCATCGATGTTCTGGCTGACATCGTGATCGCGGGTGCCTTCGCGGAAACCTTCGGCCACCGAGTTGTAATGGCCCAGGGTGGTGGACGTGATCTGTTCGAGGTCGTCGGGGGTCTGTTTCATGGTTGGCTGCGCAGGCAATAGGGATTT
Organism: Pseudomonas sp. YuFO8; assembly: GCF_035065025.1. Classification (NCBI taxonomy): domain Bacteria; kingdom Pseudomonadati; phylum Pseudomonadota; class Gammaproteobacteria; order Pseudomonadales; family Pseudomonadaceae; genus Pseudomonas; species Pseudomonas sp. YuFO8. Next base: position 158 of record NZ_JAXDEQ010000023.1, on the reverse strand, counting down.
GCCGAATATACGCCATCAAGCCTGGGGCTGCTGCGCAGCCATTCGCTGGCAAGCCAGCTCCTATGTATGGACTCGCCCCCACTGTCTACCCGCTTTTAAAAAACCGTCGCCCCGTTGCATCTATGTATAAGGCCTATTCGTGGAAGCCGTCTTCGGCT